>QHSR01000224.1:0-501 GCA_003221635.1 Candidatus Rokuibacteriota bacterium | reverse complement strand
AGGAAGCGCGCCATGATCTCCACCATGCTGTGCACGGTGTTGAGCCGGCCCGGAATGGTGAGGTCGGTGCTGATGCAGTGAGGCATCAAGCCCTGGTCGAGCACCCGGCGGCCCACGTTGAAGCCGAAGTTCATGCGGCCGTGGGCGGTGTCGAGCCACACGCCGCGCGCGGCGAGCTCCTTGGCCTCCGGCACAAGCTTGCCGTTGGCGTCGAGGACCCCGCCGGGATTGGCGGTGAACAGATGCGTCACGATGTCGCCCGGCTCCAGCAGCGGGAGCAGCTCGCGGATCACGTTGGGGTCGTACCGCTTGGTGGTGTCGCCGATGTGGACCATGAGCGGCAGTCCGCTCTCCCGCGCCGCGCGCTTGGCCAGGCGGGGCATCTCCATCCCGAAGATCTCCAGCGCGGGTGAGACCATGCGCGCCTTGATCCCCTTGATGAGGCCCTTGTGCTCCCTCGCCACCCGCAGCGTGCTCTCGAGGTCGATGCTGCTCTCGGCG
>QHSR01000053.1 GCA_003221635.1 Candidatus Rokuibacteriota bacterium | reverse complement strand
GCGTGTAGTACTTGCCGTGGTGCGAAAAGGCGCGCTGGTTGAACGATTTGAAAATGATCTCGACCTGCTCCTCGAACAGCTCCCGGTTGGCGTCCTGATCGAGCAGCGGCGCGCCGAAGGTCTCGACCTCGCGCGTGTGGTAGCCGCGCCCGACGCCGAAGATGACCCGGCCCCCGGTCAGCCGGTCGACGGTGGCGTAGTCCTCGGCCACCCGGAGCGGGTGCCACATCGGCGCGATGTTGAAGCCGCAACCGATCTTGATGTTCTTCGTGATGTGGCAGAGGTGCAGGGCCAGCAGCAGGATGTTCGGGATGCACTCGTACCCTTCGCGCTGGAAGTGATGCTCGGCCAGCCAGAAGGTGTCGTAGCCCCTCCGATCCATTAATTTCGCGATGGCCTCGCTCTTCGGAAACACCGTCGCCAGACGCTCGTCGGAAAGCCAGCGGTCGTTCGCCGGCGTGCCGTCCAACCCCTCGTCGTCCAGATCGACGTGGCCCGCGAACAGGCTGCCGAATTGTGTGATCATGCTCGGATTCCTAGTCGAGGGCCGCGGGGACGCGGTGGGCGTCCTTCGTCAAGGCGGCCGTCGGCGTCTCGATGTTGTAGAGGCGCGCGCAGTTGTCCCAGAGGATCTTGCGGCGGACCTCGTCGCGGAACGGCAGTCCGAGAAACTGCTCCATCGCCTCGGGAAACGCGCCGTCGGAATGCGGATAATCGGTCGAGACCACGAAGAAGTCGGCTCCCATCTTGTTGACGACGTCGACCGCCGGCTCCTCGTCCACATCCAGCGCGATGTAGCACTGGCGCTTGAAGTACTCGCTGGGCAGCATCGAGAGCTGATGCTCGCAGCCGGGGCCGAACTTCTCCCACTGGTCATCGAGCCGCCAGAGCCACCAGTAGAGCCATCCGGCGGTGCCTTCGAGGAAGGCGCAGCGGAGCCGGGGGTGTCGCTCGAGGATGCCCCCGGTGGTCATGCTGGCGATGGCCCCCATCAGCTCGACCGGATTGCGAATGGCATGGGCGATCGGGTGGAAGTTGGCGTGGCCGACGAAGCGCCGCCCGGCATCGTCCTTGAGCGAGGTGTTGCCGGTCGGATGAAATCCGATCGGCACGTCGAGCTCCTCCAAGGCACTCCACAGCGGCTCGCACGCCTCGTCGTGCAGATGCTGGCCGTTGACCGGGTTCGGGGTGCCGATGATGGCGACGGCGCCAAGCTCCCTGACGCACCGGCGCGCCTCTTCGATTGCGGCCGGGATGCTGTGCATCGCCACCTGGGCGGCGAACTTCAGCCGCGTCGGCTGGCTCCGGCAATAGTCGTGCGCCCAGTTGTTGTAGGCACGCGCCAGCGCCGCCGCGTAGTCCGGCGCGAGGTCGTCGTGCATCAAGATCTGCCGCCCGCGCGTGCCGTACATGACGGCGACGTCGACGCCCTCGATATCCATCGCGGTCAGCGTCGAGTCCGGGTCGAAGCCGCGCCCGCGCGCGACCTGGAAGTGTGGGTGCCGCGCGCGGCTCCGGCGCCGCAGCTCGCGGCTGGACGCGGTGGCCGCCGTGGCCTTGCCATGCGCGGGAATCGCCAGCCCCTGGACTTCCATCCCCATGATGGTATCGGCGTTGCCTTTGTCCTCGGAGCTCTCGCTGAGTGTCCGCTGCTGCCCGCCGAAGAACTGCGGCGGGCTCGTTCGATGTGGCCCTTCGAGATAGCGGGCCCAGAGATCGTCCGGCTCCATCATGTGAAGGTCGCTGTCGAGGATCAGATAGCCGTCGCGCGCCATGTCGCACCTCCCATCCGCCAGCAGGCTACTACATCTCGATTCAGCTCGCACTCGGCGTCCTTGCCCCGACCGAGGATCTACGTGGCCGGAGTACAACTTTCGTCACTTGACAAGTCCCGCCACCCGGTCAACACTCCGCATCACTTATAGGGGTTTCCCCGAGGCAACAATCCGGGCACTACCTGAGGTCAGCTGGCCCCGGCGGGATGAGGGCGACGAGAGCGACGTTCGCCACTCGGCAGCAGCGGATCAAGCGATCGGGAGAAGGATCTGCGTTGCCCGACTTCGGCGCCGCCGATCTGTGAAGGGGGTCCGAAATGGCTAGACGGCCTGAACTCGTGACGCAACCGGGCATGGTCAAGGGCGACGGCAGAGGCGCGAAATGGCGCGGCTCGCTGGATGCCGACATCATCATCGCCAACGCCCCGGACCCGGTGTTCGTCTCCGACCTCGAAGGCAAGATCTTGCGGGCCAACGCTGCCGTCTCCCAGCTGCTCGGGTTCCGTCAAGACGAGGTGCTCGAGCAGTCGCTCTCGCGCTTCATCAGCCCCGAGGAAACGCGCGAGTTCACCGCGGCGCTGCGCGAAGTGGTCGAGCGGGGTGTCATGCGGAACGTGGTCCTGAACCCTCGCAGTGCGAGCGGCGAGGTCATCCCCACGAGCCTGAACGCCTCCGCGCTGCGCGACCCCGACGGCAAGGCCATC
>QHSR01000223.1:624-20966 GCA_003221635.1 Candidatus Rokuibacteriota bacterium | reverse complement strand
ATCGCGGTGGCGGTCGCCGTCCTCCTGGCGCTCGTCCCGCTGATCTTCCCGCCGTATGGCGCGATCCTCCTCGCCTACGGGCTCGTCATGGCGATCGGCGCGCTCGGCTTCAACCTGCTCCTGGGCTACACGGGGCTCCTGTCGTTCGGCCACTCGGCCTACTTCGGCGTGGGCGCGTACGCGGTCGCGCTGATGGTCAAATATCTCAGGGTCGGCTCGATGGAGCTCTTCCTGGTGGGAGCGATCGCCGCCTCGGTGCTGATCACCGCGCTCTTCGGCGTCGTCTGCGTCCGGTACACGCGGATCTTCTTCGGCATCCTCACGCTGGCGCTCTCGCAGGTGCTGTGGTCGCTCGCCTTCAAGTTCTTCTGGGTGACGGGCGGGACCGACGGTTTGCGGGTCCCGACCCCCTCGCTCTTCGGTGGGCTGGTGACCGGGGCGGGGGACAAGACCGCGTTCATGTCCCACGCGTACTACTACTACGTGCTCATCATGTTCTGCGTCTGCGCCGCGCTCATGTGGGTGATCGTGAACTCGCCCTTCGGGATGGCGCTCCAGGCCATCCGCGACAACGAGACCCGAGCGGAGTTCGTCGGCGTCCGGATCTGGCGTTACCGCTGGGTGGCGTTCCTCGTCTCGGGTGTCTTCACGGGGCTGGCGGGCGCCCTGTGGGTGCCGCTGAACGGGTTGACGACGCCCGACATCATGCACTGGACCTTCTCGGGCGAGATCGTCTTCATGACGGTGCTCGGTGGCTTCCGCTCGTTCGCCGGGCCCATCATCGGCGCGATCGTGTTCAACTATCTGAAGACGTACGCGGTCGGCTACACGGTGTACTGGCAGCTGCTGCTCGGTGCCGTGCTGGTCGTGCTGGTGCTCTCGCTGCCCACCGGGATCGTCGGGACCGCCGGGAAGCTCGCGGCGCGGTTTCAGCGGAGGGACTGAGGTGAGCCTCCTGGTCACGAAGGACCTCGTGAAGTGGTTCGGCGACACGCACGCCGTTGACCACGTGAACTTCACCGTCGAGGAGCGCGAGGTCCTCGCCCTGATCGGCTCGAACGGCGCCGGCAAGACGACGCTCGTGAACCTGATCTCCGGGCTCTTCCGGCCCGACGGGGGCCAGATCCTGTTCCGCGACGCGGACGTCACCCGCCAGTCCGTGCACGGGCGCATCAAGGCCGGCATCGCGCGGAGCTTCCAGCTGGTGAACCTCTTCGACCAGCTCACCGCGCTCGACAACGTCGCGCTCACGATCTTCTCGCGCGAGGGCAAGATCGCCAATCTCGTCGCGCTCGCCCCGACCGCCTCCGCGGTCTGGGACGAGGCGGCCGAGATCCTGCGCCTGTTCGGGCTCGAGGCGAAGGGGCGCATGCTCGCGGGGGGCGTCTCGCAGGGGGAGCGGAAGCTGCTCGACGTGGCCGTCGCCTACGCGCTCCGCCCGAAGCTCCTCTTCCTCGACGAGCCGACGAGCGGCGTCAGCACGCGCGAGAAGGCGCCGATCATGGACACGGTCACCTCGGTCGTCCGGTCGAGGGGCATCTCGGCGGCGATCATCGAGCATGACATGGACGTCGTCTTCAACTACTCGGACCGGATCGTCGCGATGCATCAGGGGACGATCCTCGCCGACGGGACACCGGACGAGATCCGGCGCAACGAGGCGGTCACGACGACACTGATCGGCACGACGCAGACGCGCTGATGGCCGCCCCGATGCTCGAGCTCGATCGGATCAACACCTTCCGGGGGGCGGCCCAGATCCTGCGCGAGGTCTCGTTGCGGGTCGCAGACAGGGAGGCGATCTGTCTGGTCGGCCGGAACGGCGCCGGAAAAACCACGACGATCGATAGCATCATGGGGCTCCTCCCGGTGCGCTCCGGCCGCGTCGCGTTCCGGGAACGGGATATCACGCGCTTGCCGGCGCACCAGCGCGCGCTGCTGGGAATCGGCTACGCGCCCGAGGACTGCGGCATCTTTCCGGATCTCTCCGTAGAGGAGAACTTCCAGATCACGAGCTGGCTCGCGAACCCGCGCGCGGCGGCGAGGCGTGGACTCGACGAGCGAGTCTTCGCCCTGTTTCCGGAGGTCAAGGGGTTCATGACGCGCCGGGGGCTCCACCTCTCCGGCGGCCAGAAAAAGATGGTCGCGATCACGCGGGCCATGTCGCTCGCGCCCTCGGTCCTGCTGCTCGACGAGCCGTTCGAAGGGCTGGCGCCCCTCGTCGTCACGCGATTCATCGAGGCGGTGAGGGCGATCAAGGCGATGGGCATCTCGGTCCTCATCGCCGAGTCTAATCTGGTGAACGCGACGCGAGTGGCCGACCGGCTCTACGCGATCGATCGCGGCGAGATCATCTTCCAGGGTCATCCGCGCGACGTGTTCGCGAACGAAGACGTCATGCGGACCCTCCGCGGCTAGCTCACGACGGCGGACCGAGGCCGGGCGCGGGGCGGGGAGGGGTCGCGCGACCACGCGGCACGCGTCCGCTTTGCCCGTCGCGGCTGGGCTCCACCCTGCGCGGATGCACACGTCGACGCTTGGAGGGAACGGGTCGCGTCGACCCCTCCCCGCCCCGCGCCCGGCCTCGGTCCGCCGCCCTGCCAGGCGGTCGGTCAGTGGCTCAGGGCGTAGGGGGTTTGCTGTTATGATCGTCGGGTCGTGATCGTCCTGGGCATCAGTGAGACCCACTGCGCGACCGCCACCATCCTCAGGGACGGCGAGATCGTGGGCTGCGCCTCCGAGGAGCGTTTCTCCCGCCTGAAAAACGACGCCGGCTACCCTCGGCGCGCGATCGACGCGCTGCTGCGCGAGCTCGCCCTGACCCCAGGCGCGATCGACCGTGTCGTCCTCGCCGGAACCCGCATCCCGTCCTACGAATGGATGAACCGGGTGATGCGCGACGAGGCCTACCGGCACCGGTACTACGCGGTCGGTCTCGAGGCGCCGCGGCGCGGGCTGACGGGTCGCGCGCGGAAGCTTGGCGCGAAGCTCGGTCTGCTCGATCCGGCCCCTGGCAAGGCGCCGATGACCGACGCGGAGCGACGCGGTCACGTGACGAGCCATCTCCGCCTGGCGGACGAGCGCGTGAGCTTCGTCGATCACCACACCTGTCATGCGGCCGCCGCCTACTTCGGCTCGCCGTTCGACGGCCGACACGCGCTCGTCCTCACCAACGACAATTCGGGCGACGGCCTCTGCGGGACGGTGTCGAGCGCGAACGGCGTCGCCCTGACCCGGCACGAAGCGACGCCGAGCGGCCCGGGCTCGCTGGGCTCGTTCTACACCCTCGTGACCTTGCTGCTCGGCATGAAGCCCGGCGAGCACGAGTACAAGGTGATGGGGCTGGCGCCCTATGCGCCCGCCCGGGAGACCGAGCGGGCCGTCGCCGCGCTCGGCACGACGTTCGCCATGACGGAGGGGACGCCGTGCCGCTTCGAGTGGCGGCGCCGCGGGCCTCTGTACCGGGCGATGCTCGAAGCGACGCTCGGCCTCCGCTTCGACGGCATCGCCGGTGGCGCCCAGCACATGCTCGAAGAAGCCCTGGTGCGCTGGGTGCGCCTGGCGCGCCAGCGCTACGGCGGTGAACGGGTGGCGCTCGGGGGCGGCGTCTTCATGAACGTGAAGGCGAACATGCTGATCGCCGAGGAGAGCTGGCTCGGCGATCTCTTCGTCTTTCCGTCGTGCGGCGACGAGTCGAACGCGGTCGGCGCGGCCTACCTCGGCTACCTCGACGCCTGCGCGCGCGCGGGCGTCGCGCCGGCGCCGGCGGCCTTCGGACCCGCCTATCTCGGTCCCGACGTGCGCGATCCCGAGATCGAAGCGGTGATCAGGGGGCGCGACCTCGCCGCCCGCTACCGCGTGAGCGAGCATGCGGCGATCGAGGAGAAGATCGCCGACTTGCTCGTGTCGGACGGTGTCGTCGCTCGCTGCGCCGGTCGCATGGAGTTCGGCGCGCGGGCGCTCGGCAACCGCTCGATCCTCGCGAACCCGTCGGACCACCGGGTGGTCGGCGTGATCAACCGGATGATCAAGAGTCGGGACTTCTGGATGCCCTTCGCCCCGACGGTGCTCCGCGAGCGCGAGGCCGACTATCTCGTGAATCCCAAGGGGCTCGCCTCGCCGTACATGATGCTGGCGTTCGCGACCAACCCGAAGCGACGTGACGAGCTGGTGGCGGCGTTGCATCCTCACGATGGCACCGCGCGCGCTCATATCCTCGACGAGGCGTGGAACCCGTCCTACTATCGCGTCATCCGTGAGTTCGAGCGGCGGACGGGGATCGGCGCCGTGCTCAACACCTCGTTCAACCTCCACGGCGAGCCGCTCGTCTGCTCGGCGGAGGACGCGGTGGACACCTTCGAGCGCTCGGGGCTGCCGCACCTCGCGCTCGGACGCTGGACTTCTGCTTCACCCCAGCAACCGAGCTCGCGCGTCTGATCCGGGCGCGGCAGATTTCGCCCGTGGAGCTGACGCGCGCCGTCCTCGAGCGCGTCGAGCGCCTCAACCCGATCGTCAACGCGTTCTGCACGGTCACCGCCGACGTGGCGCTCGCCGCGGCACGCGAGGCCGAGCAGGCGGTGATGAAGGGCGAGGTGCGCGGCCCTCTTCACGGTCTACCCTTTTCCATCAAGGACCTGCACCTGACGAAGGGTGTCCGGACGATGTCCGGGTCGTCGATCTTCGAGCACCGGGTGCCGGACGTGGACCCGCCGGTCGTTCGCCGTCTCAAGCAGGCCGGCGGCGTCATGCTGGGCAAGACCACGACGCCGGAGTTCGGCTGGAAAGGGCTCGGCGACAGCCCGCTGACGGGCATCACGCGCAACCCCTGGAACAGGGAGACGACGACCGGTGGGTCCAGCGCTGGCGCCGGCGCGGCGACGGCGGCAGGGCTCGGGCCGATCCATCAGGGCTCGGACGGCGCCGGGTCGATCCGGATTCCCAGCGGGTTCTGTGGCATCTACGGGCTCAAACCTTCCTTCGGGCGGGTCCCGATGTGGCCCGCCTCGAACAACGACTACGCCTCGCATATGGGCCCGATGACGCGGACGGTGGCCGACGCGGCGCTGATGCTTTCCGTCATGGCCGGCGCGGACGAGTGGGATCGCACCTCGCTCGAGGCCGCGCCCGACGACTACGTCGGAAAGCTGAACGCCGGGATCAGGGGGCTCAAGGTCGCGTTCAGTCCCGACCTGAACGGGCTCCCGGTCGACGACGAAGTCGCCTCCGTGGTGCGACAGGCGGTTCGGGCGTTCGAGGATCTCGGCTGCGTCGTCGAGGAAATCAAGCCCGGTTTCGCCGACTCGCACGACCTGATCCGGTGTCTCTGGAGCGCTCACGAGGCCGGCAATTACGCTCAGTATCTTCCCCAGTGGCGTGGCCGCATGGACCCGGGGCTCGTCGCATGCATCGAGGACGGGCTGCGCTACAGCATGGTTGACTACGTCGAGGCGCGGGGCCAGAAGCTCGCGTACTGGGACACCGTGCGGCCACTCTTCGAGAGGTTCGACCTCCTTCTGACGCCGACGCTGTCCGTCGCCGCGTTCCCGGTAGGGCGCCTGAACCCTGATCACTGGCGGCAGCACGCGTGGGACTGGATCGGCTGGGCCTCGTTCAGCTATCCCTTCAACTTCACGGGCCAGCCCGCCGCGTCTGTTCCGGCCGGATTCACGCAGGCCGGATTGCCGGTCGGCCTCCAGATCGTCGGACGCCGCTTCGCGGACTTGACGGTGCTCCAAGCGTCGGCGGCGTTCGAAGCGGCGCGCCCGTGGGCCCAGCGCCGCCCGCCGCTTGACTGACACCGGTGATAGCACGCATCGAAGTGCGGCGGGCGTCTCAGCGTCCGGTGCGGTGACGGCGCCCGGCGGCTCCGCGTTCGGCCAGCCGCCCGCTCCGAGATGATCGAAACGCTNCGGGGCCGCGCCGTGCTCGGGCTACCCCTTCAGCAGCTCCTCGGCGATCCGCTTGACCTCCGCCGCGTCGACCTGACCCTTGTGGGTCTTCATGACATCGCCGACCAGGCGCCCCACCTGCTTGGCGTCTGCGACCTTGAGCGCGTCGAGGCGTTCGCGGACGAGGGCGCGCACGGCCGCCTCGTCCATGCCCTTCGGCAGATAGCGGTCGCAAAACTCGAGCTCGAAGCGCAGCTGGGCGGCGTGGGCGGCGCCGCGCTCGCCCACCTTTTCGAACTCGACCAGCGCCTTCTGGAGCTGCTTGCGGTAGGCGCCGATCACGTCGAGGACCAGCGCGTCGTCGACGGTGCCCGCGAAGCCCTTCGCGGTGCGCCGCTCGCCGATCTTCGACTTGATCATGCGCACCACGTCGGCGGTCCGCGCGTCCTTCCCCTTGATCGCGCGCGTCAGCGTGTCGTTGAGCTCCTGCTCGAGTGCCATGGCGCCTCCCGTACGGTCTACTGTACGCGCAAACGCGGATCCAGCACGTCACGAAGGCCGTCGCCCAGCAGATTCAGGCTCAGGCCCGAGAGCGTCAGGGCGAGGCCCGGGAAGAGGCTCACCCAGAACGCCTCCCGGATGACGTTCTTGCCGCTGGCGATGACGTTGCCCCACGACGGCACGTAGGGCGGCACCCCGACGCCGAGAAAGCCCAGGATCGCCTCGGCCAGAATGGCGTAGGCGAAGATGAAGCTCGCCTGCACGAGGAGCGGACCCACGCAGTTCGGGAGGATGTGGCGGAACGCGATGGCGAGGTCTCGCCGGCCGAGGGCGCGCGCCGCCTGGACGTAGTCCAGCTCGCGGATGCTGAGCACGGTACTCCGGATCAGCATGGCCGTGCGCGGGGTGTAGACGACCGAGAGCGCGAAGATGACGTTCCCGACCCCGGGGCCGCGGGCTGCCATCAGGGCGATCGCCAGCAGGATCGCGGGGAAGGCCATGAGGCCGTCCATGACGCGCATGAGCGCCAAGTCGAGACGCCGATAGTATCCGGCGATCAGCCCGATCACGATTCCCCAGAGCGACGTCAGGATCATCGTCGTTGCCCCGACGAGCAGCGAGACCTGGGCGCCGTACAGCACCAGGCTGTAGACGTCGCGTCCGAACTCGTCGGTGCCCAGGTAATTCGCGAGGCTCGGCGCCTTCAGGCGCTCGGCCGGGTTGAGGCGTCGAGGGTTGTGGGTCGAGATGACGCCGGCGAGCAGCGCCGCGAGCACCACGCCGGCGAGGATCGTCGTACCGACGACAACGTTCCGATTGCGCGCCAGACGCTTGAGCCACGTGGGCCGCGCCGCGGCCTCAGCCATAGCGGATCCGTGGGTCGATGAAGACGTAGAGGACGTCCACCAGCAGATTGATGAGCACATAGGCCGTCGCGGTGACCAGAATGACGCCCTGCACCACCGGATAGTCGCGGCGCAGCACGGCCGAGATGATCAGGCGGCCGAGCCCAGGAATGTTGAAGACGATCTCGGTGACGACGGCGCCGCCGATCAGGATCGCCATGGTGATGCCGATGACGGTCACGACGGGGACCAGCGCGTTCCGGAACGCGTGGACCCACGTGACCACGCCCTGCGACAGACCCTTCGCGCGCGCCGTCCGGACGTAGTCCTGCTGCAGCGCCTCCAGCATGCACGACCGGCTGATGCGGGCGATCAGCGCCGACTGGTTGAAGCCGAGGGACACCGCCGGCAGGACCATGTAGCGCAGCGCCGCGACCGGGTCCGCGAAGACCGATGCGTAACCGGCGGCCGGCAACCAGCCGAGCCGGACCGCGAACAGATAGATGAAGTTCAAGGACAGCCAGAAGCCCGGGACGCAGACACCCAGGAGCGCGCTCAGCATCAGCACGCGGTCCCAGAGCGAGCCAGGGTAGGCCGCCGCGACGATTCCCGATGGCACGCCGATCAGGACCGCGACGAACAGCGCCGAGAACGTCAGCACGATGGTCGGCTCGGCCCGCTCCAGGAGCGCCGTCACCACCGGGCGGTCGAGGAAGTACGACTGGCCGAGGTCGCCGCGCAGGATGCGCGCATAGAACTTGAAGAGCTGCTCGGGCAGGGGACGATCGAGGCCGAGGGCCTGGCGAGTCGCCTGGATCTGGGCGGGGGTCGCGTCGGGGCCGAGCATGACGCTCACCGGATCGCCGGGGATCAGGTGAATGAGGAAAAAGACGACGGTGACGACCACCGCCAGCACGGGGACGAGCGTCAGCAGCCGTCGGATCAGGTAGGCCGTCACGCGATGCGAGCGGGCGCCGGCCGGGACGACGGCGCCCGCGATCTCACGCCGCTACTTCTCGACCCACACGTTGTAGAAGCGAATACGCTCCGTCTTCTCGTTGAAGCCCTTCGTGGTGTTCCGGATGGCGCGCAGCCCGAAGAGATCGCCGTAGCGGATCACCGGGACCTTCTCGTAGAACTGCCGCGTCTGCTGCTCCCAGAGCGCCATGCGCTTCTTCGGATCGGTCTCGCGCGCCAGCTCGGCCTGGAGCTTCAGGATGTCCTCGTCGGTGGTCCAGCCCGGCCAGCTCGCGGTGAGAAAGTTGGTGTGGGTCGGGTCGTAGAAGGCCCCGATGCCGGTGGTGAAGGCGTCGTACTCCCTGGAGTTGTTGCGTCGCTTGACGAGCGTCGCCCAGTCCACCACCTGCAGGTCGATGTTGAAGCCGACGTCCTCGAGTTGCTGCTTGGTCAGCAAGGCGAAGTCGTACATCCACTTGTACTCCTGGGTCGTCATGAAGCGGATCGGCTCGCGCTTGTACCCGGCCTCCTGCAGGAGCCGCTTGACCTTCCCCTTGTTTCGCTCGTTCCAGGGCAGCCCGGCGAGCCTCGTATGCCATGCGGGAATCTCGGGAGGGATCAGGCTCGAGTCCATCCGGTAGAACTCCGTGTGGCCGCCCGCCACGTTCTTCATGATCGGCTCGATGTCGATGCCCGCTTGCCACGCCTGGCGCAGCTTCTGGTTCGTCATCAGGCCTTCCTTCTTGTTGAGGACGGCGACGAGCCAGTAGTAGGGCTTCGAGACGAGCGGGCGGAGATTCGGGTTCTTGCTCAGGCGGTCGTAGGCGTCGAGGTTCAGATCGTCGGCGAAGTCCAGCTCGCCCGTCTCTACCTGGGCGACGCGGGTCGCCACCTCGGGCACGGGCTGGAAGCGCACCTCGTCGACGTACACGGTCTTGCCGCCGCCGTAGCCGTTCGGCTTCTCGTTGCGCGACTTGTACTCATCGAACCGGACCATGCGGATGTACTGGTCGGGCTTCCACTCGGCGAGCTTGAAGGGCCCGGTCCCCACGTACTCGGTCACCTTGACCTCGGGGGCGAACTTCTCGGCGATCTCCTTGGGATAGATGGCGCCGAAGTTGTTCGGCACCGCCAGCGAGATGAGGACGATCGCCGACTTCTCCTTCAGCTTCATTTCGACGGTGTACTTGTCGACCGGCTTCCACTCAGCCACCTGCGCGAAGAGCGTTTTGCCGTAGGTGGACTGCTTGCCCCAGCGGGCGAGCGAGGCGACGACATCCTCGGAGGTCATCTCCTTGCCGTTGTGGAACTTGACCCCCTGGCGGAGCTTGAAGGTGTAGGTGAGGCCGTCCTTGCTCACCGTGTGGCTCTCGGCCAGCATGGGGATCGGACGGTTGGCGCTGTCGAGGCTGTAGAGCCCTTCGTAGATGTGGTTGGTCAGCATCTCCGTGATGCTGGCGGTCGTCCAGTGAGCGTCGAGCGCCGGCGGCTCTCCGAGATTGCCGACGCGGAGGATGCCCCCCTTCCGCTGCGCATCGGCGGTGCGCGTGCTCCCGGCGACCAGCGCGAGCGACGCGAGAACGAGCAATACGGCCTTGCGATTCAGTATGAGCGGCATCTCCACCTCCCGATCGTGGGTGAGCCAATCTATCACATCGATGGCGTCGCGCCGGCGCGTGCGCCCGGCGGGTCCTCGTGCGAGGACGGCGAGGGCTGGCTAGCCGGCGCTCGCGCGCCGCGCGCGCAGGCGCCCGGCCGCGAAGCGCTCGCGGAGGCTGCCGAGCGCCTTCTGCACGCCCGACATGTAGATGGGCAGCACGGCCGTCATGTAGAGCGTCAGGAGCTGGGACACCAGGAGGCCACCCACGACCGCCAGGCCGAGCGCGCGTCGCGCGTCCGCGCCCGCCCCGATGCCAAGCGCGATCGGGTGCGTGCCGAGGGGCGCCGCCATCGTCGTCATCATGATCGGCCGGAACCGGAGCAGGCACCGCTTGTAGATGGCGTCCGCCGGAGTCGCGCCCGCGCGCTCGGCCTCGAGCGCGAAGTCGATCATCATGATGGTTCGTCGGCGTGTAGATCGTGGACGCCTGCCGCGAGCCGTAGGCGCTGTAGAGCGCGTTCTCGATCTGCTCGGCGCTCACGCCCAGCCCGAGGCCTTGTTGATGGAGGCATCTACCGTGCCCGTCTGACACCGACCTGACGAACGAACCCCCGTAGCCGCTACTGCCGAAGCTCAGCCAGTACCCGTCTCGCCTCGTCCTTCCCGGCGAAGCTCCCGGGTGAGTTGACTGCGACGATCAAAGCGTTCCGGGCGCTCTGCTTATCCCCCACTTTCAGAGCCGCAAGCCCGAAGTGGTACTGAACGAGTGGGTCATCAGGAAGCTTCGCGGCGCTCTCCCGCAACAGGCCGAACGCTTGATGGTAGATCCCCCGACTGTACAAGATCCAGCCTAGCGTATCCGAGATGCGGGGATCGTCCGGCGCGCCTTCCTTGGCCAGCCGAGCGAGCTCGAACGCCCTCTTCTTGTCGCCGCCATGCTCCGAGTAGAGATACGCCAGGTTGTTCGCCGCGGGAGCGAAGCGAGAGTCGATCGCGAGGGCCTTCTCGTACGCCTGCTGAGCCTTGGGGATGTCCCCCTTGAGCTCGTAGATCGTCCCGACGAGCATCTGCGCTCTCAGGCTCCGCGGGTCTACCTTGAGGGCCTGGTCTACTCTGGCCAGCGCCTCGTCATATCGTCGGGAGGCGCCGTAAATGTTACCGAGCCGGATATAGGCGTCGACCAGGTTCGGGTCGAGCTCGGTCGCCTTGAGGAAGGCTCCTTCGGCCAGCCCCGATTCGTTCCGGGCGAGGTGGACCATGCCGAGCAGGTGCTGGAGCCTGCCCGAGTTGGGCTGGAGCGCGATCTGCTTGGTGACTCGGCTGAGTGCGACGTCCGGCAGCTTCTCGGCGAGGGCCATGCCGGTAAGCTGGGCCAGCGGCTCGACGTAGCCCGGCGCCATCGTGAGCGCGGCCTCGAATTCGTGCTTCGCTTCCCGGGGCTTCCCCTGTGCTCGGAGAGCGACGCCCATCAAGAAGGGAGCCAGAGGATCGTTCGGCGCCACCGCGGCGAGCTTCCGGAACACCTCGAGCGCCTTGCCCGGATCACGCTTCGCTATGTAGGCGGAGCCCAGGAGCGCATAGGCCCGGGCAACCCTCGGCTGGCGGACCGAGAAGGCTTCGAGGTCCTCGACGACTGATTCGAAAGCCCCGCTTCCAAGGTTCAACTGGGCCAGCAGGAGCACGGCCTCGGTGACGCTGGGAGCGATCGAAGTGGCTTCCTTCAGCTCCGCCCTTGCCTGCTGGATATTTCCCGCCTGGAGCTGGGCCAACGCCAGTTGGTACCGCGCCGGTGCGTGCCTGGGCTCGAGCTTCAGGACCTGCTGGAACTCCTGAATCGCTTCCGGCGTCTCGCGCTTGGCCAGGCGCAAGCGCCCGAGGAGGAAGTGGCCCTCGAGGTCTGACGGGCTCCTCTTGAGCACCGCCTGTATTGCTTTCAGGCTCTCGTCGTACTTGCCTTCCCCGAGCATGACCTCGGCAAGCCGGCGCCAGGCTGGGAGAAAGTCCGGCGCTTTCTGGATGGTCTCGGACAGGATCTGCTTGGCCTCCTCTGGCCTCCGATCAAGGAGGTAGAAGTCGGCCAGCTTCAGCCTTGCGAGCGAGCCGGCCGGCGCCAGATCGGCCGCCGCTTTGAACTCGCGTTCCGCTCGGGCGTCGCGCAGGCCCAGGTAGAGGCTGCCGAGAGCCGAATGCGCCTCGACCGACTTGGGGTCTCTGGCCAGAGCTGCGAGGAAAGCGCGCTCGGCGCCTGGCACGTCCTTCTTGCGGAGGTAGAGGGCGCCCAGCGTCAGCTCCAGCTTCGCGGAATCCCCCGCCTGGGCTCGCACGGCCTCGATCCGCCGGATGGCGTCACCGGTTTCCTGGGGGGTCCTGACCACGCTCCCAAGCAGCACAAGGCCGTCAGTGTTGCCGGGCTCGCGCGCGAGAATAAGCTCAGCCTCCTCCCGCGCCTCTGCGAGCTTGCCCGAAAGCGCGTAGATGGTCCCGAGCTTGAGCCGGACGTTCAGGTCATTCGGGGCCAGCTCCTGCGCCTTGAGGAGATACTGATAGGCCTGTGCTAGCTCGCCGAGTTGGTAGTGAGCAAGGCCGAGCTGGCGCATGGCATGGCCGTTGTTCTGGTCGAATCGCAGCACGTTGCGGTACTCGATGATGGCTTCGCGGAATTGCTCCCGCTGTACGTACCGGTCCCCGTGCTCCAGATGACGGGCCTTCTGCGCTTCCGGGGACCGGGCGCACGCCGCCGCCAGTAGGCCGGCCGCCAACAGTGCCATCCAGCGTGCCGTTATCGGGGACATGTGCCGGGGTTATCTCCCTCCTGCGTCGGACAGGTATTGCCCTGCCCTGGGGACCAGTAGCAGTAGAACACGACCGACTGGGCGCGGTCCTTCTGGAGAAGATGCCTGGTTGACCACTATCGACCCGAACGGCAGCGACAGCGGCACCGTCACGCGAGTGGTCTCGGTCGGCTTTCACCCGGCGTGGGGTAGTGTGGCTGGGCGCTTCCCCCTGAGTACAACGAACTTTCAGTCACAGCGGGCGTTCTGGTGGGAATACGGGAGGCGGGCCGCGCTGCAGGAACGGTATGTACGACTCCGGCTTCGCCGTGGCGATCCCTGGGCGGTGCGTGGTGACTCATTTCTTCTGACGTCGTCTCCAGATTCCCACCCCTGCGAGGCCGAGGCCAAAAAGGATGAGACTCGCGGGTTCAGGCCTGGTTTGCGCGGGAGACCCCACGGGATCCCCTCCCAGGCTTCGAGTTCGTGAGCGCCCTACCAGGCCGTCCATCGTGTGGCCACGATGTGCCGGGGCCTGGGTGGCTCCCCAGCGGATGCTATGCGTGGCGCAAGCGGGCCATGGCGGCGCGGACGCGCGCCGACATCGAGCTCGCCGCGCACATCGTGGGAACGCCATAGCGCCTCCGTTGAGCTTCGCGATATGGCCGTTGGATTGAAAATAGCGCTCCCCTCGCTGCAAGTGGCGCGATTCCCGTCCCCCCCCCGGCGACAGACGATACTGAGCCCCGTCGCCGTGAACCCTCCCTTCAGGTAGTATTCAAGACTAGCTAGAGGCTCGGCATGAAGCGACCGTGAGCCGCCCAGCGCCGAGGATCGCCGCCGCCTCTGGGTCGGAGGCGATCAGCCCGAGGGTGTTGGCGATCCGAATTCCCGAAATCGTAGGCCTGAATCTCTGGAAGGCCACGACTTGCGCTGCCACAGCGTACGTAACACGTGCGAAGATGGGAGAACGATTTCGTAGAACCGCAGAAAGAAAGAGACCTGTGAACAAGGCGTTCCTCGATTACTCACGATGCCCCGAGAGCTTTGCCAGCTTCACCTTGACCGGCGAGCCCTCCGAAAGCCCCTGGTAGCCGCTGTGAGAAACGTCTCCTTCGGGTTACTCGTTGTCTTGACGCTAGCGATTTTCTGGATACCGCTGACGACCCTGATCAAGTTCTCATTCCAGCATGAACATTACTCGCACATCATCCTGATACCGCTGATCAGCGCCGCTCTCCTCGTTCTCGAGAGAAAGGATATCCTTTCTCGTGTCGAGCCGAATCGCCTGATTGGATTCGCGCTGCTCGGCGCCGGCGTCTTGTCCTACTTGCTCGGGCGGAGGACGCCCAGCTCGCTGAGCGAGAATGACCAGCTTTCCGCCGCAATCCTCGCCTTCCTGGTCACCGTGGTCGGTGGCTTCGTTCTCTGCTACGGCCGCCGAGCTGTCCGCTCGGCTCTGTTCCCTCTCCTGTTTCTCTTCTTGATGGTGCCAATTCCCGATTCCCTCTTGAGTCGAGTTATCACCTGGCTGCAGACGGGGTCGGCGGAAGTCTCCGCGGCGATGTTCGAGCTCATCGGTGTTCCTGTTTTTCGGACTGGGTTCATCTTTTCGTTACCCGGAGTCACTGTCGAGATCGCCGAACAGTGCAGCGGAATCCGCTCGAGCCTGGCTCTGCTGATCACGAGTCTCCTGGCCGGGCATTTCATGCTTCAGTCGGTTTGGGCAAAGGCCGCGCTAGCCCTAGCGACCCTCCCTCTGCTCATCGTCAAGAACGGAATTCGGATCGTGAGCCTATCTCTCCTCTCGATTTATGTCGATCCACGGTTTCTCAGCGGCAGTCTCCATCATCAGGGCGGGATCGTATTTTTCATTCTAGCTCTGATACTCCTCGCACCCGTCCTGTGGTTGCTACAAAGAGCGGAGCGAAGCAGCCGGACCAGTGCCGGTCTACACGCTTGACCCCTTGCGCGATTCTCGCTGGCCGGAATTTCCCGGGCGGCAGGTCGTCCCTGGTGATCCGATGTGCGAAGCCGCTCTTCGCTCGCATGCCTGACAACTTACTGATCGCCGCCGGAGAGATGCTCTACCGACACGTCGGCTAGCAGGTACAGAGAGTTGTTAGATGTCGCGCTGAAGATCTCGCATTGTCCTCTGATCGCTAGGGCGTCTGGCCGTGCGGCCGCGATCGCGCGGCATCCGCCGCCGCTGGAGCCCGGCGGGACGGGCGACGCCGTTCTCTTCACGACACGCCCAGCCATCAAGCGCATCGAGCCCTTGACCGTGTGGCCGCGGGCGTCGGCGAATTCGAAATCGCCGCGTTCGAGCCTGAGCAGCGTACGGTCGGTACCGTCGCTACCCGGCGCCCGCGCGCCGCGCGCGCAGGCGCTCGGGCGCGAAGCGTCCGAGGAGGCCGCTCAGCGCCCGCTGCGCGCCCGACATGTAGATGTAGAGCACGGGCGTGATGTAGAGCGTCAGGAGCTGAGACACCAGGAGGCCACCCACGACCGCGAGGCCGAGCGCGCGCCGCGCGTCCGCGCCCGCCCCGATGCCGAGCGCGATCGGGAGCGTGCCGAAAAGCGCCGCCATCGTCGTCATCATGATCGGCCGGAACCGGAGCAGGCACCCCTTGTAGATGGCGTCCGCGGGAGTCGCGCCCGCGCGCTCGGCCTCGAGCGCGAAGTCGATCATCATGATCGCGTTCTTCTTGACGATCCCGACCAGCATGATGATCCCAACGAACCCGTAGATGTTGAGCTCCATCCCGAACAGCAGGAGCGTGACGAGCGCGCCGACGCCGGCCGACGGGAGACCGGAGAGGATCGTCAGCGGGTGGATGAAGCTCTCGTAGAGAATGCCCAGCACGAGGTAGATGACGAGGACCGTCACCAGGAGAAGCACGCCCTGGCCCTTGAGCGAGGCCTGGAAGGCCTGCGCCGTGCCCTGGAAGCTCCCGGTGATCGTGGCCGGCAGCCCGAGCTCGCGCTGGGCGCGGTTGACCAGCTCGACCGCCTGACTCAGGGCGACGCCGGGTACCAGGTTGAACGAGATCGTCACCGACGGCAGCTGGCCGAGATGCGTGATGGTGAGCGGGCCGATGGTCGGCGTGAGCCGTGCCACCGCGTTGAGCGGCACCAGCTTGCCCGACTGTGCGCGCACGTGCAGCAGGGAGAGCTCGCTGGGGTCGCGCTGGTACGCGGGGTCGAGCTCCAGGATGACCCAGTACTGGTTCGTCGGCGTGTAGATCGTGGACACTTGCCGCGAGCCGTAGGCGCTGTAGAGCGCGCTCTCGATCTGCTCGGCGCTCACGCCCAGCGCCGAGGCCTTGTCGCGGTCGATGTCGACGGTGACCTGCGGGCTCATGATCTGGAGATCGGTATTGACGTCCTGGAACCCCGGGAGCGCGCGCATCTTGTCGAAGACGATCGGTCCCCACCGGTAGAGCTCCCGCAGATCGGTGGCCTGGAGCGTGTACTGGTAGAGCGCCTTCGTGAGGTTGCCGCCGATCCTGATGGTCGGGAGGTTCTGTGGGTAGACCCTGAACCCGGGTATCGCGGCGAGCTTGGGTCGGAGGTCCGCGATGATCTGGTCGGCCGGTGGCCGCTCGGCGCGCGGCTTGAGTCGCATGAAGATGCGTCCGGTGTTCGGGACGACGTTGATCGTGGAGGCGCCGATCGACGACATGAGCTGATCGATGTAGGGCTGCTGCCGCACGATCGCGGCGGCGGCCCGCTGCTTGTCCTTCATTGCGTCGAACGAGATGTCCTGCGCCGCCTCCGTGAACGCGAAGATCTGGCCGGTGTCCTCGGTCGGGATGAAGCCCTGGGGAATGCTCTTGAACAGCCCGGCCGTCAGCACGAAGGTCAGGAGCATCACGACCATCGTGAAGATCCGGTGGCGCAGCGTCCACCGGAGCGAGTGGTCGTACGTCCGGCGCATACCGTCGAAGAAGCGCTCCGACGCGGCGAAGAGACGCCCGTGCGAGGTGCCCGGCGGCCGGAGGAATCGGCTGCACAGCATCGGCGTGAGGGTCAGCGAGACGAAGCCCGACACCAGGACGGCGACGGTGATCACGACCGCAAACTCGTGGAGGAGCCGGCCGACGACGCCGCCCATGAACAGCACCGGGATGAAGACTGCCGCCAGCGACAGCGTCATCGACAGGATCGTGAACCCGATCTCCTTGGCGCCGATCAGCGCCGCCTCGAGGCGGCCCTTGCCCTCCTCCATGTGGCGGATGATGTTCTCGAGCATCACGACCGCGTCGTCCACGACGAAGCCGACGCACAGGGTCAGCGCCATCAGCGAGATGATGTCGATCGTGTAACCGAGCAGGTACATGACCGCGAAGGTGCCGACGATCGACAGGGGGACCGCGAGGCTCGGGATGATCGTGGCCGACAGGTTGCGCAAGAACAGGAAGATGACCATCACGACCAGGGCGATGGCCAGCGCCAGCGTGAACTCGACGTCGTGAACGGACTCGCGGATGGCGACCGATCGGTCATAGAGGACGTTGAGATTCACGGAGGCCGGCAGCTCCTGCCGGAAGCGTGGCAGGAGCGCCCGGACGGCGTCGACGACCTCGACGCTGTTCGTGCCCGGCTGGCGCTGGATCGCCAGGATCACCGCGCGCTCGTCGTTGTACCAGCTCGCGACCTTGTCGGTCTGCACTCCGTCGACCACGCGCCCCAGCTCCTCGAGCCGGACCGGCGAGCCGTTCCGGTACGCGACGATGAGCGGCCGGAAGGCGGCGGCGTCCTGGAGCTGGCCCGTCGCCATGACGTTGAACATCTGGTGGGCGCCGTAGAGCGTGCCGGTCGGCAGGTTGACGTTGCTGCGCGAGAGCGCCTGCTCGACTTCGTCGATGCCGATCCCGCGGGTGGTCAGCGCGCGGGGGTCGAGCTGGACACGGACCGCGTACTTCTGCGAGCCGAAGACCTGGACCTGAGCGACGCCGCTGACCGTCGAGATGCGCTGGGCGAGGTTCGTCTGCGCGTACTCGTCGACCAGGTAGAGGGGGAGCGTCGGCGAGCTGAGCGCCAGGTAGATGACCGGCTGATCCGCCGGGTTCACCTTCTGGTAGGTCGGCGGCGTCGGCATGCTCGGCGGCAGGAGGGGCGCCGCCTTGGTGATCATCGCCTGCACGTCCTGGGCGGCCGCGTCGATGTTCCGCTCGAGGCTGAACTGGAGCGTGATCTGCGTGAGCCCGATCGCGCTCGACGACGTCATCGAATCGATGCCGGCGATCGTGGTGAACTGCTTCTCGAGCGGTGTCGCCACCGCGGACGCCATCGTCTCGGCAGATCGCTCACGGGCAGGAGCCGGAAGCCCATGATCCCGAAGAGCAGGATGGCGGCCATCAGGAGGGTGGTGAGAACCGGCCGCCGGATGAAGAGGTCGGTGCTCATGACGCCTTGGACGCTCTGATCTCGATCTTCGCGCCCGGCACCAGGCGCAGCTGGCCGTCGGTGACGACCCGCTCAGCCGCGCGCAGGCCCTGCTCGATGATGGTCTCCGCCCCCAGCCGGGTGCCCAGGACGATCTGGCGCGACTCGACGGTCTGATCGGGCTTGACCACGAAGACATAGGGGCCCTGCTGCCCGGGCTGGATCGCGCGCGAGGGCACGACGATCGCCGCGCGACTCGTGAGCACCAGGCTCACGTCGAGGAACTGTCCGGGCCACAGCGCGTTGTCGGTGTTCGCGAACGTCGCCTTGAGCTGGATGGTCCCCGTCGTCTGGTCCACCGAGTTGTTCACGAAGGTGAGATCGCCGGTCGCGAGCGTCTCCCGCTGGCGGGGCAGCCGCGTCATGACGCGGAGCGCGCCGGCGGCCCGATAATACTTCTTGATGTCGGGCAGGTGCTGCTCGGGGACCGCGAACGAGACGTAGATCGGATGGACCTGGTTGATGACGACGATCGGGTTGTCGTCGTTGGCCTTCACGATGTTGCCGTTCTGGACGAGCAGGTTGCCCGTGCGGCCGTCGATGGGCGCCCGGATGGTGGTGTACGCGACCTGCAGCCTGGCGCTGTCCACATTGGCCTGCGCCGCCCGGGTCGCGGCCTTCGCGTTCTCGACGGCAGCGCGGTCGGCCTGCACCGTTGCCTCCAGCGCCGCCCAGTTCGTGCGGAGCTGATCGTACTGCTCGCGCGCGATCAATTCCCGGTCCACGAGATCGCGGTACCGGCCTTCCTGCACCTTCGCGTTCTGGAGCTGGGCGAGGTCGCGCTCGAGATTGGCCTGCGACTGCTGCACCTCGGCCTGGCGCTGGCCCAGCGCCGCCTCGGCCTGACGCAGCGCCGCCTCGAAGGGCCGCGGATCGATGACGAAGAGAAGATCGTCCTTGCGGACATCTTGGCCCTCCTTGAAGCGCACCTCCATGATCTGCCCGTTCACCTGCGACTTGATGCCGACCGACGTGAAGGGCTGCGCGTTGCCGACCGCCGTGAGCTCGACCGGCACGGTCCTCTCGACGACATCGCTGACCGTCACGGGCACGAGCGGCACCTGGACGCGCGCCTTCCCGGCAGCATTGTCCGAGCACCCGGCGAGGAGCAGGATGCCGGCCAGCGCCTGGGCGGCGGCGGTCAGGCGAGCGCCGATCACTTTTTGGCCCTCCGGGCGCGGCCGGGATGCGCGTCATCCTCGGGGACGCCGGCCGCCGCGTCGACGAGCGCTTCCAACCCCGTCAGCACCTGGCGACGGTCGTCGGCCGACATCCGGGCGAGAACGCGCTCCATGCCCCGAAGGCGCCGCGCGCGTGAGGTCGAGGACGTAGACGCGCCGGTCGGCGGGGTGATCGCCGCGGGCCACCAGCCCCTTTTCCTCGAGGCGATCGACGATGTGCGTGACGGCGGGGAGAGTCACGCCGAAGGCCTTGGCGACGTCGCCCATGTGTGAGCCGGGGTGCTCGGCGAGGCGGAACAGGACCTGCGACTGGGCGTAGGTGAGGTCGAGGTCCGAGGCCTTCTGCCACAGGAGCTGCCGGAAAATCGTGCCGCCGAGCGAGTTCAGCAGCTCCAGCGTCTGACGGGCGTCGCTGGTCGTCGACCGCTTCGGACGGGCCATGTTGACCATTTTAATAGTTTAGCCAATAAAGGGATCGTCTGTCGAGCGCGGCGCGCCCATGTTCGGGCGGAACGAGAGATCGAGGAGTCGAGGGAGCTCCCGCATGTCCTCGAACACGACGGTTCCCGACCCTTCGAGCCGATGCCTCGGCGTCAGCCCCCCCGCATAGCCGAAGGCGCGCATGCCGGCAGCTCGGGCGGCCTCGACGCCATATCGACTGTCTTCGATGACCGCACAGCCCGCGGGGTGGACTCCCATGCGATTCGCGGCGTGAAGGAAGAGATCCGGAGCCGGCTTGCCCCGGGCGACTTCGCTGGCACTGAAGATCCGGCCGACGAAGCGGCTGTAGAGCCCGGTCAGCCCCAGGGTGTAGCGAATCCTCTCGTGGCTACCGCTCGACGCGACGCAGGTCGTGGCGGCGATTCCGTCGAGCGCCTCGAGAATCCCCGGCACCGGTTCGAGCTCGGCTTCGAAAGCCGCCCGATACAGATGCTGAAAGGGCTCGTCCCAGTTCGCCGGAAGCGGGCGGCCCAGGTGCGCCTCGATCTGCGACGCCATGTATGCATCGGTCCGGCCCATGAACCGCTCGACCACTTCCGCCTCGGTCATCGGCCAGCCCAGTTCCGTGAGTACGGCGACATCGATCCGCACGGCGATGCGCTCGCTGTCCACCAGGACCCCATCGCAATCGAAGATCACGAGCCGAA
>QHSR01000223.1:0-457 GCA_003221635.1 Candidatus Rokuibacteriota bacterium | reverse complement strand
TCGCGCTCGATCGCCACGTCGCACTCGAGCATCGCGCCCCGCAGCTCGCCGTACACGTCGCGCCCGGCCTCGATCTGCACCGTCGCGCGCGGGTCGCGCTCGAGATTCCGGATCTTCTGGGACTTGCCGTATGTCCAGGCGAGGAGCGTGGGGCCCTCCCGCACGTACCAGAGCGGCATCAGGTGGGGGCGGCCATTCGGCCCGATGGTCGCGCAGGTCAGCACGCGCTCCTCGTCGAGGAAGCGCGTCAGCTCCGTCTCGGACATGGTGATGTCGTTCCGTCGCGATGGCATGGTCAGTACCCTTGCTGGCGGTCGACGACGTGGCGGAGAGGGCGTCCGGCGAGATACCGGGCGAGATTGTCGTTGAAGACGGGGGCGATCGCGTCGGGCGTGCTCGGGCCCGAGATGTGCGGGGTCACCACGACATTGTCCACCCGCCACAGCGGGTGGCTCGG
>QHSR01000222.1:29778-41773 GCA_003221635.1 Candidatus Rokuibacteriota bacterium | reverse complement strand
GCCGCGACGAACTCGGCGGCGGGCCGCGAACGAAGCCCGATGAAGTCGAAGTAGTCCGTGTGCGGGTGGAAGAGCACGAGGCGGCGCGGCCGGAGGATGGCGGCCGCCTCCGCGACCTGCTTCGGGTAATCGAGCTGGGCTCCCGCCACCACGACGTCCGGGCGGTCGCGCTCGGCGACGATACGGATGCGGTCGAAGCGGGTCTGGTCGTTGAACCCCTCGCAGTAGTACGTGAGCCGGCGCCCGTCCTCGAGGCCGATCGTGAAGCCCATCCGGCGCGCGTCGTAGGGGTTGGCGAAGTAGAGTCCTGACAGCATCGCCTTCGCTTCGGGCCGCGCCGCGAACATCTTCGCGGTGTCGACGATGCGGTGTTCCCACTCGAAGGTCGTCACGGCGAGCCCGTTCCACTCGAGGGCCTGGTCCATCTCGATCTCGCGCATCCGGTCCGCCGGGATCCCGTGGGTCTCACGCAGGAATCGACAGACCTCGGGCGAGCCGACGAGCGTCACGCGCGAGGTCTTCATGAGGGCGGGCACGTCCTGGATGTGGTCGAAGTGGCCGTGCGTCACGAAGCACAGATCGGCGTCGGCGAACGACGCCGGTCCGGTGTGCGGCCGGCCGAACGGGTTCGTCCAGTTCGGATCGAAGACCAGGCGGCCGCGGGCCGTGGCCAGCGTGAAGCACGACCAGCCGTGGTAGACGAGCTCCATCTCCCCTCAAGTCCTCTCAACGCTCTCGCGGGCGCGCGCGAGCCCGGCGCTCACGGTCGTCTACACTAGTCGACGTACGAGGGGTCGAGCAACTCTCTGGTACACTCGGAAGTCGCGTGGTGACCCGATGAACATCGTTCTCACTCCGGACGGCCCGCTGGACGCCCGCGGGACGCTCGCGCGCTATCACCTCTGGGGAGAGGATCCCACGAACCGGGTTGCGAATGACGTCTTCCGGCGCGTGCTACGGCGCGGCCACCGGCTCCTGCCGTATGAGGTGCGGTGGAGTGGCCCCGTGGACGACACCCGGATCGCGATTCGCGTGCCCGGCGTCGACGCCCGCGCTGTCGGCACGGCCGTCGTCGCGGAGGTCCGTCGCATCCTGGGCCTGGACCTCGATCTGGTCGGGTTCTACCGTATGGCGAAAGCCGATCCAGCGCTCGCGTCGCTCGTCGAGCCGCTCTACGGGCTCCGCCCGACGCTTGCACCGACGCCGTTCGAGATGCTCGTCGGGTCGATCACGGCCCAGCAGATCAACCTCTCGTTCGCCTTCGCGTGCCGCGCGCGCCTCGTACGCCGATACGGAACGCCCGTGCGGGCCGGTCGCGAGACGGTGTGGGCGTTCCCCGACGCCGCGCGGCTCGCCGGGGCGCGCCTGCGCGAGCTGCGGGCGCTCAAATATTCGACGCGCAAGGCCGAGTACATCCGTGACCTCGCCCGCGCCGTCGTCTCGGGCGCCCTGGATCTCGAGGCGGTCTGCTCGGAGCCCACGCCGACGGTGATCGAGCGGCTCACGGCGCTGCGCGGGCTCGGCCGATGGACCGCCGACTGGTTCCTCGCCCGCTGCCTCGGCCGGGGCGACGTCTGCCCGGCCGGCGATCTCGCCGTCCGCAAAGCCTTCGACCATTACTATGGTCGTGGGAGGGCGCTGAGCGAGAAGGCGATCCGCCGTCGGGCGGACGCGTGGGGCCAGTACCAGAACCTCGCAGTGCACTATCTCCTCGCTGGGATGCGCTTGAAGCAGCCGGCCGTCGGCGGCGGCACGTGAAGAAGAGCTTCGGCCTCAAGATCCTCGGCCAGCCGGACCCGGGTGTTCCCAAGGATGTGCACCTCGTCGGCCGCTACGCGCTCGGCGTGGACTGGGCCGACGACCATGGGTCCATCTATCCCTTCGACCGGCTCCGGCGGGACTGCGCGTGCGGGGAATGCGGCACGCTCGAGGCGCTCGCCGCCGAGATGACTTGGCCCGAGGAGATCAAGCGAACGGACGAGGGGTTACGCGTGACGTGGGTCGACCGGCACGCCAGCCTCTATCCGTATCCGGACCTGCGTGCGCTGTGCCGCTGCGCCGGTTGCACCGGCGGCCACTGATGGAGGACGTGCGAGCCGCCGGGCCGGCCGGGGGCTGGGGCCCCAGGCCCGAGGCGAGCCCATGAACGAGGAAGCGCGGAAGCGGTGGGTCTTCGCCGGGGTCATGCTATCCATCTTCCTGGCGGCGATCGAGTCGACGGTAGTCGCGACCGCGATGCCGACGGTCGTGGCGAGCTTGGGCGGCATCCGGCTCTACTCGTGGGTGTTCTCGGGTTTCCTGCTCACGCAGACGGTGACGATGCCGCTCTGGGGTCGCTTCTCCGATCTCTACGGCCGACGGTCGGTCTATCTGGTCGGGCTCGCGGCCTTCCTGGCCGGCTCGGCGCTGTCGGGCGCGGCTCAGGACATGATGCAGCTCGTCGTGTTCCGTATGCTGCAGGGCGCGGGCGCGGGGTCGCTGATGACGCTGGGCTACACGATCATCGGCGAGCTGTTCGGTCTCGAGCAGCGGGCGAGGATGCAGGGGTACATCTCGGGCATGTGGGGTGTCGCCTCCCTCCTCGGCCCCTGGATCGGCGGGGTGCTCACCGACCATGTCTCCTGGCGCTGGGTCTTCTATATCAATCTGCCCTTCGGAGCGATCGCGATGGCGGTGATCGCGACCGCGCTCACCGGGATGGACCGGCCGGTCCGGCGGCCGGTGGTTGACTGGGCCGGGGTGGCGTTCTTTGCCGCCGGCGTCTCGGCAGTGCTCCTCGGCATCGTCGATGCCGGTCGGGCGGGATCCTGGTCGAGGATCGAGGTCGTCGCGCTCCTCGTCCTGGGCGCGGCCGTGCTCGTCGCGTTCGTGGTTGTCGAGCGGCGGGCGGTGGAGCCGATCGTCCCGCTGCGCCTTTTCCGGAGCCGAATGGTCGTCGCCGCGGTGGTCACCCGGTTCCTCGCCGGCATGGCGATGTTCGGGGCGCTCTCCTTCGTTCCGCTGTTCCTTCAGTCGGTGACCGGCGCCACCGCGACGGGCGCGGGCCTCGCCCTCACGCCGTTCGTCCTGGGCTGGGTGGTGACATCGGTAGTCAGCGCGCGGCTGGTCCTGCGTGTCGGCTACCGGCGCGTCGTGCTGGCCGGGATGGCCTGCCTCACGGGAGCGTTCCTGCTCTTCACGCGCTGGACTTCCGCGCTCACGCAAGGCGTGGCCATGAGGGACGTCGTGCTGGCCGGCGTCGGGATGGGGCTGGTCGTCGTGCCGATGCTGATCGCGGTCCAGAGCGCGGTGTCGCGGACCGACCTCGGCGCGGCCACTTCGATGACGCAATTCTTCATGTCGAGCGGCGGCGCGCTGGGGCTGTCGGTCATGGGCGCCGTGATGGCGCAACGGCTCCACGCCAGCCTGCCGATGAGCGGGGCGCTGCATGGTGTCTTCGTCGTGGGCTTCGTCGTGTGCCTCGCGGCGCTCGCCTCCGCATTCCTGGTGCCGCCTGGGCGCGCGCAGGATCTGGAGCGGGCTGAGATGCGCGGTGCGCCGACGCGTGTGGGAGGATGAGTCATGGCCGGTGACGCGCCGCTGCTCGAGCGTTTGGCCAAGCTGCCGGCGGTGCCGGCGGCGGAGGCTTTGGGGCTCCTCGAGCGGCTGCCGCAGCCGCAGACGGATCCGGTGATCGGCCCGCTGTTTGGTGTCGACGAGGATGGTGACGCCGCGGTGAATCCGCTGGTCCCGGCGGTGCTCAAGCAGTTCGAGGACCGCACGGAGCTGACGTGCTACGCGGCGCTGATCGAGGGACTCACCGGGGTCTGGAACGCCGCCGTCCGCGCCGCCGTCGTGGCGCGGCTGCGCGCGTCGGGGCTGCCGTCCGATGACCTCCTGCTGCGGCTCGGGGCGTTATCGCCCACGCTCGGCTTCGCCGCCGAGAAGCCCGAGCTGGCGCGGGAGTGGCTCGCGGATCCGTTCACGCAGGACGCGCTCCTCGTCCAGCAGTGCGTGATCCGGATGCTTTTCGCCCTGCGCGCCATGGCCGACGCTCGCGCCGGCGAGCTGACGACGACCGAGCGGTAACCGGAGGACGAGTCCATGCACATCCACGAGCGGAACACCGAGCGAAAGCGGCTGAACGGGCTGATGCTGAAGTCGCCCATGAAGGTGTACGCCGCCTTCGGCGACCTCGGCAAGAAGGTCTTCGCCGACGGCGCCATATCGAAGAAGCACAAGGAGCTGACGGCGCTCGCGGTCGCGGTGTCGCAGAACTGCTTCGACTGAATCGATCACCGCGTCGAGGAGGTCCTCGACCAGGGCGCGACGGACGCGGAGATCGCCGAAACGCTCGACATCGGCGTCCTGATGGGCGGGACGCTCGCGGTCAAGTCGGTGCGCCACGCCTTCTCGGTGCTGGACGAACTCAAGAGCAGGGGGAAATGACCATGGCGGCGATTCCAGAGAACTACCGTGATCTGTTCGCGAAAAAGGCGTTCGCTCATGTCGCGACCGTGGGCCGGGATGGCACCCCACAGGTGACCCCGGTCTGGGTGGACTACGACGGCACGCACGTCCGCTTCAACACCGCCCGGGGACGGGTGAAGGACAAGAACCTGCAACGAAATCCCAAGACAGCGTTCTCGATGCAGGACCCGGACAACCCCTACCGCTACCTCCAGGTCCGCGGTCGGGTCGTCGAGATGACGGAGAAGGGCGCCGACGATCACATCGACGCGCTCGCCAAGAAGTATCTCGGCCAGGACCGCTACCCGCACCGCCGGCCCGGCGAGGTGCGCGTCATCGTCAAGATCCTGCCCGAGAAGATCCAGGCCATGGGATGAGCGTGCTCGGCTCCCGGCGTCCCGCGCGCGCATGATCCAGGTCGAGGGCATCTCGAAGGGCTACGCGGGGCAGGAGATCTTCCGCGGGCTGTCGTGGCGGATTCCCGACCGCGAGCGCATCGGGCTGGTCGGACCGAACGGGGCCGGCAAGACGACGCTCTGCCGGCTCCTGGCCGGCGTCGAGGAGCCGGACGACGGGCGGATCACGCGACCGCGCGAGACCACGGTCGGCTACCTCGCGCAGGACGCCGCGGGCGCGCCCGCGGGCTCGGTGCTCGTCGAAGCGCTCGCCGGCTTCGACGACGTGTGGCAGGTCGAGCGCGAAATGGAAGAAGTGGCGGCGCGGCTGGCGGCGGTGGCCGGCGGCGACGGAACCGACGCGCTGACGGCGCGGTATGGAGATCTCCAGCACCGGTTCGAGGCGCTGGGCGGTTACCGCCTCGAGACCGAGGCGAAGGCGATCCTGGGTGGCCTCGGATTCCGAGAGGCGGACTTCACGCGCCCGCTCACCGAGTTCTCGGGAGGCTGGCGGATGCGCGCCGCGCTCGCGCGGCTGCTGCTCCAGCGCCCTTCGCTCCTCCTTCTCGACGAGCCGACGAACCATCTGGACATCGAGTCGCTCGAGTGGCTCGAGGCGTTTCTCGGCGACTATGCCGGCACGGTCGTGCTGGTGTCGCACGACCGGTATTTCCTGAACCGCATGGTCACCTCGATCGCCGAGCTCGGGCCGTCGGGCCTCGCCGTCTATCACGGCGACTATGACGAGTATCTGGTCCAGCGGGAGGCGCGTCGCGAGCTCCTGGAGGCGCAGGCGCGGAACCAGGCCAAGCGCGTCGCCGAGATCGAGCGGTTCATCGAGCGCTTCCGTTACCAGGCGAGCAAGGCCCGGCAGGTCCAGAGCCGCATCAAGATGCTCGGACGCCTGGAGCGCGTCGAGGTCGAGCGCGAGGCGCGCGTGATCCGCTTCGCGTTTCCCCAGCCGCCCCGGACCGGCCGGCGCGTGGCAGCGCTCAAGGGTGTTCACAAGGCGTACGGCGACAACGTCGTGTATGCGGGCGTCGACTTCGAGGTCGAGCGGGGTGCCCGCATTGCGCTCGTCGGCCCGAACGGCGCCGGCAAGTCGACGCTGCTCAGGATGCTGGCCGGGGTGCTGCCGTTCGACCGGGGCGAGCGCGCGCTCGGAGCGCACGTGGCGGTCCAGTACTACGCGCAGCACCAGCTCGAGGCGTTGACGCCGTCGCTGACGATCCTCGAAGAGCTGGAGCGCGCGGCTCCGGAGCTCGGGCAGACGCGATTGCGGACGATCCTCGGCACGTTCCTCTTCTCCGGTGACGCCGTGGAGAAGAAGATCGCCGTGCTGTCGGGCGGCGAGAAGGCGCGCGTCGCACTGGCGAAGATGCTCGTGCGTCCCGCCGCATTCCTGTGCATGGATGAGCCGACCAACCACCTCGACCTCGCCTCGCGCGAGGTGCTCGAGCGGGCGCTCGCCGCGTTTCCGGGCACGATCGTGTTCATCTCGCACGACCGCTACTTCATCAATCGCATCGCGACCGGGATCGTGGACATTGTGCGCGGAGGTCTCGTCACCTACCCGGGCACCTACGACGATTATCTCGATGCGAAAGCGCGCGCCACGACCGCGGCCGCTCCGGACCGGATGCCGCGGGGCGCGCGCCCCGCGGCATCCTCCCCGGCGCGGCCTGAGCGCGCGCGGGCGTCGAGGCCGGCGACGAAGGAGGTGCGCGAGCTGCGCACGCGGCTGGAAGAGGTCGAGCGGCAGATCCAGGCGCTCGAGGCGCAGCTCGCCGAGATCGGCACGCGGCTGGGCGATCCGGCCCTCTACGCGGACGGCGAACGCGTTCGCGCCGCGGCGAACGAGCGCAAGCGCGCCGAGGAGCAGGTGACGTGGCTCATGCGCGAGTGGGAGGCACTGTCCACCGCGCTCGCGCCCCATGAGTGAGCCCTACGTGCCGGTCGAGCCCGAGGCGCTGCGGCGCGAGCGGGCGAAGGCGCGTGAGCTGCGTCAGAGTCAGTGGTGGAAGCGGCGCATCGCCGACGGCGTCTGCTACTACTGCCGCCGCTCGATCGGGCATCGCGCGCTGACGATGGACCACCTTGTTCCGCTCGGCCGGGGCGGCCGCTCGACGCGCGGTAACGTCGTCCCCGCCTGCAAGGAGTGCAACTCGAAGAAAAAGTCGCTGGTGCCAGTGGAGTGGCAGGCTCATCTCGATCGACTCAACGCCTCGTCCCGCGACTGATCCGTATCTGTTGCGCGTGTCTGAATGATTGGACGTTGACGCGTTCCGCCGACGGCGGGTTCAATGGCATCGCTCGCGAGCGCGCGTGAATGCCGTGCACCCGAACGAAGGAGGAACTTCATGAGTCGCTTTCGCCCCGCGATCCTCGTCCCGCTCGTCGCATTCTCATGTCTCGCTCCGTGGCCGGTCGTCGCGGCGCCGCCATCGCGCCCCGGAGAGACGCAGGCGTCGGCGCCGGCCGGCGCGCCCGTCAACATCAACACCGCGGACGTCAAGGAGCTGATGAAGCTGGACGGCTTCGGCCGCCGCGTCGCCGAGAAGATCGTCGAATACCGAGACACCCACGGCCCGTTCAAAAAACCGGAAGAGTTGCGCAAGGTCGAAGGCGTCGGCAGCGGGCTCTGGGAGCGGAATCGCGCCCGGATCGTCATCAAGTAGCGGCGTCCGGCACTTTGTGCTTTGGAGCACGACCGACCCGGGTGTAGGATTGGGACAAATCGACCGGAACGTCACAGCGTTCCAGCAGCGTTCCCCGTCGACAATTCCGCCGACGGCTGACGTGGTCGAGCCCCGGGCCGGGAGTCGGCATCCGGTTCTGGGTGGGTGGGAACTGGGCCCGCGTGGCGGCCTTGCCGAGAATAGGAGGTGATCCAGCCGATGTGTAACCCTACGGTGATCTGTGAGGTGGTTGCCTCCTAGGCAGGCTCCACGCTAGCTCGGGTGGAACGCCTGGGAGTCCAGGCGCCACCGGCCCCGACGGTCCCGCTTTCACCAGCGGGGCGGCGCGACGCGCGAGTGAACGAGTCACAACGCGCCGCAGCCACCGTCGGGGCTTCTAATTTACTGAGGGGGGCGCCCCCCCTCAGACTCCCCCGGCTCTCGACGCGTGAGGGGTGACCTGCCTCAGACTCCCCCCGGTCTCGACGCGTGAGGGGTCCGTCTCAGACTTCCCCGGCTCTCAACGCGTAAGACTTGACGCGTGGGGCCCAGGCCGCGTCGGGCTTCCGGCTCTCGAAGTCTGAGGGGGGAAGACCCCCCTCAGACTCCCCGGCTCTCGATGCGTGAGGGGCTGACCCCCGGTCAGGCCTTGCGGACGTTGGCGGCCTGGAGCCCCTTCGGGCCGCGTGTCACCTCGAATTCCACTCGATCGCCTTCGCTGAGGCTCTTGAAGCCCTGAGCCTGGATGGCGCTGAAGTGAACGAACACGTCCTCGCCGCCCTCCTGTGTGATGAACCCAAACCCCTTCGCGTCGTTGAACCATTTCACTGTGCCGCTTGCCATGATGTTCCTCTTCTTTTTCTGTTGTGGAGCTTCACGCTCCAGTGATCCCGGCCCCCATGGCCGGGGTTACGAAATGCCGCGGGACCGGATGTCCCAGGTGCCGCTCGATCGCGCGCAGCTGCTCGTGTTCCTCGGGCGCCGCGAAGCTCGTGGCGCGGCCGCTCGCCTCCGCGCGCGCGGTGCGGCCGATCCGGTGGATGTAGTCCTCGGCCGTGTGGGGCATGTCGAAGTTCACCACGTGGGCGATCTCGGGCACGTCGATCCCGCGCGCCGCGATGTCGGTGGCGATCAGCACGCGATAGCGACCACTCCGAAAGCCGTCGAGAGCCTCGCGGCGCTGCGACATGGAGCGATCGGCGTGCAGGCGCGTCACCCGGTGGCCGGCCGCGCCCACGGCGCGCGCCACGCGATCGGCGCGATGTTTGGTGCGCGTGAAGACGAGCGTCTGACCGCGCTCCTCGCGGAGGAGCCGCAGCAGGAGCGGCGTCTTCTCCAGGAGGGCTGCCGTGTAGAGCATCTGCGTGACTTTCGCGACCGGCTTGGCGATCACACCGACCTCGATGCGCACGGGACGGACGAGATGCCGGCGGACCAGCGTCTCGACCTCGGTCGGCATCGTCGCCGAGAAGCAGAGCGTCTGCCGGTCGAGGGGCGTCACGCGAAGAATGCGCTCGACCTGGGGCGCGAAGCCCATGTCGAGCATGCGGTCGGCCTCGTCGAGGACGACGATGCGGAGCGTGCCGAGACCGAGCGACCGGCGCTCGAGATGATCGAACAGCCGCCCGGGGGTGGCCACGATGACGTCGGGTCTGCGCTGGAGCCCGGCGAGCTGCGGCCCCATCGATTCGCCCCCGATGAGGACGATGGTCTTGACGCCCTGGGCACGGCCGAGCATGTCGAACGTCTCCGCGATCTGCAGGGCGAGCTCGCGCGTCGGCGCGAGCACGAGCGCGCGCGGTCCGGCGCCGCCGAGCTTCGCGAGCCGCGAGTCGGCCCCGACCAGGAGTTCAACGGTCGGGATCACGAAGGCGGCGGTCTTGCCGGTGCCCGTCTGGGCGCAGCCGATCAGGTCGCGTCCCTCGAGGATGGGCCCGATCGCCTGGGCCTGGATCGGAGTCGGAGTGAAATAGCCCGCGCGGGCGATCGTCTCGTGCATCGCCGGCGTGAGCGGAAGGTCATTGAAATTGCGAACCATGCGTGAAATGCCTTTCAGTGGTTGTCTGCGCGCGTTGAGCACCCGGGCCCGTTGCCGGGCCCGGGCGGGAGCGAACAGGGAGGGGCTCTTAGACCTTCCTGACGTTGGCTGCCTGAAGACCCTTCGGACCGCGAGTTACTTCGAACTCGACCCGGTCACCCTCAGCAAGGCTCTTGAAGCCCTGGGCCTGGATGGCGCTGTAATGGACGAACACGTCCTCGCCGCCCTCTTGTGTGATGAACCCGTAACCTTTCGCATCGTTGAACCACTTCACCTGTCCTTGAGCCATACCTCGAACCTCTCTTTAGGGGGTCTTCAAGCCCCGTGCTCCCGCCATCGTGGCGGGGTTGCCTCCCGGAATTGGAAGGCAAACAAAAACGCCGCGCGAACTGGGCCCGCGCGGCGTGTGTCTCGATCTCTCACAATCGTTACCTGACTCCGTGTGTGCCAGAACCGAGCCGTAGAATCGCACGCACGGTTCGGCAAGTCAATCGAATTATTCCACGGCGCGGGTGACGGGACGCGAGCCGTTCCTCGTGCCGAGCCAGCCTGGAATCGCCACCGAGAAGCGCCCGGCGGTGCCGCCGGCCACGATCACGTGAATCTCCTCTGTCGACGGGAATTTGGCGATCATGGTCTCGGGTCCGGGTCGCGACTCGGCCGTTGCGAACCTCAAGTTCGTGCCTTCTCCATGGTCCTCGTCGGGCAGGAGCGCCCGGTACGGGCGTCGCACGGACTCGTGGAGGTGCCGCTTGAGGTCCTCCTTCGACCATCCGCCGTCGGCGAAGGTGCGCGCGTGCTCCGGCCCCACGACCAGCATCGTGTGAGAGTAGAGGGGGAAGTGCTTGCTGTTCCACAGGCCCGCCATGGACCAGCCCAGCGATCCGCCGAGCGCCCGCGCCGTGCGGCTCGAGTGATCCGAGATGCCGTGAGGCGCCTCGCCCGCGAACAGCGTGACGGTCGACGCGGCGGCCGGGAAGCCGCGGCCCGCGTGGTAGGGCGGCCACGGGCTCGCTTCCTCGTTCTCGGCGATGCAGTAGGTGTAGCGCCCGGGGTGGCCGAACGTGGACATCGAGATCTCGCCCGGCCGCGCGCCGCCGACGTTGATCATCAAGAGTCGGAGCGCGCGGCCGATGGTCGCGTTCGCGCGGTAGCCGGGACCGAAGACGCCGAAGGCGCTGTTGAGGCCGATGCGCGCGCGGACCGGGCCGTTGACGACGATGAGCGGCGCGGCGAAGTGCGTGGAGGTCGCGACGCCGTGGAGGTTGAACGCGGGATCGCACGCGCACTCGGCGACGGCGATGACGACCGGCAGGTAGTCGGGCCGACACCCGGCGAGGACGGCGTTGATTGCGGCCTTCTCGACGGTCAGCCGGCCGTAGTTGGGCGGCATCTCACCGAGCAGCTCTGCGCGCGGCCGCCGGGTGGAGGCAAGCATCCGCTCGACGCGCTCGCGCGTGGGCGGGACGACCGGAAGCCCGTCGGTCACGCCCTTGTCGAACCAGGTCTCGAACTCGTCGTCGGCCGTCATCGCGCGGCTCGGCGATGCTAACCCGGACCTCACATTCCGACAATTCCTTCGCACTCGGACAAACGCCTGGGACGCGGCAGCTCGAGGGTCCGGGCCTCGGTGAAGATTCCGGAAACTGGCAAGTCATGACGCTTGCTGTCACCAAAGGTGCCATCCTGGGCATGAACTGAGGGGGATCAGCCGAGGGACGTTCCGCGCGGTCACCCTCTGAGTGGTGCCAGAATTCGATGCCGGAGGCACTGTCCCCGGGCATCGTCTTTTTGGTGGAACCCTCTGAAAAAACTCGGGTTTTCTAGACGCGGCGCGGGCCCCTACCCCCAGTCGACCTTTTCCGTGGCCTAAAGCCTTGGAAAAATAGAGTTTTCGTTTCCAAGTGGCACGGACTGTGCTAGTGTAAAAACCCCGACGCGGGGGTTCAATCGACGATTGATGGAGCCGTGATGTTCTACAACCTGCTGGCCGGGATGTTCTCAAATGATCTCGCTATCGACCTCGGAACCGCGAACACTCTGGTCTACGTCCGTGGCGAAGGCATCGTGCTCAACGAGCCTTCGATCGTCGCGATCCACCAGGCCGACCACTCGGTGCTCGCGGTCGGTCGCGATGCCAAGGCCATGCTCGGGCGCACTCCAGGGAACATCGTCGCCATCCGCCCCCTGAGGGACGGGGTCATCGCCGACTTCGACGTGACCGAGAAGATGCTGCACTACTTCATCTCGAAAGTGCACCGCCGCCGTACGCTCGTGCGGCCCCGCATCGTCATCGGCGTGCCTTCGGGGATCACGCAGGTCGAGAAGCGGGCGGTGCGCGACTCGGCGATGCAGGCCGGCGCGCGCGAGGTGTACCTGATCGAGGAGCCGATGGCCGCGGCGATCGGCGCGGGCCTGCCCATCCAGGAGCCCGG
>QHSR01000222.1:22896-29763 GCA_003221635.1 Candidatus Rokuibacteriota bacterium | reverse complement strand
GTCTACTCGAAGTCGGTGCGTATCGCGGGTGACGAGATGGACGAGGCGATCGTCCAGTACATCCGCAAGCACTACAACCTGCTCGTCGGCGAGCGGCGCGCCGAGGAGATCAAGGTCACGCTCGGATCCGCGTACCCGATGGGCGGCGACCGGCGCACCATGGAGGTCAAGGGCCGCGACCTGATCGACGGCATCCCGAAGACCATTGTGATCACTGATGAGGAGATCCGGGAAGCGCTTCGCGAGCCCGTGATGACGATCGTCGAGACGGTGCGCACGTGTCTCGAGCGGACCCCGCCCGAGCTCGCGGCGGACATCGTGGACAAGGGCATCGTGATCACCGGGGGCGGCGCGCTGCTCCGGGGCCTGGACCACCTGTTGCGTCAGGAGACGAATCTCCCGGTGACGCCGGGCGACGATCCGCTGTCGTGCGTCGCGCTGGGGACGGGAAGAGTGCTGGACGAGCTCGATCTCCTGAAGAAGGTGGCCATCCCCGCCTAGCGGGTTCCAGCGCTCCTCTCTTTGGGGGTTCGGAAGGTGAAGATTCAGAAGGTTGCGTTGCTGGCATCCCTGGTGGGGGTCTGCCTCCTGCTCCTCACCCTCCAGACCCGCGGGTACGGCTCGGCCGCCGGCGACCTCTTCGCGGTCGTGATCACGCCGATCCAGACCGGTCTCGCGAAGGGGAGCCGTGCGACCTTCGGCCTCTGGGCCACCTATCTCGACTGGAAGAACGTGCGCGCCGAGAACCGGCGGCTGCGGGAGGAGGTTCAGCAGCTGCGCGTCCAGGCGCTGCGCGTGGACGACACCGACGGCGAGAATCAACGGTTGCGGCGCCTGCTCGGATTGCAGGAAAAGCTCCCGCTCACGACGCTGTCCGGGGAGATCATCGCCCGTGAGTGGGGTGGCTGGACCCGGTCGCTCACGGTCAATCGCGGCCGGGGCGACAACGTTCCCCGCCTGAGCGCGGTGATCTCGCCCGACGGTCTCGTTGGCCGCATCGTCGACGTCCGGCCGGGCGCGTCGATCGTGCAAGTGCTGACCGATCCCGCATCCACCGTCGGTGCCCATGTGCTGAGAACGCGCACCCCCGGCATCGTCGAAGGCGATCCGCGCGGCACGCTCCGGTTCAAGTTCATGGCCCGCGACGGCGCGTCCATCCAGAACGGCGACGTGCTCGTGACCGCCGGGCAGGGCGGGCTCTTCCCGCGCGGCATCCCGATCGGTACGGTCCGGACGATTGACAATCGGGGCGCCGCGCTCTTTCACTATGCCGACCTGACGCCGGCTGTCGACTTTGCGCGGGTCGATGAGGTGCTGCTGGTGACGGGTGACACGCAACGGGACCTCACCGCCTACTTCCCGAAGGGCGGTTGATGCGCGGCGTACTCATGCTGACGGTCGCCGGAGGCTCGGTCGCGCACGCGACGCTCACGCCGCTGGTCAGCGTCGGAGGGGTGACGCCCGATCTGCCGCTGATCATGGTCATCCTGCTGGCGCTCCGGCGCGGCCCCGAATTCGGGTGCCTCGCGGGGTTCGTCACCGGGCTCCTCCAGGACGCGGCCGGCGGCGGCTTGATCGGCGTGCAGGCATTGACGAAGGCCGTGATCGGGTTCGGGATCGGTGCCGCCGGAAGCCGGCTGCGGGTGAGTCAGCCGCTGGTGCAGGTGCCCGGGCTCGTCGTGCTCACGATCGCGGAAGGGCTCGCGCGGTTCGCGCTGCTGCAAATCTTCCGCTTCCCGGCGCCGTTCGGTGAGCTGATGATGTATGTCGTGCTCCCGCAGGCGCTCTTCAATGGGTTCGTCGGCGCGGCGGTCGTGCTGAGTCTCGCCGGGGTGCAGGCCCTGCGCGATCGTTTCGAAGGTGCGCCGTCGTGAGCTTCTCTCGCCGATCCATGCCCGGCCGCCGCGATGCCGGGCAGCAGCGCGTCATGGTGATCGCGACGGCGGTGATCTTCGCGTTCCTGGTCCTGATCGGCCAGCTCTGGTACCTGCAAGTTCTCGAGGGCGGCCGGTTCCTCGACGCGTCGGACAAGAACCGGATCCGCGTCCGGCCCATCGCCGCACCGCGCGGCATCTTGTACGACCGGCACGGCACGCCCCTCGTCGACAACCGGCCCGCGTTCACCCTCTCGCTGATCCCCCGCGAGCTACCCCGCGACGTCGAGACGCGTGACGCCGTCCTCGGGCGCGTCGCCTCGCTGCTCCACATTCCCTACCAGGAGCTGATCGACGCGGTGACGCGGGTGCAGCCTGACTCGCTCCTGCCGGTGCGCGTGCGCCGCGGCCTGACGCTCGCGGACGTCGCCAAGGTCGAGGAGTGGAAGCTCGAGCTTCCGGGCGTGATTGCCGAGGTCGAGCCCCAGCGGGTGTACCCGACGAGTCGGTTCGCGGCGCACCTGCTGGGGTACGTCCGCGAGGCCAGCGACGAGCAGCTCAAGCAGGGACGGTACCGGCGGGGCGACATGGTGGGGCAGAGCGGCCTCGAGCGGCTGCTCGACGAGCATCTGCGCGGTCAGGACGGCGGAGAGCGCATCGAGGTCGACGCGATGGGCCGTCCGGTGCGTCGGGTGCAGCAGACCGAGCCGCACTCCGGGGCGCAGGTGGTCACCACGATAGACCGCGGGATCCAGGAAGCCGCGGAGCGCGCCATGGAGGGGCAAGCCGGCGCGGTCGTCGTCATGGATCCGCGCAGCGGCGACGTGCTCGCGATGGTGTCCACGCCCGCCTTCGAGATCGATCGCTTCACCGGGACCATCGAGCGCGACGCGTGGCTGCGGGTGGTTCAGGATCCGAACTTCCCGCTGTTGAACCGCACCATCCAGAGCCAGTACGCGCCCGGCTCCGTGTTCAAGGTTCTCGTGGCGGCGGCGGGCCTGCAAGAGGGGACCCTCACGCCGCTCGACCGAACGTACTGCGACGGCGAGTTCCAGCTGGGCAGCGCCACGTTCAAGGACTGGAAGGAAGGCGGGCACGGTACGGTCGACCTTCACCATGCGCTGGTGCATTCGTGCAACATCTTCTTCTATGAGGCGGGGCTGAAGATCGGCGGCGCTGCGATCGTGCGCTACGCGAGTGCGTTCGGGTTCGGTCAGCCGACCGCCATCGACCTGCCCGGTGAGAAGAACGGCTTCCTGCCGCGGCCGCATGTCGGGCGCGGCCGTCCGGGGCGGCCGTACCCGGCCGGCGAGACCGTCAACATGTCCATCGGCCAGGGCGCCCTGCTGGTGACGCCGATGCAAGTTGCGCGCTTCATGGCCGCGGTCGCCAACGGCGGCGTGCTGTGGCGGCCGCGCCTCGTGCAGCGTGTCGAGCGTCCCGACCAGGGCGTCGTGTGGAGCGACCAGGGGCAGGTCACCGGCCACGTCGAGCTGTCGCCGGTCGTGTGGGCGTTCCTTCGGCAGAGCCTCTGGGCGGCCGTGAACGATGGCGGGACCGGCGCGGCGGCCCGCATTCCCGGCCTCGACATCGCCGGCAAGACCGGCACGGCGCAGATGATCGCCAAGTCGAAGGCCGAGAAGGGCCAGGATCACGCGTGGTTCGCCGCCTTCGCGCCGGCGAAGGCGCCGGAGGTCGTCGTGGTGGTGTTCGCGGAGCGCGGCGGTAAGGGTGGCCAGGTGGCGGCCCCGATCGCGCGGAAGATCCTGAACGCGATTTTCTTCGAGAGGGTGGCCGCGGTGGAGATCGCCGGCTAGTGCTTCGGATCGACCGGCGCCTGCTGCAGAACGTGGACTGGGCGCTGCTGGCGATCGTGGTCGGACTGGTCGTGATGAGCACGGTGACGCTCGCGAGCCTGCACGTGGGCCGCGCGGGCGGCAGCGTCGTCGTTCGCCAGCTCCTGTGGTTCGCGCTCGGCCTCGGGGTCATGGTGCTGCTGGCGAGCCTTGACTACCGGAGGCTCATCCGCGCGGCGCCGGCCCTGTACCTCCTGGGCCTGGCCGGACTGGCGGCCGTTTTCGTGCTGGGCCGGACGGTGTCGGGCGCGCGGCGGTGGATCGTGTTCGGCCCGATGTCGGTCCAGCCCTCCGAGCTCTTCAAAATCTGCTTTGTGCTCATGATGGTCTGGGCGATCACGTCCCGCTGGGCGCAGCCCGTGGGCCGGATCACGATCGCCCTGACGCTGCCGATCGTCGCCGTGCCGGCCGTGCTGATCGTCAAGCAGCCGGACCTCGGCACCGCCCTCCTGCTTCTTCCCGTGCTCACCATCTTGTTGATCGGGGCCGGGCTGCGTCTCAAGGTCCTCGGCGGCCTGGCGCTCGCGGCGCTGTCGGCGATGCCGCTCGCCTGGCTGGCGCTGAAGGACTACCAACGCGAACGAATTCTCGTTTTCCTGGACCCGTTCCGCGATCCGCTCGGGAGCGCGTACAACGTGATCCAGGCGAAGATCGCGATCGGATCGGGTCAGCTCCTGGGCAAGGGCGTGGCCGGCGCAACGCAGAGCCGGCTGGCGTTCCTCCCGGAGCGTCACACGGATTTCATCTTCGCCGTATTCGCCGAGATGTGGGGGTTCGTCGGCTGCCTCATCCTGCTGCTGTGTTATGTCTTGCTCCTGCTGCGGGGCTTCGACATCGCGGCGACCGCGCGCGAGCCGGTGGGCCGGCTCGTGGCGCTGGGCGCCACGTCGCTGTTCGCGGCGCAGGTACTGATCAATGTGGGGATGGTGACCGGGCTCCTGCCCGTCGTTGGGATCCCGCTGCCGTTGATGAGCTACGGCGGCTCCTCGATGGTCGCCTCCTGCATGACGCTCGGCCTTCTCCTCTCGGTACGAATGCGGCAGTTCCAATGAGACGCGGACGCCGCGGTCCCTTGACGCGAGTCGCCGTGTCGGCGAGGTGCTGCCGTGCGCAAACGGATCGTCGTCAATGCGGAACTCATCGAAACTCGTGTCGGGGTCCAGGAGGGTAATCTCCTCACCGAGCTCTATGTCGAGCGGCACCGTCACCGCTCGATCGTGGGGAGCGTCTACAAGGGCGTCGTGACGAACGTCCTGCCGGGCATGCAGGCCGCGTTCGTCGACATCGGGCTGCAGAAGGACGCCTTCCTGTACGCCGGCGATTACACGACGAACCTCGGCGACTTCGCCCGCGTGATGCTCACGGGGGGCGACGAGGAGGGCGAGGCCGACGTGGACGTCGAGGAGCTCGAGCCGCGCCGCGATGCCCCTCCGATCGAGGAGCTGCTCCACAAGGATCAGAACGTCCTGGTGCAGGTCTCCAAGGAATCGCTCGGCACCAAGGGGGCGCGGATCACCTCCTTCATCTCGCTGCCCGGGCGCTATCTCGTCTACATGCCGCAGGCCCGGCACATCGGCGTCTCGCGGCGCATCCGTGACGAACGGGAACGCGACCGGCTCCGCGCGGCGCTGCGCGGCCTCACCCTGCCGGCGGGCGGCTTCATTTTGAGGACGAACGCCGAGGGCAAGAGCGCGGGCGAATTCGCGGCCGACGTGGAGTTCCTGACGCGCCTCTGGGCGCAGATCCAGGGCCGCTTCGAGCAGGCGGCGGCGCCGGCGGTGCTGCACGAGGAGGGCGACCTGACCTTCCGCGTCGTGCGCGATCTATTCTCGGCGGAGGTCGACGAATTCGTCGTCGACTCGCGCGAGGTGTACGACAAGTGCACCAGCTACGTCGAGGCGCTCGTGCCGGCGCTGCGGGACCGCGTGCGGCTGTGGGAGGAGCCCGCCCCGATCTTCGAGGCGCTCGGGGTCGAGAAGGACATCGAGAAAGCGCTCCGGCGCCGTGTCTGGCTCAAGTCCGGCGGGTACATCGTCATCGACCATACCGAGGCGCTCGTCTCGAGGCGGTCGGCGAGGTCGTGCGCCAGATCCGGCTCCGCGATCTGGGCGGCATCATCATCATCGACTTCATCGACATGGAGGTGGCCGAGCACCGCGAGCAGGTGTACCGGCAGCTCAAGAAGGCGCTGGTCGAGGACAAGGCTCGGACCAACGTGCTCGAGATCTCCGAGCTGGGCCTCGTCGAGATGACGCGCAAGCGCGTGCGCCAGGATCTCCGCGCGCTGCTCTCGGCGCCGTGCCCGACCTGCAAGGGAAGCGGTGTCACGAAGTCCGATGCGACGCTCGCCACCGAGATCTTCCGGGTCGTGCGGGCGAAGGTCCGGTCGGCGGAGGACGCGAACGGTCGCGACGTCGTCGTGCGCGTGCATCCCGACCTGGCGCGGTACTTCGAGGGTGACGGCCAAGAAGCGCTCGAGCGACTGACGCGGGCGCTCGAGCGCAAGATCACCATTCAGCCGAACCACGCGGACCGTGAAGGCTACGAGGTGAAGCTCCGCGGCGGCGCGCCGCAATGAGCTCGAAAGGGATCCCCTGATGGCACGGCCGCCCTCGCGAATCAGCCAGGCCAAGCTGCTCGGCGACCTGAAGGTCGCCGCGAAGCGGGGCGATCGTACTGCCCTGTCGCTGGCCCTCGACCAGATGCGCACGTTGGCCCACTCGCCCCGCTACTGGGAGAAGTACCTCACGCTCCTGACCAACCCGCTCGCGCGCCTCGTCGATCTGCTCGTCATCAAGCAGGGCGACCGCATCGCCTATCAGAAGGGGTGGAAGCTGTCGCGATCGCAGCCGGCGAAGGCCAAAGGCGCGAAGCGCAAGCGGGCGAAGACGCTCGCGCCTGCCCGGCGTCGCCGCGCGGCGTCGACACTGGAGCAGCCCTCCCTCTTCGACCTCTAGGCGCGCACGTCCCTCGCCGATACCCCCGTGACGCCCCGCGCGGTCGGTTTGACAGCGTCGTCGCCGGGGGCGATACTACCCCTAGGGGGTATCGGGATGCTCAACGAGGAGACGAAGACCAAGGCGCTCGGGCGGCTGCGTCGGATCGAGGGGCAGGTGCAGGGGCTCCAGCGGATGATC
>QHSR01000222.1:0-22837 GCA_003221635.1 Candidatus Rokuibacteriota bacterium | reverse complement strand
GAGTCGTGCGTCGTCGACGCGGTTCGCTCGGGTTCGAAGACGGAGCGCCAGCAGAAGATCGACGAGCTGCTGGACGTGTTCGCGCGGTTCCGGGGCAAGTGATGACGACGAGGCGCGAGCCGCCGGCGGAGTCGAAAGGGGGCAGCTCCCTTCACCCGATGATCCTGCCCGTGCGCGGGATGCACTGCGCGGCGTGTGTGGGCAAGGTCGAGCGGGCGTTGACCGGCGTCGCGGGCGTCGACGAGGCCTCGGTCAATCTCGCGACCGAGCAGGCGACCGTCTCGTTCGATCCGGCGCAGACGAGCCTCGACGCGCTCCAGAAGGCGGTCGCCGCGGCAGGCTACGAGCTGGTCCAGCCGCGTGCCGATGCGGGGCCCGGCGATGCCGTCGACGCCGAGCGAGTCGCGCGGGAGGCCGATCAGCGGCGCCAGCAGGTCAAGTTCGTCGTCGGCGCCGTGCTGTCGGCGCCCGTCCTCCTGGGCGGGATGTCGCACGTCCTGCCGTGGGTGCCGGCGGTGCTGCGGAACCCCTGGCTCCTTCTGAGCCTCACGACGCCTGTCCAGTTCTGGGTCGGTTGGCAGTTCCACCGAGGGTTCCTCCACGACCTTCGCTACCGCACCGCGTCCATGTCGACGTTGGTCTCGATCGGCACCAACGCCGCGTACTTCTTCAGCGTCGCGGTCACTCTCTGGCCGCACGTGTTCCCCGCGCACAGGGCGATGATGTACTACGACGTGAGCGCGGTCGTCATCACGCTGGTCGTGCTCGGCCGTTGGCTCGAGGCGCGCGCGCGTGGACGGACCTCCGAGGCCATCGGGCGGCTCGTGAGCCTGGCCCCGCGCACCGCGCGCATCCTTCGTGACGGGGCCGAGGTCGACGTGCCGGCGGCCGAGGTGCGAGTCGGCGACTTCGTCCGCATTCGCCCGGGCGAGCGCGTCCCGGTGGACGGCGTGGTCACGGAGGGCGCCTCGACGATCGACGAGTCGATGCTGACGGGCGAGAGCCTGCCGGTCGACAAGGCGCTGGACGCGAAGGTCTTCGCCGGCACCGTCAACCGCACCGGAAGCTTCATTTTCCGCGCCGCGCGCGTGGGCAGCGAGACGGCGTTGGCGCGGATCGTCAAGCTCGTCACCGAGGCGCAGGGCTCGCGCGCGCCGATCCAGCGGCTGGCCGATCGCGTGGCCGCGATCTTCGTTCCGATCGTCCTGGGGATCGCCGCGCTGACCTTTCTCGCGTGGTGGGCCTTCGGCCCCGAGCCGGCGGCGCTCTTCGCCCTCACCAACGCGGTCGCCGTGCTCGTCATCGCCTGTCCCTGCGCGATGGGGCTCGCGACACCGACCGCGATCATGGTCGCCACGGGTCGCGGGGCCGAGCACGGGATCCTCGTCCGGAGCGCCGCGGCGCTCGAGCTGCTCTGCCGCGTGGACACGGTCGTGTTCGACAAGACCGGCACCCTGACCGTCGGGCGGCCCGTGGTCACCGATGCGATCACCATCCCGCCGCTGACCGAGGACGATGTGTTGGCCCTCGCCGCCGCCGCCGAGCAGGGCTCGGAGCACCCGCTGGGTGAGGCGATCGTCGCGCGCGCGAAGGAGCGCGGCCTGGCGCTGCCGCCGATCAGCGAGTTCACGACCGTGCCGGGGCAGGGAATCGACGCGATGGCGACGGACGGCCGTGTCCTCCTCGGCAACGGGACCCTGATGGATGCGCGCGGCATCGACGTCGGCGCGCTCGGCGATCGGGCCCAGGCGCTCGCCGCGGAAGGCAAGACCGCGATCTATCTGGCCCTCGGCGGCCGCGCCCTCGGCGTCCTGGCCGTCGCCGACGTCTTGAAGCCCGAGGCCGCGACCGCGGTCGCCGCGTTGAAGCGGCGCGGTCTCGAGGTCCTGATGCTCACCGGCGACACCCGGCGAACGGCCGAGGCCGTCGCCCGCCAGGCCGGTGTGGACCGCGTGCTTGCCGAGGTCTTGCCGGAGGACAAGGCGAGAGAGATCGCCAAGCTCCAGGCGGAGGGCCGCCGCGTCGCAATGGTGGGCGACGGCATCAACGACGCGCCGGCGCTCGCCCAGGCCGATGTCGGCATCGCGATGGGCTCCGGCACCGACGTGGCGATCGAGGCGGCCGACGTGACGCTCGTGCGCGGCGACCTGCGCGCGGTCGTGGCGGCCCTCGACCTCTCGCGGCGCACCATCAGTATCATCACGCAGAACCTCGTCTGGGCGTTCGGCTACAACGTGGTGCTGATCCCCCTGGCGGCGGGTGTCCTCTACCCGCTCTGGGGCGTGCTGCTCTCGCCCATTTGGGCGGGCGCGGCGATGGCGTTCTCGTCGGTGTCCGTGGTGACGAACAGTCTCAGACTGAAGCGATGGCAGGGCGAGGCGAGGTGAGCGCCGTCACCGGCGCGAGCCGCGCTCGGCAGTGATCGAAGGAGGCCCCTCGATGGCGGTTGATCCGGTGTGCAAGATGAGCGTAGAGCCCACGAAAGCGGCGGCGCAGTCGACGTACCGCGGGCGGACGTACTACTTCTGCACCGTCGGCTGCAAGCAGGCGTTCGACAAGGAGCCGGGAAAATACCTGGCCCGGTGATCGCATGATCGCGCCGGCGCTGCTTCGGGGCCGCGACCGCTACGAGCGCGTCATGGACGGCTGGGTCGACAACACCCACGACGACGCGTTCACCCACACGGTGGTGCTGCGCGACGATGACCGGGCGGTGGAGCTGTCGATCGTGGCGCTTCCCTCGCCGACCTACCTGATCTGCGAGGCGCGCTGCCGGTCGGTCGCCGGCGCGCTGGATGGCGACATCGTCGCGGGTGTGGAGAAGCTCGCCGGCACGCCGATGGTCGGCGGGCTGAGCCGCCGGGTGGCCGAGCTGACAGGCTCCGGCCCGGACGCCGGCCTGGTTCTGGGCGCGATCGTCGAGGTGGCCCGGCTCGCCCGTCAGGTGGCCAAGCTTCCCCGCGAGCGCGCCGAGCGCGCGGCCGGCGGCGACGCCTGGGAATGCTGGCAGCTCGACACGACCGGGTGGATCGATCTGCCGAACTCGTGCTTCACCTACAGTGAAGCGGGACGAAGCCTCTTCGGCACGCGGACCGTCGGGACGCCGATGCAACCCGATCTGTACAGCCCGCGCCCGGCCCAGCGACGCGTCTTCGAGCGCAAGAAGGTCGCGCGGCTGGAGCGGCGGGACGGCCGGCTCCGGCTCTTCCATTCGATGCACGACAACGTTCACGGCTTCGAGGTCACGTACGAGATCGATCTCGCCACCGGACAGATCGTCCGCGCGGAGCACATCACGCCACGACTCCCGTACATGGGCATCTGCTCCGAGCCGCAGCGGAAGATCGCCGCGCTTCTCGGTGAGACGGCGGATCCGGGCTTGCGCCAGCGCATCCAGGGGCACCTGGGCGGCGAGACCGGATGCGCCCAGCTCTACGACCTGACCGCCGACCTCCTCAAGCTCCTGACCTGAGCGGAGCCGCGCCGGAGTCGAGGTAGGTGTCGAGATAGAGCTCGGGCGTGAAGGCGGCAAGCCCCACCGATTCTGGCGCCCGCCCCGCGAACGCCGCGCGCGGGGCCACGCCGACCAGCTCGCTGCGGCTCACGGCGACGCCGCGCGTGCGGGCCTCGTCGCGCACGCGATCGAACGCGACGGCGATCGAAGTGGTCCGGTAGTCGAGCAGGTTCATGGAGACCTGGGCGATCCCGCGGCTCGCCAGCAGCACGCCCATCGCCTGAACCGCGGGAAGCCCGCCCGACGACTCGCGGACCGTCCGCGCGATCTCGCGCGCGACGGCCACCTCACCGGTGGCGAGCCAGACGTTGAACGCCACGAGGATGTCGCGGGCGCCGACGAGCACGGCGCCGGTGCGCGGGTCGAAGCGGGCCGGGCCGGCGTCGGGCGCGCCCCCCGCGGAGGCGAGCCGTGCGGCGAGCCCTTCGTACTCACCCTGGCGCAGCGCACGCGGTGTCCGGCGTCCCGGCCGCGTGGCCGCCTCGCCGTAGTAGTACACGGGCAGAGCGTGGCGGCGCGCGATCGCTTCGCCGACGCGGCGCGCGAGCGCGATCGTCTCGGCCATCGAGATTCCGGCGAGCGGGACGAACGGCAGGACGTCCAGCGCGCCGACACGGGGATGGATGCCGCGGTGGCGGCGCAGGTCGATCAGCTCGACCGCGCGCGCGGCGAGCGCGAGGGCGGCCGCCTCGACGCGCGCCCCTTCGCCCAGGAAGGAGAACACGGTGCGATGGTGGTCGACGTCGGCGTGGACGTTCATGAGGGTGACCCCGTCGACCGAGCGGATCGCGTCCGCCAGCCGCTCGATGACCCGGTGCTCGCGCCCCTCGCTCACGTTCGGGGCGCACTCGACCGTGGGCGCCGCGATCGAAGGGCGCGACATGCGGTGTATACTACCCGTCGGCATGCAGTCTCTGCCAATCGGCAAGCTTCGTGCCGACGCGCTGCAGGCGATCTTCGACAAGCACCAGCTCAAGGATCCCCGCGTCGTCGTCGGGCCCCGGGTCGGTGAAGATGCCGCCGTCATCGACATGGGTGACCGGTACCTCGTTGCCACCAGCGACCCCATCACGTTCGCGACCGCCGACATCGGGTGGTACGCGCTCAACGTCAACGTGAACGACATCGCCGTGCGCGGCGCGCGTCCGCGGTGGTTTCTGGCGACGCTGCTGCTACCGCCCGGCGGCACCAGCCATGCGTCGGTCGAGGCCCTCTTCGCCGATCTCCACGCTGCGTGCGACGAGCTCGGGGTCGCGCTCGTCGGCGGCCATACCGAGATCACGCATGGGCTCGACCGCCCGATCGTCGCCGGCACGATGCTGGGCGAGGTCGACAAGGACAAGCTCGTCACGACGGGCGGCGCGCGCGTGGGCGACGCGGTCGTGATGACCAAGGGCGTGCCGCTGGAAGGCGCGGCCATCATCGCCCGGGAGAAGGAAGCCGAGCTGCGGGCGCGCGGCGTCTCTCCCGCCGCGATCCGCAAGGCCAAGGGGTTCCTCAGGAACCCAGGGCTCAGCGTCCTGCCGGAGGCGGAGATCGCGTGCGAGCTGGCCACGGTGCACGCGATGCACGACCCGACGGAGGGCGGGATCGCCACGGCGCTGGTCGAGCTGGCCGTCGCGGCCGGCGTCGGCCTCCGCATCGACCGCGAGCGGATCATGGTGCTTCCCGAGGGCCGGGCGCTCTGTGAGGCGTTCGGTCTCGACCCCCTCGGCACCATCGCGTCGGGCGCGCTCCTGATGACGCTGTCGCCGGCCGACGCCGGCGCCGTGATCCACGCGCTGGCCCGCGAGTCCATGAGCGGGAGCCGTCAGGAGCCGATGCCCGTGTTCGCTCAAGACGAGATCTCCCGGCTTTTTCAGAGCGCCTGACATGCCAGCGATCGGCTATTCGCATCGGCCGGTGGCGCTCGGGCGGCGGGGCATGGTTGCCGCGGCGCACCCCGATGCGGCGCTGGCCGGGATCGACGTGCTGAAGGCCGGGGGCACCGCCGCCGACGCCGCCGTCGCGGTGAACGCGGTGCTCGCGGTGACGCAGCCGAACAACTGCGGGCTGGGGGGCGATCTCTTCTGCCTCTACTACGAGGCCGCGACGGGGCGCGTGCACTTCCTGAATGGGAGCGGTCGCGCGGGCTCGCGCGCGAGTCTGGATGAGCTGCGCCGGCGGCGCATGGAGCGGCTGCCGATCATCGGCCCACCCACGGTCAGCGTGCCCGGGTGCGTGCTCGGGTGGTCGATGCTGCTCGAGCGGTTTGGAACCCGCCCGCTCGGCGACCTTCTCCGGCCGGCGATCCACTACGCCTCCCGCGGATTCCCGACGACGTCGCTGCTGAGCCAGTCGATCCGGGAGTACCTCTCCGCGAATCATGACCCGGAGTGGCGGCGGATCTTCGCGCCGGGAGGCCACGGCCCGGGATTCGGGGAGCTCCTGATCCAGCCCGACCTCGGCCACACCCTCGCCGAGCTCGCCGCCGAGGGCCCCGGCGTCTTCTACCGGGGACGCGTCGCCGAGGCGATCGCCCGCCGGATGGAGGCCGACGGATTCCTGACGGCGGAAGACCTGGCGCGGCACACGGGTGAATGGGACGCGCCGATCTCGACGACCTATCGCGGCGTGAAGATCTACGAGACGCCACCGCCGACTCAGGGGCTGACCGCGCTCCAGGGTCTCAACATGCTCGAGGGTTTCCCGCTCACAGACCATCCGGTCCACTCGGTCGAGCACCTGCACCTGCTGGTCGAGGTCGTGAAGCTCGCGTACGCCGACCGCGACCGCTGGATCGGCGATCCGGCCCACGCGCGCGTGCCCGTGACGGCGTTGCTCTCGAAAGGATATGCGGAGCGGCGCCGGCGCGATTTCGACCCCGCGAAGGCGCAGTCCCATGCCTTCGGTGACCCCGAGGGCGACACGACCGGCTTCGTCGTGGCGGACGGGTACGGCAACCTGATCAGCGTCATCCAGAGCCTCTTCAACAATTTCGACCGGGGGCGGCACTTCAGCCTGGACCCGTCGCATCCGGCCGCCTTCGCGCCCCGCAAGCGGCCCTTCCACACACTGATGGCGTCCATCGCGACACGCGAAGAGCGTCCGGTGCTCGGGTTTGCGACGATGGGCGGTAACGGGCAGGCGATGTTCCACCTTCAAGTGATGACGAACCTGTTCGACTACGGCATGGACATCCAGGAGGCGATCGAGCGGCCACGCTTCCTCATCGGCGCGTTCCTGCCGGGCGATCCGGACGACGTGACGCACGTGGAATCACGCGTGCCGGGCGAGGTGCGGGCGGCGCTCGAAGCCAAGGGCCACCGCGTCAGGACGGCGCCCGAATTCTTCTGGCGGTGTGGTCACGCCCACGGGATCGTGGTCCACGACGGCACGCTGATGGGTGGCGCCGACGCCCGGGGCGACGGCGCGGCCCTGGGATTCTAGCGATGCGATCACGTGCCGCGCTGATCCTCGTGCTCCTGCTCGCGGTGCCCGCCGCGGCCGCGGAGTGGGGTCAGATCAACCCCGGCGAAACCACCCAGGCGGCGGTCCGCGCCCGGTACGGGGCGCCGACGAAGCAGACAACGCAGAAGATCGAAGGGTACGACGCCGAGCAGTGGGTGTACGAGGGCACCCGGGCCCCCGCCGGCATCGCGAGGATGACCATCGACTTCGGCCTCCTGGCGCCCTCGGGCTACAACAAGGACGTCGTACGGACGTTCAGGCTCGAACCCAAGCCGGACATCTTCAATCGGAAGCTCGTCCTGGACGGCTGGGGCCTGCCGGGTCGCATCGGCAAGGAGGGCGACCTGGAGTTCTTCCTGTACCGCGAAGGGTTGCTCGTCTACTTCAACGCGGCCGGCGAGCAGGTGACCGCCATGATCTTCACGCCGCCCCAGCCGCTGCCTCCCGCGGAGGGCACGCTGGTCCCGCCGCCGCCTCAGCGCTGAAGGACGAAGATCTGCACGGGCTCGATCCCGGGGTCGAGCTCCACGTAGGCTCGTGGGCCTCGCCACTCGTACCACCGATCGCTGACCAGCTCGTGCATCCGGTACGTCCGGCGCTCGGCGATCCCGAGCTCGGCGATGGGCACATCGACGAGGCTCGCGTGGGTGGCGAAGGGATCGAGGTTCGCGGCCACGAACACGAGATTGTCGCGCTCCGGCGTCATTTTCCCGAAGAAGAGGATGTGCGGGTCGTCCGCAGGGTAGAAGCGAAGATTCCGATAGTCGTGTAGCGCGCGGTTCTCGCGCCGGATCCGATTGATCCGCGTGACGTACTCCACGAGGTTGCCGGGCGCGTCCCAGGCGCGCACCTTGTATTCGTATTTCTCGGAGTTCAGGTATTCCTCCGACCCCGGCTCGCGCGCCACGTTTTCGCAGAGCTCGTACCCGGAGTAGATGCCGTAGAGCGAGGACAGGGTGGCGGCGAGCACGAGCCGCGTCTTGAAGGCCGGCCGGCCGCCGCGCTGCAGCGTCGCCTGAAGAATGTCGGGCGTGTTCGGCCAGAGGTTTCCCCGGAAGTACTCGGCCACGGGGGGCGTGGTGATCTCCCTCAGGTAATCGATCAGCTCCTGCTTGTCGTTGCGCCAGGTGAAGTACGTGTAGGACTGGGTGAAGCCCGCCTTGGCGAGCACCCTCATCATCTTGGGCCGGGTGAACGCCTCGGCCAGGAAGATCACGTCGGGATGCGCGTCCTGTACGGCGCGGATGAGCCACGCCCAGAACTTCACCGGCTTCGTGTGTGGATTGTCCACGCGGAACGTGCGCACGCCGTGGCCGATCCAGAACTCGAGGATCCGCCGCATCTCGTCCCAGAGCGGTCGGGGATCCTCGCACTGGAAGTTCAGCGGGTAGATGTCCTGGTACTTCTTCGGCGGGTTCTCCGCGTACTTGATGGTGCCGTCGGGCCGGTGAAAGAACCACTCCGGGTGCTCGCGGACCCAGGGATGATCCGGCGAGCACTGGATGGCGAAGTCGAGCGCGACCTCGAGCCCGAGGCGCCGCGCGGCCTCGACGAAGCGGTCAAAGTCGTCGAGCGTGCCGAGGTCCGGATGGACGGCCGTGAAGCCACCGTCCGCGCTGCCAATCGCCCACGGGCTCCCCGGGTCGCCGGGCGCCGCGACCAGCGCGTTGTTGCGCCCCTTGCGGTGCGTGCGTCCGATCGGATGGATCGGCGGCAGGTAGACGACGTCGAAGCCCATTGCCGCAGCGCGGGTGAGCTGGGCTTCCGCCTCATGGAACGTGGCGCTCCGCTCGCCGGCGGCGCCCGAGCGCGGGAAGAGCTCGTACCACGCGGCGAAGCGCGCCCGTTCACGGTCGACCACCACTTCGAGCTCGCGCTCGCCCCATGTGGCCTCCGTCCGATCGAGATGGCGCTCCATGAGGCCGGCGAGCTCCGCGTCGCCGGCGAGTCTCACGGCCTCCGCCGCGCTCCCGGCGCGCTCGATGCGGTCGGCGCACGCGGCGAGCGCCCGGCGATCGGCGGCGTCCATCGCGCGCGCCGCCGCCGCGCGGATCAGCGCGAAGCCTTCGCCGAGGGCACTCGCGAGCTCCTGGTCTCCGGCGTGACGCTTCTCGAGGTCGGCGAGCCAGGAGCGGAAGGGGTCGGCGAGCGCCTCGATCGTGTAGTGGTACCGTCCCGTCGCCTCGAGCCGGAACGCCCCCGCCCAGCGGTCGTTGTCGACGTGACGCATCGGGGTCTCGCGCCAGCGCTCGTCGGCCCGCCGGTACTTCAGATAGGCGACGAGCACATCGTGGCCGTCCTTGAAGATGTCGGCCGAGACCTCCAGCACCGCCCCGACTTCGCGCTTGACCGGATAGCGCCCGCCGTCCACGGCCGGGGCGACGTCCTCGATGACGACGGTGCGCCGTGGCGCGTCGATCGGCCGTACGGTCACGGCGGGGTCACGCGGCGAGATTGAAGCCGAGGGTGACCGCGAGCGGCCACAGCGTGCTGCGCGCGTCGGGCCGATCCCGCCAGAGCTGGAAGAAGCGGTTCTGAGTCGCCCAGTGGCCGTACCGGACGTCGAGGCGCCGGGCGTCCTCGATGAGCGCGATCACCCGGGCGACACGCCCTCGCGACGGCTCCTCGGCGACCGCATCGAGGGCCTGGCCGACCGCTCGGTGCACGACGAACCGCTGCGGCGAGAGGTCGAGGGTCAACCCGAGCGCCCGCGCGTCCTCGACCAGGGCGAAGACGCGCCCTGGCATCACACCGAGCTCCGGCAGCGACGCGAGCGCGGCGGCGACCTCCTGCTCCAGCACGTGGCGCGCGACGAGGGCCAGCGCCTCCGGGATCGGCGCGTCCACCTCGCGCACATAGTGCACGAGCTTCCGATTCTCCTCCCAGATCTGCCGGTAGGTCTCCTCGTGCTTCTCGAGCGTCGCCCGGATGACATCCGCCAGCACCCGCCGGCGCTCCTCGAGAAAGAGATGGCTCAGCGACGCGACGCCGCCCGGGAAGTGTTCGTCCAGTCCGCGAACGAGGTCGGCGACGCTCCGTCGCGCGCAACGCGCGAGCAGGTCGGCTTTCATCGCCTCGTAGACCGCCTGATCGACCCAGGGGCCGGTCCCGCAGGAGAAGTCGTGGCCGCCGAAGTGGAGCATCGCGTACACGGCGTCGCGTGTGTCGCCCGTCACCTCGGAGCTGACACGCACGTGCGCAACGCGGAGCGCGGTGCCGTCGGACGTCTCGCGTGCCTGGTCGAGCCGTTGCACGCGGTAGGCGTACACGCGCCCGTCCGCGTCGTGCTCCTGGCGAAAGCCGGTGACCGCGTAGTGCGCGACCACGCGGCTCAGGCTGACGACAGTCGGTCGGATCAGGCGCCGGTAGACCTCGGCGCCGTCGCGCAGGTCCGCCACATTGCTCGGCGCCGCTCCGAGTCGCCGGACGAACTCGTCCTCGCGCCGCCCGCCGCCGAGGTCGTCGAGGTACTGGAGCGCCATCGCCGCGTAGCGGAGCGTCTGCACGGGCTCGAGCGCGGAGATCTCGTCGAAGAACCAGCCACACGAGGCGTACATGAGGAGCCGATTGCGCTCGAGCTCGAGCAGTCGCCGCGCCTCGACGCGCGCGGCGGTGTCGAGCGGCGCCCGGGCGTGGGCCGCGAAGAATCCGTCGAGCCGTTGAGCGCTCCGGTCGAGCACGATGGCGACGTAGGCGTCGCGGGCGGCCCACGGGTCCTTGAGGTGGGCCGAGGCGCGCGCCTCGAAGACGGGATCGATCTGGTCGCGGAGCCAGTCCAGGGCCTCCCGCATCGGCGCACGCCAGCGCTGGTGCCAGTCGCCGCGGGTGCGGCAGCCGCAGTCGGCCCGCCAGCGCTCGACGCCATGGGCACAGCTCCACGAGGTCTGCTCGCGGATCTCGACTTCGTGGGTGGGCGGGTGCGCCGCGAGAAAGGCCCCGTAGTTCGTGAGCGTCGCCGCCCCCTCGGCCTCGATCTGCTGGACCGCGGCGGCGAGCGCCATCTCGCCGAAGCGGCGGTGGTGACCGTACGTCTCGCCGTCGGTGGCGCAATGGACGAGCTGCGGCCATGGGCGCGCGTCGGAGAAGGCCGCGTTGAGCCAGGCGACGACGTGCTCGGCGCGGTCGAGAAGGCGCTCGAACGCGATCGCCCGCGAGATGGGGCCGTCGTAGAAGAAGATCGCCAGCGTGAGCCCGCGCGGGCCGCGCCAGAGATAGGCGCGACTCGGATCGATCCCGTCGGCCGCCTCCCATGTCTCGGCGCCGAGCGGCCGCACGCGCAGGGCCTGGTGCGGCGCCAGGATCGTGAACTTCACGCCGGCCTCGGCGAGCACCTCGAGCGACTCGCCGTCGACCGCCGTCTCCGGCAGCCAGAGGCCCTCCGGCTCGCGCCCCAACCGCGCGCGGAAGTCCTCGATCCCCCAGCGCACCTGCGTGACCTTGTCGCGGCGGGGGGCGAGCGGCATGATCATGTGGTTGTAGACCTGCGCCAGCGCGTTGCCGTGGCCGCCGCGCGCCGCGACGCTCGCCCGGTCGGCCTCGAGGATCTTCGCGTAGACGTCCGGCCGGTGACGCGCCAGCCAGGCGAAGAGGGTCGGCCCGACGTTGAACGAGATCTTCTCGAAGTTGTTGACGATGTCGAGGACCCGGTCGTGCTCGTCGACGCGCCGGGCCGCGGTGTTCGGCGCGTAGCACTCGGCGGTCACCCGCTCGTTCCAGTCGTGGTACGGCGCCGCCGAGTCCTGCACCTCGACCGACTCGAGCCAGGGGTTCTCGCGCGGCGGCTGGTAGAAGTGGCCGTGGATGACGATCGCCCGGATCAAAATTCCTCGAGGCCCCGGAGGAACTCGCGCCGCCCGCCGCGCGGCACCACCACGAGCCCCGACGCATCGACGTGGTAGCGACGGCGGTCGGTGTCGAGGTCGTGCCCGATCTCCGCGTCGGCGGGAATGATGTTGAACCGGTCGATGATGGCGCGGCGGAGGCGGGCGCCCTTGCCGACGCTGGTGTGGTCCATGACGATCGAGTCCTCGATCACCGCGCCCTCGTTGACCCACACGGACCGGCCGAGGATCGAGTTGCGGATCGTCGCGCGCTTGACGAGGGACGCTTCGCCGACCTGGGCGTTGTCCACGTCGCCGCCGACGAACCGCGCGGCCGGGCCGGCGTGATGCGCGCTGCGGATCGGCCAGAGTCGGTTGTCGAGGTCGAAGCGCGGGGACTCGCCCAGGAGGTCCATGTGCGCCTCCCAGTAGGCGGCGATGGTGCCGACGTCGCGCCAGTAGGCGAGCTCTTCATAGGGCTTCACGCCCGGCACCTCGTTCTGCTGGAAATCGTAGGCGAAGACGCGGCCGGCCGGGACCATCTCGGGAATGATCGAGCGGCCGAAGTCGTGATCGGTGGAGCGGCGCGCATCGGCGACGAGCGCATCGACGAGCGGCTGGCGCGAGAAGAGGTAGTTGCCCATCGAGACGAGCGCGCGCTGGGGGTCGTCCGGCAGCGGCGTGGGGTTCGCCGGCTTCTCCTCGAAGCGGACGACCCGCCTCGCCTGGTCCACCCCGAGCACGCCGAACTGGCGGGCGTCCGCCAGAGGCACCGGCCGGGCGGCGATCGTCGCGTCGGCGCCCGCTTCCTGGTGAAAGGAGAGCATCTGGTTGACGTCCATGCGGTAGACGTGGTCGGAGCCGAAGACGGCGACGACGTCGGCGTTGAAGTCGTCGGTCAGGTTCAGGTTCTGGAGCACCGCGTCGGCGGTGCCCCGGTACCATGCCGCGCCGACCCGCATCTGCGGAGGCACGACCGTCACGAAGAAGTCCGGGAGCAGGCCGCTCGTGCGCCAGGCGAGCCGCAGGTGCTCGATCAGCGACTGGGCCTTGTACTGCACGAGGACGTAGAGCGACGGCATGTCCGAGTTCATGAAGTTCGAAAGCACGAAGTCGATCAGACGGTGGCGGCCGCCGAAGGGGACCGCCGACTTCGAGCGCTCGCGGGTGAGGGGCTGCAGGCGGTCACCCCGGCCGCCGGCCATGATCATCGCGAGCAGACGCGCGCGCCGCGGCATCCCTGGTCAGCGCGCCGCGGGCCCGCCCAGACCCCACGTCGGGTCGAGATCGGGGAAGCAGAAGTCCTCGCGCTCGAGCCGCCGGAGCGAGGCCGCCGCGTCGGGCGAGAGGGTGTCGCCGGCCTCGAGCGCCTGTGCCATCTCGCAGAGTCGCTTGAACTCGGCGTAGTGCTCGGCGATACGCCGCTCGGCGTAGTCGGACGCGGTGCCCGTCGTGATGAGGAACTGCCAGTCGGAGGACTGGAGCAGCATGAGCTCGCGCGTCGCTTGCGCCAGGACGCGGCGGAGCTCGGGCGTGTCCTTGCCGGCGAGGCGCGTGAGATGGCCAACCCACTCGGCCTCGGCGCTGTAGACGCGGTCCCACGTCCACTCGGTGTCGGGGTTGAGCCACACGCGATGGTCGCCGCCCTCGCCCCACGAGCCTTCGGGCAGCGCCAGCGTCGCGCGCGGTGGCACGATCTGGAGCGCTTCACCGAGGGTCATGCGCGGAACGCCGGCGCGCGTCATCTCGCGCGCGACATGCTCGAGCCAGAGCGGCCCCTCGAACCACCAGTGGCCGAACAGCTCCGAGTCGTACGGCGAGCACACGAGGCCGGGGCCGTCGCCGCTCGCCCGCGCCAGGGTGTCCTGCACCAGCTCCACGAAGTGGCTCGCCTGTCGGCGGGCCTTCTGGAAGGCGACGTCGGGGTCGTACACTGCCTTGGTGCCGAGGTCGCCCACGTTGTCCGTGATCCGCCAGAATCTGAGGCCACCGGGGAAGTGCTTCTTGTGGAACTCGAGATAGGCGTAGTCGCCCGGGTAGCCGTGCTCGCGGCTCCACACCTGGAGGGTCGTCCGTGGATCGCGGAAGAAGGCGACGGCCTGGCCGGTGCCCCCGCGTGAGGCCACGCGATAGGGCGCGTAGGGCGACCGCGCCTCGGTGGAGGGCATCGCCACGACCGGGTCGACGCGGCCTTTCTTGAGGGGGATGTAGTCGCGGTAAAGGAAGATCGGGGCGCCGGCGGCGACCAGGTGAGAATCGGCGACGAAGTACTCGAGCCCGTGCACCGCCAGCATCTCCTCGAGGCCAGGCCGCACGCGCCGATCGCGGCCGCTGTCGCGCCCGGTCGGCGGCGTCCACTCGTAGCGCGGCCGGTAAGCACATTCCGGGAGCCAGATGCCGCGGGGCGCGCGCCCGAAGTGCCGGCGATGCGTCTCGACCGCGGTGCGGAGCTGCAGGTGGATCGACTCGTCACGCGCGAGCAGCGGCAGGTAGCCGTGGGTCGCCGCGCAGGTGATGATCTCCACGTGACCCGCCCGCTGGAGATCGGCGAACGTCCCGGGGATGTCGCCGCCGATCCGACGGTGCATCTCCCACATTCGCTCGAAGAACTCCTCCCAGAAGTGCGTGAGGCGGACGATCTCCTTCTGGCCCTCGCGCGTGAAGTACTCGCGAGATTCGGTACACGCGCGCCGGGCGTTGTCGTGGTAAAAAGACAGTTCCTTCTGGAACTCGGGCGAGGCGAGCTGCTCGGTCAGCACCGGCGAGAGGTTGATCGTCCACTTGGGCGAGATCCCGTCGGCGACCAGGCGGTGCGCCGTCTCCAGCAGCGGCAGGTAGCACTCGAAGGCCGCCTCGCAGAGCCAGTCGCTGCCGTGGGGCCAGCGGCCATGATTGACCACCATCGGAAGATGAGTATGAAGTACGAGGGCGAACGGTGATGCCATGGGGCCTTCATTGGACCGTATGAGCGCGCTCGGCGCAAGCCTTCTCCCCAGCGGCGTCACGTTCCGGGTCTGGGCCCCCCGATGCCAGGCGATGGACGTGGTCGTCGACGGCCGGGCCGTCGAGGCCCTCGTCCCCCGCGAGGGCGGCCTGTTCGAGGCGAGGCTCGAGGGCGCGGCGGAGGGCGCCCGCTACAAATACCGGCTCGATGGCACGCGCTACCGGCCGGACCCGGCGTCCCGCTTTCAGCCCGAGGGGATCCACGGCCCGTCGGTCGTCGTCGACCCGAACCGTTTCGTCTGGACCGATCAGGAGTTCGCCGGCCACGCGCCCGGCGACCTCGTCTTCTACGAGATCCACGTGGGCGCCTTCACGGCGGCGGGGACCTTCGAGGCCATCATTCTCCATCTCCCCCGGCTCGTCGACCTCGGCATCACGGCGCTCGAGCTGATGCCCGTCGCCGAGTTCCCGGGGTCGCGCAACTGGGGTTACGATGGCGTGCACCTCTTCGCGCCGCAGTCCACGTACGGGGGACCACGCGGCCTGCGACGCCTCGTGGACGCGTGCCACGCGCGTGGCCTGTCGGTCTTCCTCGACGTCGTGTACAACCACCTCGGCCCCGAGGGCAACTATCTCGCCGAGTACGGACCGTACTTCACCGACCGCTACTCGACGCCGTGGGGTCCGGCGGTGAACTTCGACGGCGCCGGCTGCGAGGGGGTGCGCCGCCACGTGACCGAGAACGGGCGCATGTGGGTCAGCGAGTTCCACGTGGACGGCTTCCGCCTCGACGCGGTCCACGCGATCCACGACGCCGGTCCGGTCCACATCCTCACCGAGTTCGCCGACGCGGTCCGGGGCGAGGCGGCGCGGCTCGGGCGGCGGGTCCACGTGGTCGCCGAGTCCCACGACAACGACCGGCGGCTCGTGCTGCCCACCAGCGCCAGCGGGCTCGGCCTCGACGCCGTGTGGTCGGACGACTTTCACCACACCCTGCACCGCCAGCTCACCGGGGAGACGGCGGGCTACTACGTCGACTTCGGCCGCGATCACGACCTCGAGCGCGTGATCACGCAGGGATTCGCGTTCCAGGGCGAGCCCTCCGAGTACTGGGGCCGTCCGCGCGGGACGCCGAGCGCTGACCTGCCGGGCGACCGCTTCGTCATCTTCCTGCAGAACCACGACCAGGTGGGCAACCGTGCCCAGGGCGAGCGGCTCGGCGCGCTCTTGCCCTTCGAGGCGGTGAAGCTCGCGGCCGGTCTGCTCTTCGTCTCCCCGGCGATACCGCTGCTCTTCATGGGCGAGGAATACGGCGAGACGTCGCGCTTTCAGTTCTTCACCTCGTTCCTCGACCGGAACCTCGCCGAGTCTGTGCGCCGCGGCCGGGCGGAGGAGTTCGCCCGGTTCGCCTGGCGCGGCCCGATCGCCGATCCCAACGCTCCCAACACGTTCGTCAGCTCGCGGCTCAATCACCCGCTGGCCTCGGCGCCCCGCCACCGCGGGCTGCGCGAGTACTACCGGCACTGGCTGATGCTGCGCCGGACGCACTCGGCGCTCGGTGTGGGGGGCAAGGAGCTGACGCGGGTGACGCAGGATGCCTCGGGCGCCGTGCTCACCGTGATCCGCGCGGCGGCGAGCGGAGACGAGGTGAAGCTCGTCGCGAACCTGACGGCGAAAAGCCAGGTGCTGACGCTGGAGGCCCCGGCCTGGCGCGTGCTGCTCGACAGCGACACCGAGAGCTTCGGTGGAACCGGCGCCGCGGCGCCGCTGGCGCCCTACCAGTGCTTGCTGTACGAGGCGAGGCGGTGATAGCGTCCTGACTCGTGACGCGCGCCGCCGATCTCGTCGATCAGATTCTCGCCCTCGATCCCGGCCACCGCGATATCGCCGCGTTCTCGACGCCGGGCGCCGCCGCTCGAGCCGCCCGCGCGCTGCACGGTGCGCGCCGCGTCCTGATCGTCACGGGCTTCACCGTCGAGCCCGCCATGCCCGAGACCGACGGGCCACCGGGCGCGGCCGTGCTGGGCCGTGCGCTGCGGCGGCTCGGCGCCCGCGTCAGGTACGTCACCGACACGACCAACGTGCCGCTCGTGGAGGCGGCGCTCAAGACGCTCGAGGAGCCGTCCGACGTCATCGTCTATCCGCGCGAGGCCGACGGCGCCCGTCGACTGCTCGCCGCGGAGCGGCCGACGCATCTGGTGGCGATCGAGCGTCCCGGCCGGAACCGTGTCGGGGACTACCTGAACATGCGGGGCGAGTCGGTGGCGGCGTGGAACGCGCCCATCGACGAGCTGTTCATTGTAGCGGGGTCCGTGAGCACGGCGTTGACCGCGGGTGGCCTGAAAACGGTGCGATCCGGCTTCGGGTCCGCGGTCAACCCGCACGGAAAGGTGCGACCCGCACGCCGACGTGCGACCGCGCTGCGCCCGGTCACGCTCGGCATCGGCGACGGGGGGAACGAGATCGGTATGGGGAAGGTGCGGGCGCGACTCGCCCGGCTCGGCACGCTACGCGCCCGGATCACCACGGTGGTGCCGGTCGACCACCTGGTCGTGGCCGGCGTGTCGAACTGGGGAGGCTACGGCATCACCGCTGCGCTCGGACGGCTCACCGGGCTCGACCTCTTGCACACCCCGGAGATCGAGCGGCGGCTCATCGAGGCGTGCGTGGCGGCCGGCGCCTGCGACGGGGTCACCCGACGGCGCGAGCCCACCGTGGACAGCCTGGCCTCCGACACGCACGCGGCCGTCGTTGACCTGCTTCGCCTGGCGTCGCGTTCCGGTCGATCATGACGATCCACGACGAGTACCGCGCGAAGCACGCGAAGTCGGCCGCGCTCTCGGAGCGGGCGCGCCGCTCGATCCCGGGCGGCATCACCCACGACATCCGCCATCTGGCCCCGTTTCCGACCTACGTCGAGCGCGCCGCCGGCACGCGCAAGTGGGACGTCGACGGCAACGAGTACATCGATTACTGGATGGGGCACGGCGCGCTCTTCCTCGGTCACTGCCATCCGGCCGTCGTCAAGGCCGTGCAAGAGCAGATGGCGCGCGGCACGCACCTGGGCGCCTGCCATGAGCTGGAAGTGCGCTGGGCCGAACTGGTCACGCAGCTGATCCCGTGCGCCGAGCTGGTACGCTTCACCATGTCGGGCACCGAGGCGACGCATCTCGCGATGCGCGTGGCGCGCGCCTACACGGGACGGTCGAAGATCGTGAAGTTCACGGGCCACTTCCACGGCTGGCACGACGGCGCCGTCGCGGGCGTCAACCCGCCGTACGAGGTGCCGATGTCCGCGGGCGTCCCGGGCTCGATCCTCGACCAGGTCGCGATCTGCCCGCCGAACGACATCAAGGCGGTCCAGATCGCGCTCGAGCGCGGCGACGTCGCCGCCGTCATCCTCGAGCCAGCGGGCGGTCAGTCGGGAACGACGCCGACGATCCCCGGATACCTCCAGGAGCTGCGCGCGCTGACGACGCGCCACGGCGTGGTGCTGATCTTCGACGAGGTGATCACCGGATTCCGCTACTCACCGGGCGGCGCCCAGGCGTACTTCGGCGTCACGCCCGACCTCACCACGCTCGCCAAGATCGTCGCCGGCGGGCTGCCGGGTGGCGCGCTCTGCGGCAAGCGTCCGCTGATGTCCCTGCTGGCGTTCCGCGGCGACCCCGACTGGGACCGGAGCCAGCGTGTCGCGCACGCCGGGACCTTCAACGCGAACCCGCTCTGCGCCGCGGCCGCGATCGCGACGCTCGAGCTGTGCGCGGACGCGGCGCTCCAGGCGCGCGCGAACAAGGCGGGCGAGGAGCTGCGGCGCGGGCTCACCGAGGCGATGAGGCGCGCGGGCGTTCCCGGCACCTGCTACGGCGAGGCCTCGATCTTCCACGTCTCGTTCGAGGGCAAGCCGGGCCTCGCCGGCCCGGACCGGCCGCGTCGCTCGGACCTCTATCACCTGCTGCGGTGCGCGCTCATGAACAGCGGCGTCGATTCCTCGATGAACCACGGCTGGATCTCGGCGGTCCACACCGACGAGGATCTCGAGCGCACCGTGCAGGCCTACGAGCGGGCCTTCCGGGCGATGGTCGCCGACGGCGCCTTCAAGGGCGCATGACGCCCGGCCGCCGACGCCGCACCGTCGGGCGGGGCACGGTCGGTCTCGCGCTGGTCTTGCTCCTGGGCGGCTGCGTCTACTACCCGACCGTGGGGGACCTGGGCGGCGTCCGCCTGCTACCCGAGCGCGGCCGCGTGGTCCGCAACGGCGACGGCGCGCTCTTCTTCGTCGACATCACCAGCACGGGCAAGTCCAAGGACGTCCTCGTGCGGGCGGAGACCCCGATCGCGAAACGCGCGCAAATCCTGAGCCCGAGCGGGGAGCCGCTGGCTCGGCTACAAATACCGGGGACGAGTTTCGTCCGACTCCACCCCGGCGGTGAGCGCGTCGTGCTCTTGGACCTGACGCGCGAGCTCAAGGCCGGCGAGGTCGTGATCGTCACGCTCTTCTTCGAGAAGTCCGGCGCCATCGGCGTCGTCTCGGCCGTCGAATAGTCCGCGTCGGAGGCCCCCGAAGTAGACGCGCTCGCGCCCGTCTGTTATCCTCACGCGTCTGGTGGGCAGGTAGCTCAGTTGGTAGAGCACAGGACTGAAAATCCTGGTGTCGGCGGTTCAATCCCGTCCCTGCCCACCAGGTTTCCAGCTAGTTCCCACACATCCCGGTTCAATAGCGGGCCCGAATGTGTCAGATTTGTGCCCGACTCGGGAGCATTCGAGATCACTCCAGCGCAAGAGCAGGTGCTCAAACATGGGAGGTGGCGATGATCCGAAAGCACGTCTGCCCAACGTGCGAGAGCGAATACGAACTCACTTCGGCCCACGTCCCGGTACGCGACAAGGATTCCATCAGCTGTCAGATCTGTGGAACGGAGATCATTAGCTGGAACGGAAGCCGCATTTGGGATGCCAAGCTCTTGAAGCGCGGTGAACCGCCCAGCCCATAGGGAATCGCGTCGCCGACGCGCGCTACTAATTCGCAATTAGACTGACGGAATACTTTTCCCGGGAAATCCCCGAGCGGCTAGCCAGCCCGCATCGACTTGCGGCATGGTCGTTCTCCTTTCTGATTAGAGCTCTCTCACCCGCTGGAAGGTCGGCATAGCGTGATACGGTTTGCTGTAGATATGCTGCTCGAAGCGCTGATTCTCGACTATGGGAACGTCCTGAGCCATCCGCAACGCGAGGACTGGTTCGAGACGATGGCGACGCAAGTTGGCGCTTCGGCCAATGCCTTCCGCGACTCGTACTGGCGGCATCGCCGCCCGTATGACGCCGGGCTGCCAGCCGCGGAGTACTGGCGACGGGTCCTGAAGACGCTGGGCCAGTCGTCCTACGCGTTGGACCAGGAGGCCGTCATCGATCGATTGGTCAAAGCGGATGTAGCCTCGTGGACCGAGTACCGGGAGGAAGTGTGGGATCTGGCGCAATCCTTCCGGGGCAAGGGCGGCCGCACCGCGTTCCTCTCGAACGGCGTTCTCGAAGCCATGGCACGGATTCGAGCAGATCGCCACCTGGAAAGGTGGTTCGACGTCGTGGTCGTATCATGCGAGGTTGGGGTTGCGAAGCCTGATCCCGGAATCTTCCGGATATGCCTGTCGCGTCTTGGTGTGGAACCCGCCCGAGCCCTCTTTGTCGATGACCGAATCGAGAACATCGAGGGAGCCGCCAGCATAGGCATCCAAACGTTCCACTTTGTTGGCGGGGATGCCGTGTCGCGGCTCGCGCGAGCCGTGCGATCGCTGTCAGGATAGAAGATGTCCGAAGGGAGGGACGATCGCCCGCGTTCCCCATATCTGACCTCCGATCTCGTGGTGAACGCCAGCGCGCATTCTGCGGCTCTGTGGTGAGCCTAAGGTCAGCCTCTTCGACCGGCAGTCATTTTGTATAGGCGGTGGGAAGATGCAGGAGAAGGTCGCAGAGCTCCTTCCAAAGCGGGAAGGCCATTTCGTCTTTGAGTCGGGCCATCACGGCCAGGTCTGGCTCGACCTGGCGCTTCTTCTCCTGCACCCTGAGCGCGTCCAGCCGTTGGCGGAGGCGCTTGCGGAGCGTCTCCGCGGATATCAGATTGCAGTAGTGTGCGGGCCCCTCGTCGAAGGGGCGTTTGTTGGCCTCATGGTCGCATCGTCGCTCCGCCTGCCCTTCTCCTACTCGGAGCCGGTACGGGACCACCGTGCAGCCGGTCTGTTTCCGGTCTCATATCCGATCCCAAGGCCTCTTGAGCGTGAGCTTCGGGGCACAGACAACCTGTGATCAGCCACGATACGTCGAGGGATCAGCATCAAATCCTCGTGCCGCAGCAGCGTGCCATAGGCGTCGAAGATCACGGCTTTGACGGGCATTCCGCATCATCCTCCTGCCAGCGATCCTAGCTCGCTAGGTCTCCGGAAGACCCTGGGCCCCTGGTCCTCAGAAGCCTGCCAGATAGTGTAGGGGGCTGCCGGCTGAAGAGTTTGACCTCGGGTTGAAGTTCCCTAAAGTCCGCGGTCCAGCAGCCCCACACTTCTCCGTCCCGGCCGGCATTCGGCTCAAGTAATCCCCGACCGTAATCCTCCCGTTGACGCACTTCGCTCTCGGCATTAGGCTCCCTCCCACTACTCGACGCCTGAGGGAGACCGTCCGTGACCAAAGCCCAGGCGCAAGCCCTCGCCCAAGAATGGATCGAGGCGTTCAACAATCACGACCTCGAGCGGATTCTTTCCCACTACGCCGACTCGGTTGAACTCAAGTCCCTCCTGGTGACCAAGCTGCTGGGCGATCCGGCAGGAACGGTTCGAGGCAAGCCCGCGCTCCGCTCGTACTTCGCCAAGGGGCTTGCCGCCGCGCCCGATCTGAGATTCGAGTTACTCGACGTCTTCGCCGGCGTCAGCTCGGTGGCCGTATATTTGCGGAGCAGCGTGCGTGGGCTGCAGCTCGAGGTGATGGAGCTCGACACTGACGGACGGATCGCCAGAGTCCTCGTCCACCACCAGGACCCTTAAGCCGAGACCCCTGCGCCACGAGGCTGCCAGACAGTGCAGGGCTGAAGGGTCTGGCCGGGCCCCGAGTTCACCCTAAGCCCGCGATCTGCTCACGCTTCTCTACTTCCACGCTAGGCTTCACTCCCCAGAGTTTCGCTCCCCTGTGGCTCTCGGCTACACTGACTAGAACGATAGTTTGTCTATCGCCATGCGAGTGGGGTCGCTATGAGAAGTATTGTTGGAGCTCCCCCGGACCCTATCTGCTTCGCTCCTCTTTGGAGGCATTGAATGACGCGAGCCCTCGCAACAATCGTGATCGGCTTTTTCCTCGCAGGCTGCGGCAAGCACTACTGGGAAGCGCGGGGCCGTGGCGCCGGCGAGTTTCAGACTGACAGCGGCCAGTGTATTCAGGAGGCCAAGAGCAAATACGAGGTCTCTGAGCGGATTTATCGGCGTTGCATGCAAGCCCGGGGCTGGGAGCGCGTACAGACGAACTATCCGAGCTACGACCAATTCCGAGGTCCCGAGGACGAGGATGAGTTTTTCTCGCCACCGAATCCACTCAGCGCCCGTGGCGCGCCCGCATCGGGCCGCGTGGACGACCCGGCCTGCGTAGGGCCCATGGCGGCGCGGCCGTTGCACTGCACGCGCCCGACCCAAGAGATCACGTCAACTGCGGCTCCGGTCGATTTCAGGACGTGGCTTCCCGGAAATTGGGACGGCCGTGGAGGCGGTTATCACCTCTCGATCGCGTCGAACCTGGACTGGGACTACACGTCGACAGTCAAGGGTCGTTGGTACGCGAGAGGAACCGCACGCATCGAGGGCCCAGCCACAGTCGTCCTCGAGGGGTGGTTCGATGGCACCCCCTCCTTCGCTGGCTTTGAGCGCCTCACCATGGTTCTGCACAGGGACGGCGAGTCGCTGGCCGGGGAGTTTCGCTTGTCGAGGACGTGGTTGGTGACCTTTTCGCGATCGCCGCGTCCAGCCACGAAGTGACGTTGAGCGCTGTATTGCTGGCGGACCGCCGGATCCGCGCACAGCGAGGCGCTGGACCACGTGGCTGATCGACCAAGTGCGCGCGAAGCGCCCACTTCCGGGAG
>QHSR01000052.1 GCA_003221635.1 Candidatus Rokuibacteriota bacterium | reverse complement strand
CATCTCGAAGTCCTACTCGGTCACGGGCTGGCGGGTCGGCTACGCGGTCGCGCCGCCCGAGCTCGCGCTCGGGATCCGACGCGCGCATGATTTCGTCACGGTCGGGGCGCCACATCCGCTCCAGGAAGCCGCGGTGACGGCCTTCCAGCTGCCCGATTCCTACTACGCGGGGCTCCGCGCGTCCTACCAGGCGCGGCGTGACCTCCTCTGGGGCTACATCGAGAAGGCGGGGTTCGTGGCGTGGAAGCCACGGGGCGCCTACTACATCCTCACGGACGTCGCCCACTTTCTGAAGCGGTACGACGTCCTCGACGACACGGCATTCGCGATGTGGCTCATCCGGAACGTCGGGGTCGCCACGGTCCCGGGCTCCTCCTTCTACGCCCACCCCGAGCTTGGCCGCACCAAGATCCGGTTCTGCTTCCCGAAGACCGACGATATGCTTCGGGATGCGGGAGAGCGTCTCCTCAAGCTCCGCTCGTGACCCCGCGCGACGCGGCGCGCTCGATCCTCGACTCGGCGCTCGCCGCCGGCGATGTGACGCCGCTCATCCGGCGCCATCTTCGCCTCGATCTTCCCCGCCGCGCGCGCGTCCACGTCCTGGGCTGCGGCAAGGCGAGCGGGGCCATGGCGGCCGTCGCCGAAGAGGTCGTCGGCGACCGCATCGGCGACGGCTTCGTCGTCGTCAAGGACGGTCACGGCGCGCGCGCCCGGCGTGTCCCGATCGCCGAGGCGGGCCATCCAGTGCCCGACGCGCGCGGGCTCGCGGCCTCCTGGCGGCTGCTCGAGCTCGCCCGAGGCGCCCGCGAGGACGACCTCGTGCTGTTCCTCGTCTCCGGCGGGGGCTCGGCCCTGACCCCGGCCCCCGCGCCCCCGATCACGCTCGCCGAGAAGCGGGAGGTCACGCAGCTACTGCTGGATTCCGGCGCGACCATCGGCGAGCTGAACGCCGTCCGCAAGCACGTGTCGCTCTTCAAGGGAGGCCAGCTCGCGCGTGCCGCCTGGCCGGCGACCGTTCTCACGCTCGCCCTGTCCGACGTGATCGGCGACCCACTCGACGTGATCGCCTCGGGGCCGACGGCCCCCGACCCGACGACGTTTGCGGACGCCCGGGAGGTGCTGGTACGGAGAGGGCTCGCCGGTCGGGTGCCGGCCTCGATCCCGCGCCGCTTCGAGGCCGGCCTTCGGGGTGAGATCGAGGAGACGCCGAAGCCCGGCGATCGGCTGTTCGATCGCGTCACCAACATCGTGATCGGCAACAACAGGTTGATCACCGACGCGGCTGTCGCGACGGCGGACCGTCTCGGTTACCGGCCCCACTTCGCGACTCGCGAGCTCCAGGGCGAGGCGCGGGAAGTCGCGCGCGATTTCGTGGCCCGCGCGCGCGGGCTCGAGGCTCCGGCGTGCCTGATCGCGGGTGGCGAGACCACCGTGACGGTGAAGGGACGGGGGAAGGGGGGACGGTGCCAGGAGTTCGCCCTGTCCGCGGCGCTCGAGCTCTTGCCGACGGACCGCATGACGATCCTCGCCGCCGGAACCGACGGCACCGATGGCCCGACCGATGCCGCTGGGGCCATCGTCGACGCGGGAAGCGTCGGGCGTGGCGCCGCCGCCGGTGCCGATGCCCGGCGGGCCCTGGAGGACAACGACGCCTATCGATTTCTCCGGGCGAGCGGCGATCTGCTCGTCTCGGGGCCCACCAGGACGAACCTGCTCGACCTCTACGTCGTCCTGCGCTCGTAGATGATCACCGAACCCGGCCTCTTCAGGGACCTCGCGTACGTCTTCCTCGCCGCGGTGGTGGGCGGAGCGCTCGCCCGGCTCGCCCGTCAGCCGCTGATCCTGGGCTATGTCCTGGGCGGGCTCCTCGTGAGCCCTTTGACGCCCGGGCCGTCGGTCGCGGACGTCCACTCCTTCGAGCGCTTCGCCGAGATCGGGGTCGTCCTCCTGATGTTCTCGCTCGGGATCGAGTTCTCGCTCAAGGACCTCATGGGCGTGAAGTGGATCGCGCTCGTCGGCGGACCGCTCGGCGTCGCCCTGTCCATCGGGCTGGGGCTCGCCACCGGCACCCTGCTCGGCTGGAGCCCGTTGCGGGGAGCGGTCGTCGGCATGGTCGTGTCCGTCGCCAGCACGATGGTGCTGGCCCGGCTGCTGCTCGACCGCGGCGAGCTCCACACGCGTCACGGCCGGATCATGATCGGGATCTCGCTCGTCGAGGACCTCGCCGTGGTGGTCCTGATCGTCCTGATCCCGGCCCTCGGGGCTCTGCAAGGCGAGCGTGTGTTCGCGATCGCGAAGGCGCTCCTGACGGCGGCGGTCATCCTCGGGCCGTTCTTCTATCTCACCCGCCGCATCCTGCCGCCGATCCTGGCCCGCGTCGCGCGGACACGGAGCGACGAGCTCTTTCTGCTCGTGGCGCTCGCCATTGGCCTCGGCGCCGCCGCGTTGACGCAGGCGGCCGGCCTCTCGCTCGCGCTGGGCGCGTTCCTGGCGGGGCTCCTCATCAACGAATCGGACTACGCCCACGAGATGCTCGCGCGCCTCCTGTCCCTGCGCGACGCGTTCACCGCGCTCTTTTTCGTGACGCTCGGGGTTCTCATCGATCCGCGCGTCGTGGTGACGAACCTCGACCTGCTCGGCGTGCTGGTCGGGCTCATCGTGATCGGCAACTGGGCGATCTGGACGATCGTCACGGTGATCTTCCGGCGGCCGCTCTCGACGGCCCTCCTGGTCGGGGTGGGCTTCACGCAGATCGGAGAGTTCTCGTTCGTCCTGGTCCAGGTGGCGCGGCAGGCCGGCCACGTGGGCCAGGACGTGTACAACGCGACGCTGGCCGCGTCCCTGGTGACGATCCTGATCAACGCCGTCCTCGTCCGGCTCGTCCCGAGCTGGATCGGGCCGGCGCGACTCGACAGCACCGCGACGCTGACGTTGGGTCTCCGGTCGGCGCAAGCGCTGGAGCACCACGTCGTCCTCTGCGGATTCGGCCGTGTCGGAAGCGCCATCGGCGAGGCGCTGGAGACGTTCGGCGTTCCCTACGTCGCCATCGAGGCCGACCCCGACATCGTCAAGAGCCTCCGCGCGCGCAACCTGCCCGCGGTGTTCGGCGACGCCGCTCAGCGGGTCATTCTCGCGGCTGCCCAGGCCGACCGAGCCGCCCTGGTCATCCTGGCGATCCCCGAAAACGACCGCGCGCGCCTGGCCGTGCAGCGCATCCGCGCGTTCAACCCGACCGTCCAGATTCTGGCGCGAGTGCACGATGTCGCCTGGCGCGCCCGGCTGATGGAGGCGGGCGCCGCCGAGGTGATCCAGCCGGAGCAGGAGGCGGCCTCGACCCTCATTCGCCAC
>QHSR01000051.1 GCA_003221635.1 Candidatus Rokuibacteriota bacterium | reverse complement strand
AGGTCGCAGAACGTGGTGGACGACGTCGAGCACGTCATGAAGGCGAACACCTCTCCCCATCTCGCCGAGCAGCAGACGGGAGACCGAAGCTTCGTGACGGGCACGCTTGCCGACATCATGCTCGAACGCCGATCCGTCGATCGCAGCCGTCCGATCATCTTCTCGCCCTTCGGCATGGGGATGCTCGACCTGGCGGTCGGCAAGTGGGTGTATGACCAGGCGGTCGCCGCCGGGCAGGACCTGCGCCTGTCGGACTTCTTCTGCGAGGTCGTGCGATGACTTCGGCGAGACCGGTCGGAGTGCGGTGCGTCGCCGACACAGGAGCGGAGCGGATGCATGACCCCTGAATCGACGGTGATCGAGGAGCGGCACAGCGCCGCCACCCTTCGCTCCGAGAGCATCTTCGCCGAAGTGCTGGCCGGTGTCCTGGGCGTCGACCGCGTGCCGGTCGATCGCCACTTCTTCGAGGAGCTGGGCGCCGACTCGTTGGTGATGGCCCATTTCTGTGCGCGGGTGAGGAAGCGAGGGGACCTGCCATCGATATCGATACAGGACGTCTACCGACATCCGACGATCCGGAGGCTTGCGGCGGCGCTCGCAGACGCCGTGCCCCGCGCCGTCCCGTCGCCCGCGCCGGCACCGACCGAGGCGGCCGCACCGGCGAGCAGGTTGGAGTACGTCGCCTGCGGAGTGCTGCAGCTCCTGTCGTTTCTCGGCTATTGCTACCTTGCCGTGCTCGGCGCAGGCCTGGCCTACGAATGGATCTCCGCAGGCTCGGGTGGGGTCGTGATCTACTTGCGGCTCGTGCTATGCGGCGCCGCGGCCTTTCTCATCGTGTGCACCGTGCCGATCCTGGCGAAATGGGTGCTCATCGGTCGCTGGAAACCCGGGGAGATCCGACTCTGGAGCCTGGCGTACGTCCGCTTCTGGTTCGTCAAGACCTTGATCCGGTCGAACCCGTGCGCCCTCCTGCTCGTCGGTTCTCCCATCTATGCGCTGTATTTGAGAGCGCTCGGCGCGAAGATCGGCCCGGGCGCGGCGATCTTCTCCCGGAGAATTCCGGTATGCACCGATCTGCTCACCATCGGCGCGGGGACGGTGATCCGCAGGGAGTCCTTCTTCCAGTGTTACCGGGCGCATGCGGGGCGAATCGAGACCGGAAGGATCACGCTCGGCCGGAGGGTCGTCATCGGCGAGAGGACCGTGCTCGACATCGACACGTCGATGGGCGATGGGGCGCAGCTCGGTCACGCCTCCGCGCTCCACAGAGGCCAGGCGATACCGGCCGGCCAGCGGTGGCATGGATCTCCGGCACAGCGCACGGAGGTGGACTACCTGAGGGTCGCGCCGATGCCCTGCGGCACGCTGCGACGGGTCTCCTTCTCTGCCGGCACGCTGCTCCTCGTCTTCCTCGTGTACCTGCCTTTCGTGATGGGGAACGCGTATCTGCTCGCGACGGTCGCGCCGTCGCTGGCCAGGTTTCTGGATCCGAGTGCTGCAAGCGCCGGTGTCTTGACGATGCGGGAGCTCTTGATCGACGCACTGGAGCTCTCGCTGCTCTTGTTCTTCGGCGCCGTTCTCATCGGCCTGCCACTCGTGGTCGTGGCCGCTCGCGTCTTGAACCTGTTTCTCGAGCCGGACAGGGTCTATCCGCTGTATGGCTTCCACGACCGGGTGCAGCGGGCGATCACGCGCCTCGGCGCGATCAGATTTTTCGTCCGTCTGTTCGGCGACAGCTCGTACATCGTCCACTATTTGAGCTGGCTGGGGTACCGCCTCTCCCCGGTCGAGCAGACCGGGTCGAACTTCGGCATCGTCGTGCTGCAGGCGAACCCCCGCCTGTGTTCCGTCGGCACCGGCACGATGGTCGCCGACGGGCTGGCGATCATCAACGACGATGTCTCGAGCACGTCTTTCTGCGTGACTCGCACATCGATCGGACCGCTCAGCTTCCTGGGCAACGACATCGCCTATCCCTCCGGAGGCAGGACCGGCGACAACTGCCTGCTCGCGACCAAGGTGATGGTTCCGCTCGACGGCACGATTCGCGAGAACACAGGCCTGCTCGGCTCGCCATGTTTCGAGATTCCACGAACGGTCGACCGGGACACCCGATTCGATCATCTTCGGACGGGAGACGGGTTCCGCCGCCGCCTTGGTGCGAAGAACCGGTACAACATCGGAACCATGGGGATCTTTCTCTTCGCCCGCTGGCTGGGCGTCTTCATCGTCACCCTGTTCGACCTTTCCGCGTTCGCGTTGTACGACGTGGCGGGACATGTGGCCACGGCTGGGCTCCTGTCGGCGGGTCTCCTGGTCAGCCCGCTGTATTCTGCCCTGGTGGAGCGGTGTGTCGCCGGATTCCGTTCGCTCGAGCCCACCTACTGCTCCATCTACGACCCGCGCTTCTGGCGGCACGAGCGCCTGTGGAAGGTGCCCGCCATGGACTATCTCCACTCCTTCGACGGCACCGCCTACAAGACCTTCGTCTGGCGGTTGATGGGGGTTCGGATCGGCAGGAGGGTCTTCGACGACGGCGTCCACATGTCGGAGAGGACGCTCGTCACCATCGGGGACGACTGCGTGCTCAACAACGGCAGCAAGATTCAATGCCACTCGCAGGAGGACGCCACCTTCAAATCCGACCACACCACGTTGGGTTCCGGCTGCTCGATCGGCATCGGCGCACTCGTCCACTACGGCGTGACGATGGGTGACGACTCCGTGCTCGCCGCCGACTCCTTTCTCATGAAGGGAGAGGAGGTGCCTGCACACGCGCGCTGGGGTGGAAACCCGGCCCGGGAGATGTGAGGTGAGCGGCCTCGGCCTGCGGGACACGGTCACCGGCGCCGAGCGCGGCCGGGAGTTCTGGCGCCGCATGCTTCTCGCCGGTCCGTTCACCGTCCTCCCGCGGTGGACCCGTGAGCCAGCGGCCGGCGTGGCCGAACACGAGGCGAGGATCCCCGACGAGCTCGTGGCGGCGTTGCGCCGGCTGGCGGACGAGATGGCGGTGTCGTTCCACTCGGTGTTGCTGACCGCGCACGCCAAGGTGCTGGCAGTTGCTCTGCCGGATGACGACCGAACCGCACTCCTGGCGGGCGATGCTGCTGGAAACCCATCGAGCCGAGGTCGTGCTGCTGTCGCACGCCGACTTCCCAGTTGAGGATCTCGGGCGCGAGCTGGGCCTCACCCAGCCGTTGTTCGAGACCGTCTTCGACCCGGCGGCTTCCGCCCCTGGCGAGCTCGCCGAGGGCACCGTCCTCCGGGTCGGCATCGCGGAACGGGACGGGATCGTAATCCGGCTGCGCCACAGAACGGACGTGCTCGACATGGAGTGCGCCATGAGGATCGCCGGCTATCACATCACAGCGCTCGCGCGGGCCGCCGCCGACCCGGATGCCGAGCACGCGCGGCAGGGCCTGCTCTCCGGCGAGGAGTTGCATTTCCAACTCGATGGTCTCGCCGGCCCGCACAGGACGCTGCCAGACCGCCGAGTCCACGAGCTGTTCGAGGAGCGGGTCCGCGCACAGCCGGACGCCATCGCGGCCGTGCACGGCGACCGTCACTGGACCTACCGGCAGCTCAACGGCGGTGCCAATCAGCTGGCGCGAGCCCTGTTGGCGCGAGGACTCGGCCGAGAAGGCATCGTCGCCGTGGTGACCGAGCGCAACCTGGACTGGATGGCCGCGGTGCTCGCGATCTTCAAGGCGGGCGGCGCGTACCTGCCGATCGAGCCCCATTTCCCGGCCGATCGCATCGCAAGGATGCTCTCCCGGGCCGGCTGCCGGCTCGTGCTGACCGAACGCGGCAGCACGGCGACGCTCGACCGTGCGCTCGAGTCGCTGTCCGGAGTCCAGACGCTCTACGTCGACGCCGTCCACGAGGAAAACCAAGCCGAGGGCGATCCGGGTGTCCGCGTCGACCCCGACCAGCTCGCCTACATCTACTTCACCTCCGGCTCCACCGGCGAGCCCAAGGGCGTGATGTGCGAGCACGCCGGCATGTTGAACCACGTCTGCGCCAAGATCCACGACCTGGGGATCGGCGAGGGCGACGTGGTGGCCCAGACCGCACCCCAATGCTTCGACATTTCACTCTGGCAACTCGTTTCCGCGCTCTTGGTCGGTGGGCGCACGTTGCTGGTCGAACAGGAGGCCATCCTGGACGCCGAGCGTTTCCTCGACAGGATCGCGGGCGGCAGGGTCGCCGTCGTTCAGGTCGTGCCGTCCTACCTCGAAATCGTACTGTCGTATCTGGCGCTGCACCCCCGCGAGCTCCCGGACCTGCGGTGCGTCTCGGTCACCGGCGAGGCGGTGAAGAAGGAGCTCGTGCAACGCTGGTTCGCGACCCAGCCTGCGATCAAGCTTGTCAATGCGTACGGGCTTACCGAGACCTCGGACGACACCAACCACGAGGTCATGGACCGCGCGCCCGACGGGGAGCGGGTTCCGCTCGGTCGCCCCATTCACAATGTCTACGTCTACGTGGTGGACCCGCACCTGTCGCCCGTACCGCTCGGCGCACCCGGTGAGATCGTATTCTCCGGCGTGTGCGTCGGCCGCGGGTACATCAACGATCCCGAACGCACGCGACGCGCCTTCGTGGCCGATCCGCACCGGGAAGGGCAGCGGCTGTACCGGGGCGGCGACTATGGCCGCTGGCTGGCCGAAGGCAAGTTGGAGTTCCTCGGCCGCCGGGATACCCAGGTCAAGATCAGCGGCTTCCGCATCGAGATCGGCGAGATCGAGAACACCCTGTTGCGGCTGTCTGGTGTCCGCGACGGCGCGGTCGTGGTCACCGGGCGGGCTGACCACGGCAAGCGCCTGTTGGCCTTCTACTCCGGCGAGCGGCCGCTCGATGCCGACGTGCTGCGGGAGCAGTTGGGTGATTCTCTGCCCGAGTACATGGTGCCATCGGCTTTCCACTGGAGGAGAACGCTGCCGTTGACGGAGAACGGCAAGATCGACCGGAATGCCTTGACGTTGCTCGCCGGAGAACTCGATGTCGCCGGGCAGGACCACGAGGGGCCGAGAACGGCGACCG
>QHSR01000221.1 GCA_003221635.1 Candidatus Rokuibacteriota bacterium | reverse complement strand
GGTTGAGAAGGTGGGCGACCCAAGGAGGGGGCTACTTTCTAGAGATTCGCTCCACTAACCCGGCGGGGTCCGCGATCGTCAACGTCCTTGGTCCGGAGTGAATGGGCACGCAGCGCCGTTATCTGATCACACCCGGGACCGCCAGCCGGTACGGCGCTGACATCGGCGCCAGTCTCCGAAATGGAGTCGGCAACTCGTTCAGCGGGATAGCCTTCTTCTTAGTCCGCGATCAGTGCACGATTGTGAAGTCCAGAACAGGATGCAGTTCGACCGCGTTCGGTGCCACACCATCTTGGCCGTGCACCCTGTCAAAGAAGCCGACGCCGGTGATCCGCGCTGTGCCCTGCATGGGGTGCAGGCGCGGTCTTCCGGTCTGCGGATCGATCGCCTCGGGTGGGATGGCAGCCCCCATGGCCATGCGCTGCACCAAAGGCGGAGCTATCGTGAGTACGGCGCTGCGTGCCGCTTCCATGCGAGCCAGCAGCGCCTGGTTACGGGTTTCGGCGCACTCGCGTTTGGGAAACTCGACGATCATGGTCGCGTTGTGGTCACTGGGGTCGGCAATCACGAGATGGATGTCGTTGTCGGTTTCGACCTTCGAGCCGATGAGCTTCGCCGTCACGGTGTACACCGTCAATTCCACCGGCGCAAGGCGCCGGTCTTGCGGACCGGATTGACCGGCCGGAAATGGTGCCGGCAGGGCCCTCAGGGCGAGTACGCTGCTGGTTACCGGCCTATCAAAGGCAACTTTCGCGACGTCGGCGTCGCCCAGAGTCTTTACTGGCCAGCGCTCCGTACCGCACTTGGCGTGGACAGCGCTTCGCACCCACTGTTGGCGGTGGGTCATCCGACGCTCTCGCCGGCTGCCCACGCGGGGACGGCGCGTCGGCCTGAAGTTTAATTCCCAAGGACCTGGTTGAGCTTGTGGGCTGCTGGGAGCGATCTTGCCAAAAACCTGGTGGTAGCCCGATCCCGAGCCGATGTCGTACACGAGAGCATAGCCACCCTGGAGGATGGCAAATGGCTCTTGAACGTGCCCTTGTTTATCGAATTGCGTTGAACCAGGCAACCGAAACGATTCGAACCACGCCGGGTAGACGAAGTCGGATACCAGTGTGGTGTCGATCGTGTACCCGAGCTCATCCGCTTCACACGCGTCGCACACCTCGTAGGCGTACAGGCGGCCCGTCGTCGCGTCCGGGCGTGGAAAGGCCCACAAGTTGATGTCGGGATCGCCCAGCATCTCCAGCAATTCATGGCTGGCAGTGACTGTCCAGGCGAGACCTTCGTCCTTGTCGGTCTTTACGAACGCCTTGCCCAGCGGCAGCCCCTCCGAAGTCAGGTCATGGTAACCGAGAGCATTGGCTTGGTCCGAGCTATCGAGCAGGCTAAGCCACCACGACCCAGCTGGTGGAGTCTGGCCCCTCGGGACGAACGTCAGATCGGCATCGGTGCCCCAGACGGGCGCAAAATCGGACGTCACTTGCTCCTGAAGCGCGTTTACTGCCGGTGCGGCTTCTGCGTCCGACAGCACTACATCCGAAGTCGCATTGATCACAGCTATCTTGATAGTGGCCATGGTCCGTTAACCTCTTTCTCAGCTCTTACTAAACGTCGCCACGATCTCGGCAGTGGGGGCTATCGTTCCTCCTTGGGTACCGGTGACAGCAAGGAAATGTTGTCAGGATCCGAGATCAGCCGTCCTTGTCCCGGGCAAGGCTCGCGGAGCAAGGTTGCCGCGGGATGTAGTCTGCTCAGTCGCATCCGCGCGCCATGAGGTGACTGCCACGGTCTTGGGGGACCGCGGGCGCGGGGGCCGGCGTTTACGAGAGTGGGTGAGGCGGAGCCCGGGGCGGGTGAGAGTCGAGCGCGCGCGCCGAGACGGGCCGAGGGCCACTCGGGATCAGCGGCCCGAGACACACAACCCCTGGCCCAACCGGATCCATGACGCCCGACTCGCCGACGGCGACGGCGCCGATGATGGCGAGGACGACGTCGTCGTAATCGGCATCATCGTAGAAGCCAGGAATCCACGTCGGGTCCGGCGGGCTGGCCTGGGCGAGAGGCGTGAGCGCGATCAGGACGCCAAGCAGCAGGACGATCGCCCCTCTGCGGCCCATTGCACGGGACCATACGCGCGGGGCCCAGTGGGCGCAAGCAGCTTGGTGCGAACACGCTACACTATGCTGAGCGCCCATCTCAACTCCGACTGTTTCGACAAGAGCCTGCCGCGCCATGCGCCGCAGAACCCGCCCAAAGTCGAGGCAATGCGCCAGTTCAGGGAGAACTTCGACATCGAGGCTCTGCGCGCGATGCTCGGGAACAGCTAAGATTCGATGAGAGGTCAACAGCTGGCCAGGTCATCTCGGCGGCTCTCCGGTGGAACCCTCGCGTCGCGCCGTCCACGGCGCCCTCGCCGAGCATGAGGCGATCTCAAATTTCGGGTTGTGGGTGACGACGTCGTAGGACGTGAACGTCTTCGTGTAGTGGACCTCGAATCGGCCCTCGGCGGCCGACCCGGCGACGCGGCCGCTCACCGAGACCCTCGTCCCGCTCTTGCCGAATGCCAGCGTGAAGCGCCCATCGCCGTCGAGCTTGGCCGGCTCGTCGACCGGGATCACCCGAATCTCGTTCGTGCCCTTGGACCCGGCCAGACAGAGCGCGCTGGCAGTGAGCGTGAACCCCTTGACAGACGAGGCCTCAACCCGGAAGGTGACCGTGGTGCCCTTGAAGCGGACGACGTCAGCGCAATGCGCCGAGCCGGCCGCGAGGAAAACGAGAGCGAGAGCCGGCGAGAAACGGGTGATCGTCACCTTTCCGCCTCCGCGACGAACCCCGCGCAAACCCACTCTCCGCTCGGCCCGCGCTCCGTCATTGGAATTTTGACATCTTGTAGTAGACGCGAATCTTGAGCTTCTGATCCGCCTGGGGCCTAGCCGTTGGTGATGATGACGTTGAACAAGGCGATCTTCGAATCCGGTTCCATGGCTCCGGTCGGCGGTTCGATCTTCCCAGTGAGCATCTTCTGCGCGGCCGGCCGGAGCCCATTGAACAACCGATCCTGAGCATTGAGCGGTTCGTCAGGGAACCACATCTGGGTGACGTGCCTGTCGGCGCGTCCGGTCAGTTCAAAATGAATATGCGGCGGCCGGTCCCAGCCTTGAGTCACAGGGTACGCACCGGGCTTGATGGTCTTGAACCGATAGCGGCCGTCGGCGTCGGTGAGCGTGACCCCGTAGCCGTGGAAATTCCGATCCAGCGATGCCGGATTGGGATCGGACGGATGGTTGTAGCGCCCGGCGGCGTTCGTCTGCCAGATCTCGACCTTGACGCCCTTGATCGGCCGGCCTTTGATGTCGAGCACCTGTCCCATCAGGTAGAGCAATTGCCCTTGCGCACGGGCCGTCCCGCCCTTGATCATGCTGAGGTCCGTTCCCGGATCAGTGGGTTTGTTGAGCAACGGATAGAACGGCCCCAGGACAGTTGCCGGGGTGACCTCGGTCAGGACCCATTTATTGTCTTCAGCGGCAAGGACCGAACCGAGCGGCGCCACGGTCGCGAGCCCGGCCCATGCCAGCGAAGTGTGCATCAGTTGGCGCCGTGTAATGCCGCTCTCGGTAGCCATGGCCCAGTCCCTCCCGGGCACGAGTTTCGTTAAAAACCGCCTTTTCGCCGCAATTCAGCGTTGGCCGCCACGGCTGTGCGCTGGGTTAGCACCGCGGATACTAGGCTGAACTCCTTGGCCCTGTGCGGGGCTGACGGTCGATGCAGTGAGGGGATCATCTTCGCCCACCTGGAAGGTTGTCAAGGCGGCGTCGAGGACGACCGCGTCTGGCTGACGGCTCGTACCGACCTTTCTGGTGCGCGTCGTCGCGTTCAGCTAGACTCCCCGGCAGCCGTCCTCAAACCGAGGTGCCCATGCGGCTGATCGGGCTCGCGGTCATTCTCAGCCTCATTCTTGTGCCGCTCGCCGCCGAGGGGCAGGAGGCGGGGAAAGTCTCACGGATAGGCCTTCTCGGTTACTCCGCCGGCTGGGAGCCATTCCGGCAAGCACTCCGCGACCTCGGCTACGCGGAGGGCAGAAACATCGCCATTGAGCATCGACTGACGGAAGGGAGGCAAGAGCGGTTGCACGAACACGCGGCCGAGCTGGTCCGGCTCAAGGTAGATGTACTCGTGACGGCCGGCACACCCCCGACGCAAGCCGCGATGCGAGCGACGACAACGATCCCCATCGTCATGGTGAGCACGGGCGATCCCCTTCGGACCGCGCTCGTCGCCAGCCTCGCACACCCCGGAGGGAACGTCACGGGGAATACGATCCTTGGTGCGGAGCTCGCGGGGAAACGGCTACAGCTTCTCAAGAACATCCTGCCCAACTTCTCGGGTGGCCTTCTTGTGGAACCCGGCAAATGCATCCCAGATAACCCACCTCGATGAGATTCAGGTTGCGGCACGGGTATTGGGCCTGAAGGTGCAATCGGTAGAGGTGCGCGAGCCCAATGAGTTCGAAAGCGCTTTCCTCAGGATGATGCGGGACCGCCCCGACGCGCTTTACATGACCGCCGACCCCGTGCACCAGCTTCACGTGGGGCGAATCATTGACTTCGTGGCAAAAAGCCGGCTGCCGGCAATGTACCAAGTGCCGCATAATGCGGTCGCCGGGGCCTCATGGCCGATGGGGCGAGCCTTCCCGAGTTGTTTCGGCGCGCCGCCCTTTACGTGGACAAGATCCTGAAGGGCGCCAAGCCCGCCGACCTTCCCGTCGAGCAGCCCACCAAATTCGAGCTCGTAATCAACCTGAAGACCGCGAAGGCCCTTGGGCTCACGATCCCGCAGACGATCCTCCTGCGGGCGGATCAGGTGATCCAGTAGCGCGTGCTGGCCCCCGAATCCTCGGCCCATGATTGACCGCCTTCGACGCCGCGGGCGTCCTGTCGGAGGCAAGCCGATCTCAGCAGGAAGGCGGTTCACGCTGCTTGTGCTTTGCCTCATGTTTGTTGCCTGCAACCCCATAGGCGGGGGCGCGGACGGAGTCCTGGACGCCTCGTGGACGGCTCCGACCACGAACGCCGATGGGAGCCCCCTGACGGATCTGATGTCTTATCGCGTCTACTACAGCACCACGAATCCTCCTTGTCCCGGCGGTCCGTTTCTTACGGTCGCCTCCGCCACGACACGCCCTGCTCCTGACCAAAAGGTCAGCTTGAGGCTGACGGGGCTGACCATGGGCCAGCTCTACTACGTGGCGATCACCTCCGTGAATTCACGTGGCATGTTGAGCGGCTGCACGCCCGCGGCGAGCGCCCGGGCCCATCGTCCGTGACTGACCGCCGCGGCCGCCTGCTCCTCGTCACGCTGGCCGAATCGTCCGCTCCGCGCGCTCGCGCAGCGTCTTTGCGAGGCTCTCGATCCCGAAGCCTTTACCCACCGGGCACGCATCGTCGAGCTGGCGGCGAAGAACCGGTTGCCATCGATAGGTCCGGTGGCGTGGTGGGTCGAGGCTGGTGGTCTCGCCTACGGCTGGAAGGACAGCGATCAGTTCGATCGCGCCGCCCGCTACGTGGCCAAGATCCTCAACGGTAATCTGAAGACGGCAAAGGCGCTTGGTCTTATCATCCCGCCGTCGGTGCTGGGGCGGGCGGACAAGGGGATCGAATAGCCTGCGCGAGTCGCGACGACGTCGCCCACTGAGGTAGTCCCGTGCCCCGGTGCTCGTCCAGGGGGCGCTGGTGCGCGTCGTAATGGTCGGCTAGACTCCCCGGCAGCATGCCACTGATCGGGCTCGCGGTCGTTCTCGCTCTCGGTCTCGCGCTTGCGTCGCTTGCGGCCGAGGCCCAACCGGCGGCAAAGATCCCGCGAATCGGGCTCATCCACGTCGGCCTCGACCACGATCCTCCTGGGCTCGCGCCACTGCGCAAGAGCCTCAGGCAACTAGGTTACGAGGAGGGTCGCACCATCCACCTCGACTACCGGAACCAGGTTGACGAGGCCGCCGCGCGTGCGACCGCACAGACCTTCGTGCGCGAGCGGGTCGATTTGATCGTCGCCTTCGAGAACCAGGCGGTCCGCGCCGTTCAAGCTGCCACGTCACAGATTCCGGTGGTCTTCGCTCACGTGAGCGATCCTGTCAGCGCCGGGCCCGGCGGCAACCTGACGGGGGTCGCGGACTACCTGGGGGAGCTTCAGGACAAGCGCCTCGAGATCCTCGGTGAAATGGTCCGGCTCCGGCGACTGCTCATCCTCACCGATCCCACCGACCCCGCCACACCGCGGCTGACGGGCGACATCGAGCGCGTGGCTCGGCAGCTCAAGGTCCAACTCGTCGAGCGGCGTGCGACCACCGAAGCCGACCTCACGAAGATCTTCGCAGCGCTGAAGAAGGGCGCCGTGGACGGTATGCTGATCATTTCGCCCAAGTTGATCACGAACTTTCCTGGGCAGATCTTGCGGCTGAGCCTAGAACACAAGATCCCGTTCGGGCACCATCGCGATGCTCTGGTGGAACAGGGGGCGCTCTTCTCCTACGGACCGGACTACATGGAGGTCGGTCAAAATATTGCTGGATACATTGACCGCATCATCAAAGGGGCCCAGCCCGCGGACCTCCCCGTCCAGCAGGCGGCGCGCCTCAGACTCGTCGTCAATCTCAAGACGGCCCATGCATTCGGGATCACCGTTCCACAATCGGTGCTCCTGCGGGCGGACCAGGTGATTCAGTAGCGCGTGCTCGACCAACGCGGCCGACTCCTCGAGGCGGCGCTCGGTTTCGCCGGGCTTCCCAGGCCGTCGTATGACCGCGCCATCTGGGCGCTGCGTTTCTGGCTCGACTCCTGGGCCGGCATTGGGCGGGTTGCGATCGGCATGGCGCGCCAGGGCTACGATCTCCAGCTTACGCGGTACGACGAGCGCGGCTGGCGAGCGACCTTCTACACGACCGGCATCGAGCACTCGATTACGAGCGCCACGGCCTCGGCGTGGGAGCGCACGCCGTGGCACGCAACGCAACGGGCGGCGTGGGAGGCGTTGAGGAAAGCAGGTGCCATAGAAGGAGAGCCGTATGGATAACCTTCTCGTCCGAACGGCCCAGTTTCAGCCGGCGGCGCGAGCACGGCGCTTCTTCTGCTTCTTCTTGAAGGCGGCGCGTTTGCGCGCGGTCTTCCTGCGATTCTTCTCGCGCATGGCAGTCTCCTATCGACTGGGAGAGGGGCTGCTACCGTCGTGGGCTGGCTAAGCACGGTGGCGATCTTCCGCCATCCGTCGATCCGACGCAACTTGATCTGGCCGCTGACGACGAGGCTCAACTGCGCCTTGGGTTGAACATGCCATAAGCGTCGGCAGTTTGGCCGATGCTGGCGCCAACTGGCCGTGCACCCATCGGATGTCCGCGTGATACGCTCACGCCGTCCTCGAGGGGAGGGTGGTATGCGATCGAAGATCCGCTGGGTAGTGACCGTCGTCGTGACGGGGATCGCGGCCCTGACGGCCGCGACGCTCGTCGCGGGCCAGACGGTGCCGGCGACGCCCGCCTACCGCCCGGTGGGCACCGCGCAGGAACTCGAGCTGGCGGGTTACGCCAAGGTCCTCTGCTCGGCCGTCTTCGTATCCGGCCGCGAGCCGGTCGAAGCGGCGAAGAACAGCGGCGGCGACGACAAGGGCGCGTGGCACGTCGACCGCGAGCAGAAGCTCGTGCGCATGACGCTCGGCGGCGTCACGCGCGAAGCCCGGTTCTACGGCGACCAGGGCTGCATCATCCAGAGGCCGGACAAGCCCGGCATCTTCTTCACGCCGGTTAAGGTGACGACGACGCTGCCCGACGCAATGTCGCAACCGTGGCCGATGGGGGACCGGCTGCCAGTCGAGCCGCTGCCGCCGGAGGTCGATCGCGCGAAGCTCGACGCGGCAGTCGAGGCGGCATTCGATCCCGCCGGTCTGACGGCCGCGTTCGTCGTCGTCTACAAGGGGCGCCTGGTCGCCGAACGCTACATGCCCGGCATCACGAAGGACACGCAGCTCGAGAGCTGGTCGATGGGAAAGAGCCTTACCGCCACCCTGTTCGCCCTGCTCGTCAAAGACGGCACGTACACGCTCGAGCAGCCGGCACCCGTGCCCGAATGGAAGGCCCCGGGTGACCCCCGCGGCCAGATTCGCGTCATGGATCTCCTGCGTATGAGCAGCGGGCTCCGCTTCGTCGCGCCACTGGATCCCGACTACGCGCCCGACCAAGGCTATCCCGACCACCGCTACATCTATACGGGCGCGGTCGACGTCTTCGAGTATTCCGTCAACCAACCGCTGCAGTTCCCGGTCAACACGCAGGGGCGCTACCGCAACTGCGACCCGCTGACGATCGGCTACCTGATCAAGCAGGCGGTCACGAAGCGCGGCGAGCAGTACCTGACCTATCCGCAACGGGCGCTGTTCGATCGGATCGGGATCCGCCGGCAGGTGCTCGAGACCGATCCGTACGGCAACTTCATCCTCTCGGGCTACGATTACGGCACGGCGCGTAACTGGGCGCGCCTGGGCCTTCTCTACCTGCAGGACGGCATGTGGCAGGGCCAGCGCCTGCTGCCGGAAGGCTGGGCGACATTCGTGAGCACGCCGGCGCCGGCGTGGCGGCAGCGGTACGGCGGGTTCTTCTGGCTCAACCGTACCGGCGTCTTCGACCTGCCGGCGGACGCCTACTACGCGCTCGGGGCCGGGGGCCAGATCATGCTCGTCGTGCCGTCTCGTCAGCTCGTCGTCGTCCGTCTCGGGCACTCGACCGGCTCGCAAGTGGGGATGCGCGCGCTGAACAACGCCCTCGGGCTTTTGACCGGAGCGATCCGCGAGCGCTGAGGACGGACCAGTCGACCCGCCGGGAACGGTGTGCTGGCCGAGCTCGGTCCGCGTCCGGAGGGTCACTCCTCGGGCGCGGGCGGCGGCTCCATCCGCTCGCCCTGGCTCCGCGCGCGCTCGTTCTTCTCGGTGCGGACGCGGCGCATGAACGAGATCGGCACTCACCCTCCGCTCGAATACGGGCACACCTCGGTGAGCACCTAAACATTCCAGGCGGGTTCGGTCGCGTCGCCGGGCATGGGGCCGTGCGGGCGGTGGTCGTGGACGAACGCTTCAAGGTCGGCAAAGAGGTTCACTGGGTTCACGGGATGAGTTCATCGGTATCGACCACAGACCAGCCGAGCTTCCTCAAGGAGGGTTGGGGACGATGGCGTCGCTCCACTCGCCGCCGCTCTACACTCGAAGACGTACGTTCAGGCGCTCGACGCTCCCCTTCACGACGGTCGAGGACGACCCTGACATCGCGCCAGTCCTCAAAGTGGCGGCGCAGCTCTTCGTGCCGATCCAGACGTGTGCGGGCCACGACAAAGAGGAGCACGTCTAGGCGCTCGCGCTCGCCAGAGGGTAGGGCAAGGTCATGGTCCAGCCTGAAGGTAAGCGGGGACGGGAGCGGCCAGCCACCACTGCATTGGCAGTAGGCTAAAGCCTGCCGGGAAGTGAGTCAATGGGGCGTGCCAAGGGTGCCAAGGGAGTCCGCTTTACGAGCTAGGCCCTGGGGACCCTGAGCCACTCCTCTCCGGGACCCGGTCCGAGGTGCCGGTCGAGGCCCTCGCCGACGTGTTCATGTCGTTCCGGAGCTGATGTTCAAAACTGAGAATTTCTCAAGAGTGCGACGTCAACGCAGAAACGCTCGACTGTCGGTTGTGATCTACCGCGCGACTCGTCGATCGACCCAGCGTGTGCTGAGCAGCCTCACGTATCCGGTCGCCTGCCTCTAATTTCTCAATTTTAAAAACCTCGGCCTGATGCAGGAGCGCTTGGCATCACGCCTGCACTGAGCCTGCGAGGGAAGACTCAATCGACGCCGAGGCGATGTGCACTGATGCGTAGGAGGATGGCCATGAGTGTGACCGAGCACAAAGGGTGGCAGATCGAGTCGCGATCCTACGAAGCAGACGGCAATCGTTGGTATCCCAGAGCTCTGATAGGCGTCTTCGAAGGCGGACGGCTCTACACACACGACGTGGTGGCATTGCTCAACCTGACGTTCGACACCGCGCTGGATGCCGATGACTACGCCATCAAGATGGCGAAGGCGTGGATCGAGGACAGAACCTCCGCCTTGGCGCGCTAGCCCGCCGCACCGCGCTGGCCTCCCCTGAGTAGTAGGTTCCGCGTGGCAGGAGAGTGTATAAAAAAGAGACATGGGGGTGTGGGCCACCGTCCTCTGCATCCTGAGCGTCATGGTCGCTCCGACCTTTGGAGAGCCGCTCGACACCGTCTTCCTCGAAGAGCTGACGTGGCCGGAGCTCCGGGCGCTCGTCCAAGCGGGGAAGACGACAATGATCCTCCCGATCGGCGGCACCGAGCAGAACGGTCCGCACATGGCGCTGGGCAAGCACAACGCACGCGTCAGGATGCTGTCGGAGCGGATCGCGCGCACGCTCGGCAACGCGTTGGTCGCACCTGTCATCGCGTACGTACCGGAGGGCGCACTGAGCCCGCCGACGGGTCACATGCGGTTTCCGGGAACGATCACGGTGCCCGAGGACGTGTTCCGGCGCCTGCTCGAGTCGGCGGCCCGCAGCGCCCGAGTCCATGGCTTCCGCGACGTCGTCTTCCTCGGCGATCACGGCTCGACCCAGGTGGGCGAGAACATGGTGGCGGCGCGGCTGAATCGCGAGTGGGCCGCCACGCCGGTCCGGGCGCACGCTATCGAGGAGTACTACCACGCGGCCACGGCGGGATTTCGCGCTCTTCTGAGCGCCCGCGGCTACCGGCCCGAGGAGCTCGGCGACCACGCCGCGCTGCCCGACACCGCGCTCACGCTTGCCCTCGATCCGAGCCTCGTGCGGACCGGCCTGCTACGCGACGACCGGGCGCCGGGCGCCGGCTCGGGGGCCGACGGCGATCCGCGGCGCGCGAGCGCGGAGCTCGGCCGGCTGGGCGTCGATCTCATCGTTGCTCGCACGGTGGCTGCGATCAAAGCATCAACCACTAACCGTCGGTAGGGGACTCATGGGATCGACGACTCGGCCCCGTCTCCTGGTGGCAAGCCTCGTGATTGCTGTTGCCTTCTGCGCTGGGCGCGCGGATTCGCAAGGGACGACCGGCATCCTGACCGTGCCCGGGATGCCGCCGGTGGTTGATCCAAGGAACCTCTACAGCGAGACTCGATCGAACAGCTTGAGCCCGGCGGTCGCCAATGCCCCGGCGCGTGTCTACGTTCCCCATCTGCAATCGAACGACGTCTACGTCATCGATCCGGTAACCCTCAAGGTCATCGATCGCTTCAAGGTGGGCAGAAACCCGCAACACGTGGTCCCGTCGTGGGACCTCACGACGCTGTGGGTGACGAACAACGCCGAGGGCCGTACCGATGGCACGCTGACGCCGATCGATCCCGTGACGGGCACGCCTGGCAAGGAGCTCGCCGTCGACGATCCCTACAACATGTACTTCACACCCTTCCGCGACCCGAAGACGATGGCGCTGCAGGCCTCGGAGTCGGCACCTCAGTGCGGCGGCATCAACCACGGCGACTACTCGGTCGACGGCCGGTACCTGATCATGACGTGCGAATACGCGGGCCGGCTCGTGAAGATCGACTGGGTGCGCCGAAATGTCCTCGGCTACCTGACGCTGCCCGGCCGCGGCATCCCTCAGGACGTCCGCGTCAGCCCGGACGGCAAGCTCTTTTACGTGGCGGATCTGCGCGCGGGAGGTGTGCACCTGATCGACGGTGACGCGTTCAAGCGTGTCGGCTTCATCAAGACCGGTGTGGGAACCCACGGGCTCTATCCGAGCCGCGATGGCACGAAACTCTATGTGACCAACCGTGGCTTCTCGAAGATCGGCGGCAGGCGGGGCGTTGGTAAAGGCAGCGTATCGGTGATCGACTTCGCCACGCAGAAGGTCGTCGCCACGTGGGCGATTCCAGGCGCCGGGAGCCCCGACATGGGCAACGTGAGCATCGACGGCAAACAGCTCTGGGTCTCGGGCCGCTACGATGACGTCGTCTACGTCATCGATACGCTAAGCGGAGAAGTCAAGAGCATTCCCGTCGGTCGGGAGCCGCATGGTCTCACCGTGTGGCCGCAGCCGGGACGCTACTCGCTGGGGCACACGGGCAACATGCGGTAGGTCCAGCGGTTGGGACGCGGTGAACCGCGTTTGCAGTAACCTCCGATCCGCCGGGATCGCCCTCAGCTCGGCCGCCCGTCGCTCTTCAGGGCGACGCGGCGGGCAGCGGTGGCAGCGGGATCGACGCCGCCGTTGACCAGCACGCAACCGTAGTCGCGCTCGGCGCCCTCCGCGCTGACGTAGCCGAGATCGAGATCGCGCTGCACCTCATCCACCGGACGATCGAGCGGATCGCCGTAGCCGGCGCCGCCGGCCAGACGAATCTCGAGGATCTGGTCAGGCGCCGAGAGCGTCACGAGCGCGCCGATGCCATAGTCGTGAACGACCCTGCCGGCCGGGTCGAGCATCACACCGCGCACGGCGCCACCCGGGCGACCACCGAAGAGGCCCGGTGTCCGCGTCATGACCCCGTCGGGGTGCAGGCTGGCCAGCGTCGGGCGGCCGTCGTCGAGGAGCTTGCGGACGCGGACCACCTGACCAAGACCGCCCCGGTGACGGCCGGCGCCGCCCGTGTCGGCGACGAGGCCCTTTTCGAGGACGAGCACCGGCGTGCGCGTCTCGAACAGCTCGACCGAGGTGTTGGCGGCACTGGTCGGCCAGAGCAGCGCCGACTTCCCATCGCCCTGCGCTGACGCGCCCTGCCCACCCCCCTGGAAGAGGTGGTCGTTGTAGACACGGCCGTCCGGGCCAACGCCGTACGCGAGCAGCGAGGCCGGCAGGCCCGTGAACGCTTGGACCTGCTGCGGCACCGCGCGCGCGAGCGCCATGAAGAGATTGGGGGCGATGTACCAGCCGGTGCGGGTGCGCGTGTTGACGGCCATCGGTCTGGTGCAGTTCAGGATGCTGCCCTCGGGCGCGGTGACGGTGAACGGGCGGTAGGAGCCAGCGTTGGCGGGCACCGCCGGCGAGAGGATGCACTTGAGCGGGTACGTGGTGTGGGCGGCGGCGTAGCCGAACGTGCAGTTGGACCCGCCCCGCGGGGCCTGCGGCGGCGCGCCCTCGAAGTCGACGGCGATCGTGTCGCCCTTGACGACGACCTCGACGGGAATGCGCTCGGGCGTGCCCATGCCGTCACTCCAGATCTCGCTCGTGTACACGCCGTCGGGCACGCGGCGGATCGCCTCGCGCATGGCGGCCTCGGCGCGGTTCTGGATCACCGTGGCCAGCGCCTCGAGATCCTCGAGCCCGTACTCGGCCATGAAGTCGAGCAGTCGCCGGGCGCCGGACGCATTGGCCGACACCATGGCGTGGATGTCGCCGACCACCTGCTCACTCTTGCGGACGTTCTCGGCGAGCAGGGTCACGAGGTCCTCGTTCAATACGCCGGCCCGGTAGAGCTTCATGGGCGGGATCTGAAAGCCCTCCTCGTAGATCTCGCGGGCGTTCAGGCTGTCCTTGGTGCCGCCGATGTCGGCGACGTGGCCGATGGTGCCGATGATGGCCACCACCTTCCCGTCGCGGAAGACGGGCATGACGATGGCCACATCGAAGAGATGGCCGGCGCAGATCCACGGGTCGTTGGTGATCAGGATGTCGCCGGGCTGGAGCGTCTTCACCGGGAACCGGACCAGGATCGCCTTGACCGCGAGCGGCAGCGTCAGGTTGAAGACCGGCATCGCGCGGGGCGAGTGAGCGAGCGAGTTGCCGCGCGCGTCGAGGATCTCGCAGGCGAAGTCCTGGGCCTCGCCGATGATCAACGAGAACGCCGTCCGCCAGACGGTGAGCCAGCATTCCTCGACGAGGTTGACGAGCCGGCTCCACATGATCTCGAGCCCGATCGGGTCCCGTTCGATCCGGGCCATCGCTTGCTCGAGCGGCTGGGCGGCCGCGCGGAGCGGCTCCGGCGAGGTGTTCTGACCGATGGTGAGCCGCAAGTTGAGGCCGTCGTCGACGGTGAGCCGGTCTCCCGGAGGCACCACCGTCGTCGACTCGCGCTCTTCGACGATCACAGGCCCCTCGAGCGCGTCGCCCGGTCTCAGCGCGTAGCGATCATAGACCGGCGTCTCCACCCAGCCTCCTGACTCGGCGAACCAGGCGCGCCGCGCGGCTTTGATAGGGGCGCGCGGGGTCGAATCGAGGCGTGGCTCCGTGACGCTATCTGGATTGGCAACGTGGATGTCCGCGGCGCGAATGTTCGGAGCAGGGCCCGCGCAGAGCACGCGCCAGTTGATCGCCTGGATCACGGTACCGGTGTAGAGGTGGGTGTAGAGCCTCGTGTACTCGGTCGCGAACGCGGCTTTGACGGCGTCCATGTTCTCGCGCGCGAGCAGCTCGGCCGGGAGCGTCACCGTGATGTCGTGCACCTGGCCGAGCAGTCGCATCTCGGCCCGCCGCGTGACCGTCACCGCGACGGGCGCCACGTCGGCCTCGGTCAGCAGGGCGCGTCCTTTCGCCTCCAGGTCACCGAGCAGCGCGTTGACCGCGTCGAGGTCCAGCTCGTCGAGCACGCCAGGCAGCGAGGTGACGAACTCGAAGCTGATGGGCGCCACGAGGAACCCGAGCGCCGCGGCCGCACCCGACGCGGGCGGAATCACGACCTCGCGCACCCCGAGGATGCGCGCGACCCGAGCGGCGTGCGCGGGTCCGGCTCCGCCGAACCCGACCATCGCGTAGCGCCGAGGATCGCGTCCCTTCTCGACGAGGTGGACGCGGGCCGCCGCCGCCATGCTCTCGCAGACGATCGTGTAGACGCCCCACGCCGCCTCCAGAGTGGACAGCCGGAGCGGCGCGGCCACACGCGCCATCGCTACCTCCGCCGCCGCCCGGTCGAGATGCATGCGGCCGCCGAGGAAGAAGTCGGGATCGAGGTAGCCGAGCAGCAGGTTGGCGTCGGTGACCGTCGGCTCCCTGCCACCGAGACCGTAGCAGGCGGGTCCTGGATCGGCCCCGGCGCTTCGCGGGCCCACCTTGAGCAGGCCGAGCTGGTCCACCCGAGCGATGCTGCCGCCGCCGGCTCCGATCTCGATCATGTCGATCACGGGCGCCTTGATCGGCAGCCCGCTGCCCTTCTTGAAGCGGTGGACGCGCGCGGCCTCCATCATTGGCGCCACGTCGGGCTTGCCGGCCCGGATGAGGCATGCCTTGGCGGTCGTGCCGCCCATGTCGAATGAGATCACGTCGCGATGTCCTGCCTGATCGCCGAAAAACGCCGTAGCCAGCCCGCCCCCGGCCGGGCCCGACTCCAGCAATCGCACGGGGAACTCGCGCGCCATGCGGGGCGAGGCCGTGCCCCCAGCGGATTGCATCAGGGCGAAGCGGCCGCCAAAGCCGCGCTCGGCGAGCGCGTCTTCCAGGCGGGCGATGTAGCGGTCCATCAGGGGCTGGACGTACGCGTTCGCGGTCGTCGTGGTGCCGCGCTCGTACTCGCGCAGCTCGGGCACGACCTCGCACGAGAGCGACACCGCGAGCTCGGGGAACTCGCGCCTCAAGAGGTCCTTTACGGCGCGCTCGTGGGCCGGGTTCTTGTACGAATGGAGGAAGCAGACGGCCAGGGCCTCCACTCCTCGCGTGACCAGGTCGGCGACCTCGCGGCGCACCTGGTCGAGGTCGATCGGCGTGATGATCACGCCGTCCCGGGTCGTCCGCTCGTCGATCTCGCGCCGCAGATCCCGGAGGGCCAAAGGCTCCGGGAACTGCAGAAAGAGGTCGTAGATGTCATAGCGCTGCTCGATGCCCATCTCGAGCGCGTCGCGGAACCCCCGCGTCGTGAGGAGCCCGAGCGTTGCACCCGCGCGCTCGATGATGGCGTTGGTGACCAGCGTCGTCCCGTGGATGAGCTGATCGATCTGCGGGAACGTGAGCCCGGCGGCTCGGAGCAGCTCGTCCAGCCCCTCGAGCGCACCCGCCGACGGGTCCTTCGGCGTGGTCAGGCACTTGTGGATCCGGATCCGCCCGCTCACCGCGTCCAGCAGCACGAAGTCGGTGAAGGTGCCCCCGATGTCAAAGCCGATCCGATACCGATCGTCGCGCCGCGCCGAGGTCATTGGCGGCCTCCCAAGTAGAGGGACTCGAGCCCCACCAGCCGCTCGGTCATGATGACCACGCCGAGCGTGATCAGAATGTTCACGGTGCCGACGGCCGCTGCCGTCGGATCGAAGGAGAAGCGCAGGTAGTCGAAGACCTGGATGGGCAGGGTGGTGGTCCCGACACCGCTCAGCAGCAGCGAGATCGGGAACTGATCGAACGAGGTGATGAACGAGAAGACGGCGCCGGCGATGACTCCCCCCTTGATGATCGGGAGCGTGATCCGCCGAAACGCCGTGACGCTCCCCGCCCCGAGGCTGCGCGCCGCCTCCTCCAGCGAGCGGTCGAAGTTGTAGAGCACGGCCGCCACCGTCAGGAAGGCGTACGGCGTGCACACGACCACATGGCCGATGAGGAGGCCGAGGTAACTCGTCCCCCCGAGCCCGATGGCGTAATAGAAGATCAGGAGCGCCAGCGACGTCATGATCCCCGGGAGCTGGAGCGGCGCCACCAGCAGCATCCGCAGCGCGTTGTTCCGCCGGGCGTGGCGAACCACGTAGAGCGCCGCCGCCGTTCCGATGACGGTCGTGATGACGGTGGTGAGCGCGGCCAGGCGGAGGCTGAACAAGAACGAGCGGACGAACGGCCCGCTGTTCATGAACTTGACGTACCACTGCAGCGACAAGCCATCGGGCGGGAAGACCAGGAAGCGCCCTGCGTTGAGGCTGGCGACCACGACGATCACAATCGGCGCGATGAGGAAGACGTAGAGCAGGGCGATCAGCGCGAGAAACGCGGCGCGCGCGAGCCGCCCATACCTGCGGCTCACGCCGAGAGCCCTCGCATGGCTCGGTTCATCAGCTTGAAGTACAGCCCGATGCAGGCGAGGGAGGTGGCGAACAGGATCACCGCCTGGGCGGCCGCTCCAGGCCAGTTGTGCACGTCGACGGCGGTCTGCACGACGAGCAGTGGCGTGGTGATCACCTTGAAGCCGCCGAGCAGCACTGGGATGACGTAGGAGCTGACGGCGAGCACGAAGACGAGCAAGCAGCCGGCGAACACGCCCGGGAGCGAGAGCGGGAACACGATGCGCCAAAACGCCTTGGTGAACGACGCGCCCAGGCTGCGAGCGGCGAGCTCGAGGTCGGGCGGGATGTTCTCCAGCGCCCCGGAGAGCGAGAGCACCATGAACGGCAGATAAATGTGGACGGTACCGACCAGCACCCCGAACTCGTTGTACATGAGCTTGAGGCCGTGAGGGGCGAGGCCCCAGTGCTTGACGATGGAGTTGATCAGCCCGTTGTCGGCCAGCAGCACCATCCAGCCGAAGCTCCGGACGACGACGCCGACGAGCAACGGCGACAGCAGGAGCACCAGCAGCATGCCCTTCACCTTGCTGCCGGCGCGGGCCAGGTTGTACGCGAGCGGGTAGCCCACGACCAGCGTGAAGAGCGTAGTGAGGAAGCCGAGCTTGAGCGTCCGCCAGAGTATCCACCACTGGAAAGAATCGCCGAGGGCGCTCGTATAGTTGCCGAGCGTGGGGATGGCATCGTACGGTTCTGCCTTCCCCGGCATGAAGAAGCTCATGACGAGCAGGTTGGCGTAGGGGAGCACGAAGAAGACCACGACGAGCGCCACCGCCGGCACGACCAAGAACCAGGGACGGCGGGAGCGCCGCGCGCGCATCAGCACACGCGCTCCTCGCGCGCCGGCACCGACCAGGTCGAGTGGGGCTGAAAGGCGGCATCGACGGGGTCGCCGACCGCGAACGGCGCGTGCGGATCACCCTGCACTCGCAGCACGACTCCGGACGCCACCTCCACACGGTAATCGACGAGGTTGCCGAGAAACGCGCGGGCCCGCACGACGCCTCGGAGCCGATTCAACGTCGGGTCGGCACCCCGCGGTCCTGGCATGTCGCCGCCCGCGCCGCTCGCACCGCCCCCAGACCGTCCGCTGAGCTGGATCGCCTCTGGCCGCACGGCGATCAGACGCTCGGGCTTGGCGTCCCTGCCTGGCGCCAGGCCGCCGCAGCGCAGCGTCCCCAGCGCGGTGTCGACGACGAGCAGCTGGTCCCCCTGGCCGACGACCTTCCCTTCGATGAAATTGGTGAGCCCGACGAACTCCGCCACCATCCATGAGTGCGGACGGTGGTAGATCTCCTGCGGCGCCGCGAGCTGGTGGATCCGGCCGTTGAACATCACCGCGATCCGGTCGGCGATCACCATCGCCTCAGCCTGGTCGTGGGTGACGTAGATAGTGGTGATCCCAACCTCCTGCTGCAGCGAGCGAACATAGAAGCGCATTTCCTCTCGGAGCTTGGCGTCGAGGTTGGCCAGCGGCTCGTCGAGCAGCAAGACGTCGGGGACGACGACGAGCGCCCGCGCGAGCGCAGCGCGTTGCTGCTGGCCACCCGAAAGCTGGCGCGGGTAGCGTCCTTCGAGGCCCGTGAGCTGGACTTTGGCGAGCGTGGTCGCCACCCGCGCCCGGATAGCCAGCGCCGGCTCTTTGCGCATCTCGAGGCCGAAGGCGACGTTCTGCGCTACCGTCATGTGGGGGAACAGCGCGTAGTTCTGGAAAACCATCCCGATGTTGCGTCGCTCCGGAGGAAGGTTCGTCACGCGGTGATCTCCGAAGTCGATGTCACCGGAGTCCGGAAGCTCGAAGCCGGCGATGGCGCGCAGGGTCGTCGTCTTGCCGCACCCCGAAGGGCCGAGGAGCGCCATCAACTCGCCGTCCTGGACGTCGAGGTGGAGGTCGTCGACGGCGACGACGTTACCGAAGCGCTTCGTCAGGCCGCTCAGCGTGATGGCCGACATCGGCGCCGGTTGCCGGTCAGGTTGACATCTCACGGTTCCAGCGGTCGATCAGCTTCGGCTTCTGGTCGTTGATCCAGAGCCAGTCCCACTGGAGGATCTTCGGGATGTCAGCCTGGGTGACCGGCATGATCGGTTTGAGCTCGTCGGGCATCTTCACTTGCGTGTTGGCAGGCAGCCAATAGAACTGGCGCAGCCACATTTCCTGCGTTTCTCGCTTGAGCATCCAGTTCACGTAGGTAAAGGCAGCGGACTTGTTCTTCGAGCCCCCGGTGACCGAGACGTCCTGCTCGAACATCATCATGCCCTCGGCCGGCGCCACCCAGCCGATGGGTGCCCCGGACTTCTGGAGGCGGACGGCCGCCGGCATGTCGAGGATGCCGATCAGCACCTCGCCCTGGACGAGCAGCTTTTCCATGTCACCCGAGAAGTCCGTCTGCTTGAACGGTTTCAGCTCAGCGATCTTTTTGTAGGCGGTGTCGATGTCCTTGTCGCCGCCGGTCCAGATCTTGGACGTTAGGCAGATGGTCATCTGCCCCGCCGAGTTGACGATGTTGTAGATGCCGATCTTGCCCTTGTACTCGGGCGCGGTCCACAAGTCCTTCCAGGCCTTGGGCACCGTTTTGATCTTATCGATGCGATAGGCGAGGCCGATGGGGCCGGCCAGCGCCAGTACTCCCATGTCGTCTTTGATCCTGAGGTTCGGCGCCACGTTCCTGAGGTTCGGCACGAGTTCAGGCGGTAACTTCGTGTAGCGCCCCTCGGCGCGGAGCGGCGCCGCCCAGACCTCGTTGGTGATGACGATGTCATAAGGCGGATTGTCTTTGCCAGCTGCCTTCAGCTTCGCCACCCAGTCCTTGGACAAGCCGATGGCGAGCTCGACCTTGATGCCAGGGTGCTCCTTCCCGAAGGCGGGCACGACCGCACTGCGCATGAACTCCTCCCACGGCCCGCCGTAGCTGGTGATGGTGATGGTGCCCCCGGCCTGGGCCCCGGCCTCCCGGCCTGGGACACCGACGGAGGCGATTGCGCCCGCGGTCAGCGCGGTCCGGAGAAAGCTCCGGCGGTCGAACCGCACGCGCCGCTCGAGACGAGGTTGGTCGACCATGGTCGTCGCGCCCCCATTCGTGAGAACCTTTGCTCCTTCGATCAGACGAAATCGCCGTATCTTGTCCCGGCGATCGTGGCCCGTCAAGCGACGCGGATCAGCGACTTACAGGGACGGCGGCGCCCAGGGTTTGTGACACCTGTGGGTTTGGCGTCGATGCCAGCGCCATCGTGGTACACGCCCGCACGTGATAGGCTCGGCGTGGCGGATGGCGTCGCGCAAACATCGGAAGCGTCGCGAGCATCCACATCGCACGGCGGCCGAGTGGCTGGCCCTACTCGCGGGCAGCGGCGGGAAGCTAGGCGTTCAACTGCCGCCAGACTTCGTGCTCTGGGTGCTCGCCGGTCTGCTCGCCCACCTCGATCGCCGGGGCGACTCGCACCTCGCTGACCTCGCCGCGGCCGCGCTCATCCATGGGGGCGGCCTGGCTGTGCACGAAGGCGCCCGCTGGCAACGGGGCGGGCCCTCCCACCAGGCGGCCCTTCGGACGATTGCTCAGGCCTTTGCCGATCTCGACCTCCGCCGCGGCCAGCGGCAAGACAAAGGTGCGTGGGAAGTGCTGAACGCGGTCGAAGCGGCCTACACCGGGCTTTGCGTCGGGCAAAAGCCCGATGGTTCGGCGTCCGACCGCGACTACCTCGACGAGGAGATGCAACGCCTCGGGCGAAAGGATCTGAGCGATCCGGTGGTCCGGGGGCAATTCAGAACCAACCTTCGCCGTCGAATCCTGAGTGAGGCGCTTGAGGAAGTCGCCCGCCGGCAGCTCCCACGCCGCGCGACAGAACGAGACATACGCGCGCGCGGCCACGAGATCCGCCGGCGCCTCAAGGACGCGGGGCTCCTGAAGCTGGTGGGCGGCTCGGTCCCTTTCATCTCGCCCGAGGGGACCGAGATCTAGTCTTTGGGGGCTTCGCCCTTCGACAGCCGGATGAGGAACTTGGCGAGATCACGCGCCATGTCGTCGAAGGACTCCTCGACCAGCTCGGTCGAGCTCCCGCCGACCTTGGCGATCCGGCGATCGGCCGTGGCCATGACCACTTGGCCCGAGGCGACGTCCACGAACCGGAGTTCGGCCTGAGCGCGCGCGGCCCCGGCGCCGCCCCCGACCCACATGCGGAGCGCGCGGTCTCCGCGGCCCAATCGGGTGATGACGCCTTCTAGACGCAGCGCCTGCGACCCCGGCGCCACCTGGATCTCGCTGATGTCGACCACCTGCTCGAACAGCTTGGTGTCCCGCAGGCGACGCACGAGCTCGACCTGGAAGACGGGCGACATCTTGGCCCCGAATCGGCGATCGTCCTCGTCCTTGACGGCCGGGTCGGTTACCGGGAACTTCTCGACCGCGATGAGCTTGTACTTCTTGAGATCGAAGCCCGGCGCGATGGCGACGAGCCCGGCGTCCTTGTCCTTCATGTTCGGCTTCAGCCCGCCAACCGTCAACACTTCGTCGGGGGTCGTTTGGATCGCTCCGGCGCCGCAGCCAGCGAGGACGAAAGCCAGGATCAGCAGTCCCAGACGACGCAGCATGAATGGGCCCCTTCTTCCACGGCGGTATGACCGCGCGCCGCGGCTCGTACTATTCAGTCGAGCACGGCGGCGGGGCCGGCCGGAAAGAAAATCTCAGGCCCGTCCGGCGAGGTCCAGCGGGGCTCCCAGCAGGGTTTTGGCGCCGATTCGCCCATGAGAGTGTTTCATGAACACACGGCCACACCGATCGCCACCACAAAACCGCTGCGAGACGTCTTGAAGTTCTGCCCCGCAAGTTTCGCACCTGGCCAGCGCCTGTCCCCCTGTCGCGAGGAGATGGCTGCTCAAGGCCGCCGGTCGCCCTGGAAGCGGAGCAGGATGAGGAACAGGTTGATGAAGTTCAGATAGAGCGAGAGCGCACCCACGATCGCGTACGCCCCGCTCCGCTCGGGTGGGAGCTCCGCCGCCATCTGTTTCAGCCGCTGTGCATCCCACGCCGTCAGTCCGGTGAAGACGATCACACCGACAACGGAGATGAGGAACTGGAGGGCATCGTTCTGCCAGAAGACGCCGAGGATCGACGCGAGCACCAGCCCGATGAGCCCCATATAGAGAAACTGGGCGGCGCCGGCCAGACTCCGCTTCGTCGTGGAGCCGAACAGCGCGAGGGCCCCGAACATCCCGGCCGTGACCGCGAACGTCGTCGCGATGGAGCTCCCGGTATACGCGAGTAACAGGACCGACAGGGTGACCCCGTTCAACGCCGAGTAGAGCAGAAAGAGAATCGTGGCGGCCGTCGGGGTCAGGTGGTGGACACGCGCCGAGAGATAGAACACCAGCCCAAGCTCGGCGAACAGGGCGCCGACGAAGAGGATGTGATTCGACGCAATCGTCCGCATGATGGCCGGTGAACCGGTGATCGCGTACGCCACCGCCGCCGTCATGCCGAGACCGACGAACATCCACCCGTACACCACCCGGAGGAAGGCCGTCGCCCGTTCGGCCGTCGCCTGGACGGTGACAGCCGGAACCCGTGTTGCGGTGAAATTATCCATGGGTGCTCATGTTCCGAGTCTGGCGGCGCGCCAGAACGTACGCTGGGCGACGATCGCGAGCGTCGCGCCGCCGCAGCCGATCAGGAACATCGCCAGCATCCCAGCTCCGCTGGAGATTACGACCCAGATCGTCGCGCCCATGACCACACTCCCGATGAGACCGAGCACGCTGTCGTGGATGAACCCGTAGTTTTCCGCCCGTGAGAGCGCCTCAGCCACCCACCCGGCCGTGAGCCCGGCGAGAACCAGCATCGGACCCATTTGCATGATGTGCTCGAACATGGCGGATGCCCGCCTTTCTGCTCAGGCGCGTCCCTCGTGAGAGCGACTCGCGATGAGCTTTACCCATGTCTTCGCGTTGAAGTTGTACTGGTGGATGTTCCCGACCTCGTCGAGGGCGAAGAGGTCGTCTTGCGATGCACAGATTGGATGAACTTCGCCGGCGCCTGGCTGATGGTCCCGGCCCGCTGCGAGTCATCGCTCCGGTACTCATTCCCGTTCATCGGATCATCCCTCACCGCCGTCGTCCTTGTACGGGTCACGCTCGACGCTGCTGAACGCGTGGTCCCTGAACGCCGTCCCGTCGATCGCGATGAACACGATGGCTCGCGTCCGCGACGGCCGACTCACCAAGATCGCGGACGCCACGGATCCCGTGACCGTGTTGACGCCCTGCCACACGCCGCCGGCCGGCCGGAGATCCCGCCGGCTCGTTGTCGTCTCGCGCGTGCATTCCTCGAACCCATCCCTCAGGAGAGCATCCACAACGTCCTCCGGCGCGGCGCCCCACCCATGCTCCCCTTCGATCCAGCTCATCCGGCCCTGCTTGCGAAGCTCATTGAGGCCATGCATGGGTTGCACCTTGTCCTCGATCCTCGGGGCGCCGCAGGGTGAATCGGAGGTGGCTCCGGGGCGGAGCCACCTCGCGAGGGTCACTTGCCCGCGCCGATCGAGACGGCGAAGTTGACCGTCTCCTCCCGGTACGAGGACGGGATATAGGCGAACTCGAGGCGGATCTCCTTCAGC
>QHSR01000220.1:4498-19341 GCA_003221635.1 Candidatus Rokuibacteriota bacterium | reverse complement strand
TCAGGCCCGGCTCGTCAACCTTTGGTCCCACACCCCGAATGAATCCATTTTCCCAGATCGGAGCGAACACGACGCGATTGTGGAGGATCCGCTGGATCTGATGGAGCAACTCCTCGCGCTTTTTGCGGTCGAGTTCTCTCGCCTGGCGGTCGAAGAGGTCTTCGACTTCGGGGACGACGCCGTACGCGTACCGGCCGCCCCGCGTCGCGAGCAACTCGATGCGGGTCGCCGCGTTGCCGCCCGCGCCCGTTCCGCCCAGGACGACGCCGCGGAGCTTCTTCTCCCCCCAGCTCGAGAGGAACGCGGCGCGCTCCATCGTCCTCACCCGCGTCCGGATCCCGATGGCGCCCAGGTAGTTGGCGGCGGCCTCGGCCATGGAAAAGTACGGTGGGTTGGGCGTGAGGTCACCGCCGTCGAAACCGTTCGGGTAGCCGGCCTCGACCAGGAGCTGCTTGGCGCGCTTCGGGTCGTAGGGGTGCGGGTCGATGGGGAGCGCGAACTCCATCGCCCGGGGGACGATGTTGCCAGTGATCCCCGCGAAGCCGAGCTGCTCAGCCTCGTTGATCTGCTTCCGATCGAGCGCGAGGCTCGCGGCGAGCCGCACGCGCTGGTCGTGCCATGGCGACTTCGGGTCCCACTGCTCGGCGAAGTAGAGGAAGAAGACCCCGCTGGTCCGCGTCGCGACGAGCTTCAGCCCGGGCGTGCGCCGGACCTCCTCGGCCACCGGGCCCGTCAGGAAGTACGCCACGTCCACCTCGCCGCGCTTGAGCGCGGCCGCGCGCGTGGTCTCGTCTGGGACGCTCCTGAAAACCAGGCGCTTGACGCTCGGCGCCTTGCGCCAGTAACCGTCAAATGCCTCGAGGACCAGCTCCACGCCCGGGGTGAAGCTGACGAACCGGTAGGGTCCGGCGCCGATCGGGGCCTTCTTGAAGCCCTCGTCGCCGATACTCTCGACGTACTTCTTGGGCACGATCCAGCCGGCGCCCGCCGCCGTCGTCCCGTAGAACGTCATGAAGTCGGGCCACGGCTCCTTGAGGAGGAACTTGACCCGGCGGGCGTCGATGGCCTGCACCTCCTTGACCTTGTCCTTGAGAAGCTTCACCGCGCCGCCGCGGTACCTCTCGAAGGAGAACTTTACGTCCTCGGCGGTCACGGGGTCCCCGTTGTGGAACTTTGCTCCCTGGCGCAGCACGAACTCGTAGCTGGCGCCGTCGGTCGACACCGACCACGATTCCGCAAGGCACGGTGTATTGAGGCCAGCGGGCATCGGCTTCACCAGCGCGTCGTGGAGAGCGTAGAGGATCTTGAACGGCGTGGCGACGGACTCCGTCTCCGCGGGGTCGAGCCAGCGCGGAGCGAGGGTGACGTGGAACGCCCACACCATCTGGCCTTCGGGGGCCGCCTCCGCGGCCCCCACGTGAGCGCTGAACGCCCAGGTCGAGAACAGCAGCGCGGCGGCGACGGTCGATCGGGCCAGTGATCTCATGCTTGGCCTCCTCGCCGGACGGTAGAGATTCTCGGAATCTTAGACACCCGCCCGGCGCAGGACCGCCCCGATGTTCTGCGCTTCGGGCTTGCGCGTGCCGGCGTCGATCTCGCGGACCATCTCGACGGTCGCCGCGGAGACGGGCGTGGGCACGCCGGCCTCGCGCCCTTGCCGCACGACGTGGCCGTTCATGTAGTCGATCTCGGTGGGCCGGCCCTTGGTCACGTCTTGCCCCATCGAGGAGCGCCAGTTGCGCCCGCCCGCCGAGGTCGGCGTCAGCAGCCGGTCCAGCGACTCGTAGACGTCGCGGCGATCAGCGGCCGCCCACTGCTCGGCGGCGCTGCCGTTGAACTTGGGGACGCGATAGCCGAGCGCGAGCCCGACCCGCGCCGATTCCGCCCCGAGGTGGATCGTGATCGCGCGGCCGACCTCGCTCGAGGCGATCTCGGAGGAACCGAGCCCGGACATGGCTTGCACGGGGTTGCCCGTGGAGTTGGCGCAGAGCTTCGACCAGCGCTCGCCCCAGAGGTTGTCCGTCACCAGGGAACCGTCGATCACCTTGAGCATCTCGGCCACCTCGTTGGCGCGCGCGGTCATCCGCCCATCGTGCTCGCCCACGCGGAAGACGTCGTGGCCGGTGCCCTGGCCTTTCTCCGCGCCGCGCTCGACCTGGCCGGGCTTCCAGAGCGCCACGCCGATCTTCGACATGACGAGCCCGAGCGACCGTGAGGCGCCCGCGACGGAGGCCACGATCGGATCAGGCCAGCAGTTCTCGGAGGCAACGATGTAGCCCTCGGGCTTCAGGTGTCGGAGCGCCAGCTGGGCCGCCCACGCCGTGTCGTAGACCTTCATGGCGACGAACGCCAGATCGAAGTCGCGCGGCAGGCGCTGGGCCTCGTTGAGGTGCACGGCCCTGGGGTGCGCCTCGAACGGGTCGTGCGGCCCGGTGACGGAGATGCCCTTCTTGCGGATCGTCTCGACCTGCTCGGCCCACGGATCGACGAGCGTCACGTCGTGGCCGGCACGCGAGAGAAACGATCCGATGTAGCTTCCAATGGCTCCGGCGCCGACGAACAGGATCTTCTTGGCCATGTCATCCTCCCAGTGATGGTGCGGGTGCCGGGCATTATCGCGCGTCGCGGCTTCCGAGGCGATGGTCAAATGTTTGCTCTGCCGTCCTCTCATCGCTAGAATCCTCCCGACGATTCCGGCCATCATCGTCCTCAGAGGAGGCGGCCCTGCTGTGCGGGGCACTTCCTGCCTGGGGCCAGGAGTTACCCGAGGGAAAGGGCAAGGACATGGTCGCGGCCAGCTGCAATAGTTGCCACCCGTTCCATGCGCGGCTCGGCGCCGGATACACGGCCGAGGGCTGGCGCACCGTCATGCGAATGATGGCCAATCACGGAGTCGTCGTTCCGGCCGACCAGGTCGCCACGATCACGGAGTACTTGACCAAGAACTTCCCGGAAAAGTCGAAGCCCGCCGGCGCGGTGATCCCGGGGCCCGCCAAGGTTTCGATCAAGGCGTGGCAGGTGCTCACGCCCGGGTCGCGGCCGCACGATCCGCTGGCGGCGAGAGACGGATCGCTCTGGTACACGGGCCAGATGACCAATATGCTTGGCCGGATCGATCCAAAGACCGGCAACATCAAGGAATATCCCCTCAAGACGCCTCACTCCGGACCGCACGGTCTCGACGAGGACAAGGCCGGTAACATCTGGTACACCGGAAACACCGGAGCGTTGATCGGCAAGCTCGACCCGAAGACGGGTGCGGTCACCGAGCACAGGATGCCGGACCCGGACGTGAAGGATCCGCACACGCTGATCTTCGATCAGAGCGGGATCCTGTGGTTCACGGCTCAGAATGCCAACCGGGTGGGACGGCTCGACCCGAAAACCGGCGAGATCAAGCTCCTCACGCCGCCGACGGCGAAGTCGCGCCCCTACGGTATGGCGGTCAATTCGAAGGGGACCGTGTTCTACGTCGCGTTCGGCACCAACAAAGTGGGAAGCGTCGATCCGAGGACTTTGGAAATTCGTGAGTACGTGTTGCCGGACGCGGCTTCCCGCCCACGGCGAATCGCGATCACCAGCGACGATATCGTCTGGTACAGCGACTTCTCGCGGGGCTATCTGGGCCGTCTCGATCCCACAACCGGCAAGGTGACCGAATGGGCGTCTCCGAGCGGGCCGAAATCCGAGCCCTACGGCATCTCGGCGATCAACGACGTGATCTGGTACAGCGAGTCCGGGACGACCCCGAATACGGTCGTGCGCTTCGATCCCAAGACCGAGAAATTCCAGAGCTGGGCGATCCCGGGCGGCGGGAACATCGTGCGTAACACCTCCGTCACGCGGGACGGCAATTTCGTGCTGGCCAACAGCCTGGTCAATGCCGTGACCCTGGTCACGATCTCGAAATAAGGTGACGGGCCGCGACGAAGCGCGCGAGCGCCGTGCTCAGGGACCTGATCGCCAGTCCCAGCCGGCGGCCTCGAGCTCCAGTAAGGCGGCAAAGCGTCCTTCGCGCCTGGTGAGATCGCCGGGAGCGCCTTCCTCCACGATGTGGCCCTTGTCGAAGACGATCACCCGGTCGGCTTCGACGGCGGTCGAAAGCCGGTGCGCCACCGTCAGCACGGCGCATCCTGCCGGCAAGACAGACTCGCGCAGCGCCGCGCGAAACGCCGCGTCGCTCACACTGTCGATCGCCGCGGTCGCCTCGTCCAACAGGAGAACCGCTGGTCGATGCACCAGCGCCCGGGCCAAGGCGAGCAGTTGCTGCTGCCCAGCGGATATCTGCGTTCCGCTGCCGCCGCTGCCGCCAACGAGCATGGTCCGATAGCCCTGCGGCAGCGCTCGAACAAACGCGTCGGCGCCGGCAATTCGGGCCGCCTCGAGCACGGCGTCCTCCGACACCGAGTCATCCCTGAGCGTGAGATTCTCGAAGACCGTCCCCGAGAACAACTGCACGACTTGCGGCACCACCCCCAGGATCCTTCTGCGTTCCGATTCCTTCAGCGACCGGGGGTCGCGACTTGCGACACGGACGGTGCCCGCCCACGGCGCGTAGAGGCCAGCGAGGAGATGGAGGGCGCTCGTTTTCCCGGCGCCGGTGCGTCCAACCAGCGCCACGTGTTCGCCGGCGTTGACCACGAGAGAGCTGCGGTGCAGGACCGGCTGCCCTTCCGCGTAGCCGAAGACGACGTCCTCGAGCTGAATCGGCGGCAGTCCGCCCCGGCGGTCCGTCGGCACCTCGGCCGCGGGTTCGGGCATCAGTGCCAACGTCGCGAAGATGCGTTCGGCGCCGGCCATGGCACCTTGGACCGTTTGCCATTCTTCGCCCAGAGCCGTGATCGGCTGGAAGAAGCGTTGCAGGAGAATCAGGAACGCGGCGAGCGTCCCCAGCGAGATATCGAACGCGTCGAATGCCTGTCGCGTCCCGGCCCAGAGCAGCGCGGCGACCGCCAACGCCGACAGGATCGCGGTCATCGGCGTGTACAGGGCCGAAAACCGCGTGGCGCGGTTCGATGCGGTCAGGACACTGGCGAGCACCCGACGGAACCCTCCGACGACCTCGCGTTCCCGACCGAATGCGCGAATGACCTCCGCGCCTCTCAGACTCTCCTGGAGACGAGCGGTGAGTGCTCCCACCGCGATCCGGGTCGCGCGCTCGGCTTGCCGGACGCGTACCTGCAAGTACCGGATGATGAGGACGAGCGGTGGGGCTACGAGACCAGCCACGAGGGTCAGGGGTGGGCTGAGAATGACCATCCCGATCGCGACGGTCACGAGCCGCACGAGGTTGGCCACCAGGACGGCTACACCCGACGAGAACACGGTGTCCAGCGTCTCGACGTCGGACGTGCAGCGGCTGATGACGTCGCCCACCGGCGTCCGGTCGAAGTAGGCGATTGGCAGCCGCTGAAGCTGGGCAAAGAGGCGCACCCGCACACCGGTCAGCACCCCCTGCGCGACGGTTGCGGCGAGATAGCTGTAGAGGAACGTCATCGCCTGGATGGCGGCGTTGGCCCCGAGATAGAGGATGGCGAGGACGAGCAAGCCAGCCGGTTGCCCGGTCGTCAGATGGTCGTCGACGATCGTCCGGATGATGAACGGCGGCACCAGCTCGAAGGAAGCTGCCGCGAGCACGAACAGCACCACGACGCTCCCCCTGACGCGCCAGGGCCTCAGCAGGCTCGCCAGATGTCCGGGCAGCGACCTGGCGTCTCCTGTGTCGCGGTCATGGCCGAGGACACGACGACTCACCGGCGCGCCCCGTCGACCGGCGCCATCTCGGCGTTGAGCTGGGCTCGATAGATGCGCGCATACAGGCCGGAGGCGGCCATCAACTCGGCGTGCGTCCCCATTTCCTCGATCCTGCCGTCTTGCAGCACCACGACCAGATCGGCATGCGGAAACGCGGCCAGGCGGTGCGAGCACACGATGATGGTCACGCGGTCGTCAGCGGGCGCTTCCCGGCCGAACGCCTGCTTCAGCGACGCGACGATGCGGGCCTCGGTCGAGACGTCGACCGCCGAGAACGGGTCGTCCAGGACCAGCAGTCCCGGAAAGCGGGGCGCCGCCGCGGCGATCGCGCGCGCCAAGCCGACCCGCTGGCGCTGGCCACCGGAGAGGCGCACCCCGAGCTCGCCGATTTCCGTGTCGAGGCCGCGCAGGAATCCGGGCATGTCCTCCTCCAGCACCGCCAACCTCGCCGCATCCAGCAGAAAGGGATCGTCGTGAGGCCCGCCCCCGCGGCTGAGCGTGAGGTTTTCTCGCAGAGAGCCTGAAAACAGGAGCGCGTCCTGCGGCAGGTAGCCGATGAGCCCGCTCCGTGCTTCGGGCGTGAGCGTCGCGAGGGGATGGCCATCGATGAGCACCGTTCCCGATTCGAGTGGATAGATTCCCAGGAGTGACCGTGCGAGCGTGCTCTTGCCGGATCCGACGGGCCCGGTCACCGCAACGAGAAGCCCGGCCGGGATGTCGAGGTTCAGTCCCCTCAGGGCCGAGCCCTCACCGCCCGGATACCGGAACGTCATGTTGCGGAGCGACACCCCGACGGGGCCCGGCGTTCTGGGCGTCGGTCTGCCCGCAGTCTCCGCGATCCCAGCGACGTGCCCGGCGCGGAAGGAGGCGAGGCGAGGCTCGCGGGCAACTCCCAGCGCGGGAGCAAGCAGGGGCCGCAGCCGGGCATATGCGGCCGCGCCGCTTTGCAGCGAGTTCACGAGCTGCGGGATCCGATGACCGCGGTTGACGAAGCGGAGAAACAGCTCGAGGTAGGCGACGAAGGCGCCGACGGTCATCACGCCGGCGACGACGCGCTCGCTTCCGCGCCAGACGATCAAGAGAACACCGGCGATCATCAGGGTGGTATAGATCGGCTGCAAACCTCCCTTGAGTCGGGTGAGGCTCAGGTTTCTCTCCGCGACCCGCCGCGACAGCTCCGCGACTCGCTCGACCGACGCACTGGCCCGGCCGAAGAGGCGCAGCACCCTGATCGCCGACAGATGCTCCTGAATCACCGAGGTGAGGTCCGCGTTCGCCTCGCGAGAGCTCGTGGTGCGCCCGGCGACCCATCGGCCCGTCGCGTGCGCGAGGACCATGGCCAGCGGTGCCGGCAGCAGCGCCAGCACCGTGAGACCCGGATCGAACACCAGCATGGCGACGACGAAGGAGAGGGAGAAGAGCACGGTGTCCCAGGTCTCGATGGTGAACTCGCGGATGCCGACGCCGAGCACCTCGACGTCTCCGACAATCCTGGCCATGAGATCGCCGATCGACGTCCGCTGCAGGTCGGCCATTGGCCAGGTGAGAACACCGCGGAAGGCGTCGGCTCGTACGTTCGCGCGGATCCGCGCGTTGGCCGTCATCAGCCACCAGCGTTTCCCGATGCGAGGTACCTCGGTCAGCAGCGTGCCGCCGACGAATGCCAGCGCCGCCCAGCCGACGTCCGCGGCCGTCGCTTCGCCCCGCGCCAGCGACAGCGCTCGGTCGATCGCGCGGCCGAGCAGGATCGCCGGCAGGACGACGGCGGTGTTCATGACGATGCCGGCCACGGATCCCAGCACGAGCTGGCCCGCCACCTGCCGGAAATACGAGCGCAGCTCCCAGAGAAAGCCAAGCATGAGGCGGCCCTACGGCCCCACGGTGTATCGGCCCTCGACGCCCGGGCGGGTCAAGAGGTCGTCATCGTGCCAACGCGGGGTCCTCGAGGAGCGCGGCAACGCGCGCGACGATCGCGTCGCGGGCACGTGTGAAGTCCTCGCTGACCGCCGGCACATCGTCCCAGCGCTCGAGCCGTGGCGCACGTGCCGCCAGCTCGCCGAGGTCACAGGCGAACGTGACGACGATCGCCGTGGCCTCGACATCGGCCGGCGTGGGACGTCGGGGTCGCCGTTCCCCGACGTCGATGCCGTCGGCCCGTAGCCCCTGGGCGACACGCGGCGGGATCACGTCATCGGGCTCGGTCCCGGCGGACGTCGCCCTCGCGGCGAGACCGCGAGCGGACGCGAGGCGGTTGAAGTATTCGGCCGCGATGAGGCTCTTGGCCGAGCCGTGCAGACAGACGAAGAGGACCTTCCCTTGCTGGGTGACCATGGGTTCCTCCCGCTATCGCTCACGCACGTGTGACGGCACGATTTCAGCCTCCTTTGACGAGCGGCCAGACGATCAGGCCAATCGCTCCCGCTACGGTGACCAGGATCGGCTCGGAGAGCTTGAACCGCCAGAGCACGGCCAGGCTCGCCAGGGCCACGGCGGCCGTCGGCAGGTCGTAGATCGCGCGATAGGCGAGGACGATCACCGCGCCGCCGAGCGCGCCGGTCGCGGCAGCCGTCGCGCCCTGAACGAACGCCTTCAGCTGGGCGTTGTTGCGGTTGCGACTGAACCACGGCGCGGGAATGATCGTGAAGAGGTAGACGGGCAGGAAGATACCGATACCCGCCATCGTCGCGCCCAGAATGCCGGCGACCAGATATCCGATGAAGACGACCGTGATGACGACCGGCCCGGGGGTGATCATCGCGACGGCGACGGCGTCGAGAAACTGGTGCTCGTTCAGCCAGCCGAACTGCTGGACGACGCCTTGCTGGAGAAATGGCACGATCGCCAGGCCACTCCCGAAGACGAAGGCGCCGGCCTTGGCGAAGAAGAGGAGGATCTGGAGCAGCACGTGTTCCCCACCGAGCGTCAGGTTCACGAACCAGCGCTCCGTCAACCAGATGATCCCGAGGACCAACAGGCCGCCCAGCCCGGAGGTGACCGCCTGGCGTCGGCTCGGTCCCGCGCGCGTGAAGAGCACGACGAATCCGGCCAGGACGAAGAACTCCGCCAGCTCGGCCTGTGCCCAGACGGTGACCAGGGCCAGCACGCCGAAGATCGCCCAGAGCAGCGGGTCGCGCTTGTTCGTCGAACGCGCGAGCTTGTAGGCCGCGATGGCGATGATCGCGATCACCGCGGCCCCGATCCCGTAGAACAGGGCCTGCATCCACCAGAGGCCGCCGTAGCGCCGGTAGGCGATCGAGATCGCGACGACCATCAGGAATGACGGCACCACGAAGGCCAGCCCGATCGCGGTCGCGCCGAGGACACCGCGCTGGAAGTACCCGAGCGCGATGGCAAGCTGCGCCGCGAGGGGCCCAGGCATGATCTGGGCGAGGGCCAGGGCGAGTCGGTACTCGTCCTCATCGATCCAGCGCCGCGTTTCGACCAGGTCGCGGTGCATGAAGCCAGCCAGTGCGACGGGGCCGCCGAACCCGAGGGCGCCGAGATACAGGAAGTACCCGACCAGGTCGGCAAGACTCGCGCGCGTTGTGGTCACTGGCGGAGACGAAGGGATCACACCACCTCCAGGAGGTAACGTTTGACAGTGAGTGTATCACTCGTTACCCTCAGTGCAAGCCCATGCGCTGGTTGATGCTCCTCACGACCCTGCCGCCCAAGCCGACCCGGCACCGCGTCGGGGTCTGGCGGAAGCTCCAGCGGATGGGCGCCGTCCGGCTCCGGGGCGCCAGCTGGATCCTGCCCGAGACTCCGGAGGCGACGGAGCTGTTCCAGTGGCTTGTTCAGGAGATCCAGTCGTTTCGCGGCGAGGCGACGCTGCTCCGGGTCGACCGCGTCGAGACGATGACGGACGAGGAGATCGCCGCGCTGTTCCACAAAGCCCGAAGCGCAGAATACCAGGCGGTGGTGCAGGGCTGCCGGGAGATCCTGGCGCAGATCGATCGCCACCGGACGACCCACCGCGGGTCGGTCGCGGCGCTCCGTGCCAGGCTCGATGGGTTCAAACGCGAGCTCGACCGGGTACAGTCCATCGATTACCTCGAGGCACCGGCCGGCCAGCGGGCCCGCGCTCTCTGGGAGACGACGGCCAAGCGCCTGCGGGCCGCGGAGACCCGACCGCGCGCGACCGGCGGGCGCCATCGCACGTCTTTGCCCGCGCAGGGCAGCACCTGGGTGACGCGGCCCCGGCCGCACATCGACCGCATCGCGTCGGCCTGGCTCATCAAGCGCTTCTGCGATCCGGACGCGAAGTTCGCCTTCGCCGACGCGGCCGATGCCGCCCGCAAGGGGATTCCGTTCGATGTGCTCGGCGCGGATTTCGGGCATCACGGCGAGGACTGCACGTTCGAGACGCTGGTCAAGCGCTTCCGCCTCAAGGACCGGCGAGTCAAGCTCATCGCCGAGATCGTCCATGAGGCGGACCTGCACGACGGCAAGTTCACACGGAACGAGTCGACGGGTGTGGATCTGACCATCCGCGCGCTCGCCGAGGCCACGCCGGACGATCACGAGCTGCTCGAGCGCGGCATGGCCATCTTCGACGGTCTCCATTCGGTCTTGAAACGGCGGAAGACGTAGGAGCGTTCGCCGCGCCGGTGAAGGCACCGCGGGAAGGCCGCTCCGAGGATCCGGATGCAGGAGGCTCAGATGCAAAGTCTGACGATGTCACGACGCGGCCTGTTGAGGGCAACGCTGGCAGGGCTCGGCATGTATGGCGTAACGCGTGGCGCGCCCGCCCTCGCGGGCGTGACGGAGATCAAGGTGCCCGACAACGTTCCGGAAGAAAAGTTCGACGTCGAGACGCAGGGGATCGAGGGCTGGACGACGGTCGACGGTCAATGGACCGTGGAGGCGATGGTGGGGGCGCCCAGCGGTAGGAAGGTGCTGGTGCAGCGAGCGACGAAGAACGAGTTCAACGTCATCGTGGCGCCGGGCGGACCCTACAGCGACGTGGATGTCTCGATGAAGTTCAAGCCGGTCGCCGGCCGGGAGGACGCATCGGGCGGGATCGTGTTCCGGTTCACCGACGGGAAATACTACGTCGTCCGGGCCAACGCCCTCGAGGACAACTTCCGACTCTACTCCTACGACCGGGGCCGGCGGCAGCTCGCGACGGCCGCCGTGAAGGCTCCGGCGCTCGGCCAATGGCACACCGTTCGCCTCGTGGCCGTGGGCGACCACATGCAAGCGTGGCTCGACGGCAAGCTGTACCTGGATCATCGTGACGCGCGGTTCAAGTCCGGTCGCGTGGGGCTGTGGACCAAAGCCGACTCGGTGACCGCGTTCGACGGTTTCGGAGTTCGTGGCACGAAAGGGGGCGTCCGATGAAGCACGACTCGCCCAGGGATTGAAGGCCGCGCTCGACCAGACCAACAGCGTCAAGGCGAAGTAGGGAAGGAGACTGCCGATGAAATGGGTCACTCGTGAAAAGGCGCGCGTCGACCGCATCGCCTGTCCGTGGCTGATCACGCGGTTCATCGACAAGAACCCGACGTTCCTCTTCGTGCCAGCCGACCAGGTCATGGCGGTTGCCGAGCGTGAAGGGGCCATGCCCTACGACATTCCGGGGGTGGAGCTCGGCCACGTGGGTGACCGCTGCTCCTTCGATGCATTCCTGGAGAAACACAAGCTCGAGGATCCGGCGCTCCGCGCGCTCGCCCTCATTGTGCGCGGAGCGGACACCGACGCGCGTCAGCTGACGCCGGAGTCCGCGGGCTTGTACGCGCTGGCCACCGGCTTCCAGGCCATCGCCAAGGACGACCATGACAACATGACTCGGCAGTTCCCCGCGTACGACGCCTTGTACGCGTACTGTCGCGCCAGCGTCGCCGGCGCTGGACACGGCTAGGACCGGCGGAGGCCTAACCAGCGGCGTATGGCGCTGGAACACCTCGGCTACGTCGACCTTCCCCCGCACGCAACGCCGGGTGGGTTCGACCACGCGGCCGTCCATGGCGGGAGGGGCCTGCTCTACGTGGCGCACACCGCGAACGACGCCGTCGACGTGATCGACTGCGCGACCCACACGTACCTCCGCTCCATCCCGCACCTGACGCGAGTCGCCGGAGCGCTGGTCTCCGAGGCGCACGACCTGGTGTTCACCTCCAACCGTGGAGAGGACACCGTCGGGATCTTCTCGCCGTCATGGGAGGAGACCGTGGCCAGAGTGAAGGTCGGCGTCGGGCCGAACGGTCTCGCCTACGATGCCAGGCATCGACTGCTGCTTGCGGCGAACGTCGGCGATCCGGCGCGAAGAGGGTCGTTCACCGTCTCGCTCGTGGACATCAGCACCCGAACCGTGATCGCCGACATTCCGGTTCCGGGCCGAACGCGCTGGGCCGTCTTCGATGACGAGAGCGAACGGTTCTACGTGAACATCGCAGATCCGCCGAAGATCGTTGCTGTCGACAGCGCCGACCCTTCACGGCTCGCTGACGCGTTTCCGATGCCGGCGGTGGGCCCCCATGGGCTTGACCTCGATCCGACGACGGGGCGTCTCTTCTGTGCTTGCGACGGTAAGGCCCTACTCGTGGTCGATGCGCGGTCTGGGGCCGTTCAGAGTGAGCATGCGATCAGCGGCGTGCCGGACGTCATCTTCCTCAACGCCGCTTTCCGGCATCTTTATGTCGCGATTGGCGATCCTGGGGTTATCGACGTGTTCGATACCGCGACGATGCGCTGTCTTGAAAGCGTCCCGACTGAACGCGGCGCACACACGATCGGCTTCGACGCTGCCCGCAACACCGTGTACGCCTTCCTGCCGGACACGCATCGTGCGGCGGTTTACCGCGACCGGCCAGGCTAGCGTGCCGTCGATTCGGCGAGCGGTTCGGGAGTCCGCTCCGGTCGGCCGCAAGAACGATCAGGCCAATAGTATACGTCCCGCGAAAAACTGGTCGCCGATCGCTTGAGCGTTCCGGGTGGTAGAGCCAAGCGCCTGTTTCATAGGGTCTCCGAACATTCGCCGCACTGGTATGACTCCTGCCAATTTGTTCTCCGGGGAGCCGCCCGCGCAGCGCGAGCTTGGCGGGATCCGCGGCCGGCATCGGCTCGCCGGCGTCTGTAGGCCGACTTACACTGGCCGATCAGCCGCTGCGACCGCGGCGGTCGGGTCCTTCACGGCGACGAGGAAGACCAGGGCCACGAGGGCCATGAAGGCCGCGATCAGCCCGAACGCGGGCGCGTATGAGAGCGAGGCGATCAGCACGCCCGCGAGGATCGGTCCGGCCGCCTCTCCGCAGTCCCAGATTGTGCCGAACACCCCCATCGCTGACCCCATGCGGCCAGCTTTGACGAGGTCCGCCACGAGGGCCGTGGTCGAAGGGGTGACGATGGCGACCCCCAGCCCGAAGAGCGCCGAGACCAGGAAGAGAAACCAGATTGAAGTGAGCGCCGGAACGGCGGGGAGCATAAGGGCGCAGAGAAAAAGACCCGCCAGGATCATGGGTTTTCGCCCGACACGATCGGAGAGCCAGCCCGCGAGTGGCTTGGCGACCATGGTGGTGGCGAGCTGGGCTCCCAGGACCAGGCTGATCTGGGCGTCGTTGAACCCGATCCCCTGAGCATATGGAGGAAAGAAGCCGAGGAAAGCCCCGTACCCCACATACATGGCCGCTTCGAGCACCGATGCGATCACCACGGCGCGGCTGGACGCGACCTCACGGATCCCCGACCAGAACCGCCGGGAGCTGGCGCCGAGTGTGGAGCTCGCGGGGCGAGGGGTCCGATCCTCTGGCAAGCGGAGGATGATCGCCAGGGGAAGCAGGCCGAGGACCCCGACGGCCAGGTAGGTCATCGAGTAGCTGGCCGTGAAGAACAGTAAGAGCCCTCCGAGCAGAGGCCCCATGGTACCTCCGAGGTCATTCGCCGACGCGAACCACCCGAGCCTCTGTCCGCGTCCCTGCGTGGAGAGGTCCGCCACGAAGGCCGACGCCACCGGCGAGAAGATGGCGGTGGCGAAGCCGTGGAGGAAGCGCAACGCGAGCAGCGCGCCCGGAGAATGGACGAAAGGGTAAAGGAACGGGGGGGCGGCGAAGAAAAGACAGCCCAGAAGCATCATGCGCTTGCGGCCGAGTACATCGGAGAGCGCTCCTGCGGGGAGCTTGATCACCACCCCGGTGATCGTCGAGGCAGCGAAGATCAGACCGAGCAACTCGGGAGCGGCGCCGAGGTCTTGGGCAAAGCGCGGGAGCACCGGGCTCCGGGCCATCTGATACCCGAAGCGGGCCAGGAAGCCAGCCAGCACCAGTGTGACGAAAGGCGTCATGTCGGCCGCGTCCGAGTGAGATCAGCGCGCTTGCAGCATTGTTTGACTACTGCCGCGCCGAAGTCGGTGAAGTCGGTAGGGAGAAGCCGAACGTCAGACCGATCGTGAACTGCCAGTCCGGCGCAGCCCGACTGATGCCGCGCCGGACCCCAGCGTCGAGAAACACGTTCTTCGACGTCGGGTGCCAGATGACGCCGAGGAGTGCTGAGTTGTTCGGCCGCTGGCCCTGCGTGCTCTCGCCGTTGACCTCGCCGACTGCCCGGAGCTTCGGATGCACCGGCAACTCGCCGATGACACCCCAGATCGCAAAGGCGTGTCGGTCGTCTCGATCGAGGCCGCCGCCACCGTTGACGTGTACCGTGACCGGCGCGACCTTTCCGCTCACGATACCGATCGCCTCGACTCCGACGCCATGCTCGTGCGGAAGGGTCGACGGCAGCAGCGGCCCTGCTTCAATCGCAAAGCTCACGCCTTCTTTTTCTTGGAGCACGCCTTCCTTCAGCACGCCCTTCAAGAACAGTCCCGGGTCGGTGATCTCGAACTCAGGGCTGGCCTCGACGCGAAACTCTCCGACCGCCTCCCAGTTCTTTGCGACACCATAGTTGACCACCACGCTCGGCGTGGTGATCGTGTTCCTCTGGCGCGTCCGCTCAAGGTTGAAATAGCCGAACTCGATCTCGACTTCTCTCGGATCGGCGACGGCCGCGTCGGTGGAGACGAATGGGCGGTATGCCAGCGCCGATGCCGGGATGAGCAGAACTGCGAGCAGCGGTGGGAGAATCCTAATTGGCCACGGCCTCGAAGACGA
>QHSR01000220.1:0-4371 GCA_003221635.1 Candidatus Rokuibacteriota bacterium | reverse complement strand
ACTCGAGCACGCCACATAGATGCGGCCGAGCCCTGGATCGAACATCACGACGTCCGCCCCCTTGGCCATCGGCAGGTGGGCGATCGCCCGACGCGTGTCGAGGTCGAACACCGTGAGGGTGTCGTTGCCCTCGCAGGAAAGGAACGCGCGATGGTGCTCGGGGTCGACCGCCATGCCATGGTTGCGGCGGCATCCCTGGACGGGATACCGGCCCACCACCGCATCCGTGGCGGGATCGATCACCGCGAGAATATTCTGGTCTTGAAGGTTGACATAAATCTTGCGCGCGATAGGGTCGTACTGCGGCACACCCGTTTCGCTGTCAAAGCGCAGCACCTTCACGATCGTATCGGTCCTGACGTCGATGACGCTCTCCGCCTTGGCGCGCTCATTCGACACGTACGCTTTGTGAAATGGTGCGGCGGAGGCAATGCCGTCGGGCTTGGCTTCTGTCGGAAGCCTCTTGACGACTGCCATGCGAGCGACATCGATGACGCCGATCTTGTTCTCGCCCCAGTTCGCGGTGTAGATCTTCTTGCCCTCGGCGATGTACGCGACGCCTTCGATGCCGGGCACATCGGGGACGGTCTTGACCACCGCGTTCGCCCGAAGGTCGACAACATGCAAGACTCCTGCGCCGAGATGCGCGGACAGCAGGTAGTTGTCATCCTCGTCGATGGTCAGATAATCGAAGCGCTTGCCCGTCGGTCCTGGAAGCTCGAACTCAACAACCTGCCGCAACGAAGGATGGTCTGCTGCCGGCGGCGCGCCGCCACGACCCAACGGCGTCCACAAACCGACCCCGATCGCCGCCACGAGCGTCACGATTAGGGCATACGGCGGCATCTGACGAGACCAGACCCACTTCATGCACCCTCCTTTACTTGCGGCTGTTGGTCTGGTCGAGCGCGGCCTTGAGGGCCTGCGCCAGCTTGACCGGGTCGTCGTTGCCCCAGAAGTGCATGTAGAAGAGCCGCGGCGTGTCCATGAGCCCGTGGTTGTGCAGCGCCGTCACGTCGATGCCGTGTTGCCGGAGGGTCCGGGCCACAGCGTTGACCTCCTTGTCGACGAGCACAAAGTCCCCGGTGATGGCTGCCTTGCCATCTGTGGTCGGCTGAAAGTTCATCACCGTCACCACGCCCATGGCCGGCAGCAATGGCTGCCCCATCTCGGTGATCGATTCGGCGCGGGGCACCGTCACCTGGAAGACGCCGGCTCCGACGTCCCGGCCCTGGCGGCCGAGGGCTTGCTCGATTTGCTTTATGTCGAGTCCAGGGCCTTGGGAGGCTGCCGCCGGAGGTGCTCCGCCGGTACCCAACGGAGTTGCGCTGGCGGACAGCGCTTGCCGCAGCGCTTTCGCCATCTGCACGGCGTCCCCGTGCCCCGTGTAGTGCATGTACATCACGTGTGGCGACATCTCGTTGAGATGGTTATGCACGGCGGTGACCTCGAGACCACCGCTCAGGAGGCCGGACATGACGGCCGGCACCTCCTGATCGAGGAGGACGAGGTCGCCCATGACCATGGCGCGATCCCCCACCTGCTTGAACGCCGCGTACGACCCGAGTGCGAATCCAGCCTTGACAGGAACGCCCTTCACGGTGACCGCGAGGTCGGTTCGCGGCATGCCGATGCGGAAGACGTCGCCCGACTGTAGCTGGCCCGACTTGCCCAGTGCCTGCTCCACCATCTTCCAGTCGGGATCGGCGGCGCGCGCCGTGACCGGCGCGGCAACGATCGCGACCAGCCCGAGAAAAACGATCGTGTTCAACGCCAGGGATTTCATGGGCCGTTCCTCGCTTTCATCGCGCGTGCGCCTGATGGAGCCGGGCGATGTTCGTCCAGTTGATGTTCTCCATGAATGCGTCGACGTACTTCGCCGCCGCGGCGCCGTAGTCCAGGTGGTACGAGTGCTCGTACATATCGAGCGCCAGGATCGGCGTCGCGCCCGCCACGCTGTGCGTGTGGAGGATGATCGAATTCATCGCAATGAGTTCTTCGCGCTTGAGCCCGTTCCACACGAACGCCAGTGATAAGGCGAGCGCCGCGGCTGGCGCCCAACGTCGCCCCTCCCTCCCGGTCCACACGTCACTCATGACGCTCCCCCTGCTTCTGCTCGGCCCGATCGGTCACTCGGAATCCTCAGGGACTCTCTTCCATCGTGCGCGGACGCCGGCGTTCTTGCCGTCAGTCGAGCTTTTCAGACACGGTCTTCCACTCGGCGCCCTTCACCAGCGTGACGTCGGCCACGGGATGACCGTCCTTCAGCGCGGGCATGACGCTGACGACGCGGTAGCCCTTGTTCTCCTTCACGGCCTCGGACGCAGCCGCATCGAGGGTCCGCTTCGCTTTGGCCATCGCCTCGCTCTGCGCCTTCGCCGCCGTGAGGTCGCCGCCGCCGGTGATCGGCGCCGCCTTCGCGACCTTCCCGGTCTTGTGATCGACAATCACCTCGGAGAACGTGTCACGCTTCATCGTGTAGACCGAGAGCTGCAGCTTGCCGTGCTCGACCTCGTACTTCGCGGAGATCGGCTTGCCTTCTTTGGCGCTGGCCGTCAGCCCGCGCTGCAGCGAGATCTTGGCGTCCTTCAGCGCCTTCGCAAGCTCGGCATGCTCCGTGTCACCATAGTTCTGGGCCCATCCTGTTGGCACGGCGAAGAACCACGCCACGAGGAACGCCAGCGCGATCGTCGTTTTTCTCATTGCCTCTTCTCCAGGGTTACGACGTGATGGATGTGCTAGGTCTTCTGCTTCAACACCGTGTACAGCCCCTCGAAGATCGCCATTCCGCGCTCGAGCAGCTCGTGATCGTCCGGCGTGGCCTCAACGAGGCTGTTGATCGCCAGGTCCACGCCCGTGGCTTCGTTACGGGTGAACTTGCCGTCATGCAGGTCGGCCTCGTGCACGATCTCGGCCATCACCCTGACCCGTCGATCCTTGACGCCGAACCGCCTGACCAGGGTCTCGAACGTGCAGTCCTCGCCGTGATGGCCGAAGTCCGCGCCGAGAACATCAAACGGGATTCCCTTGCGCGCGGCGTCGGCCGCGTCGGCAAAGGCAAACTTTGCCTCCGGATCGCAGAAGCGCTTGATGAGCCAGGCGGAGGCGATGCGGTCGATGTGGGGTCGCGGCCGCGTGACCCACGTGCTGCCGCGGGGCGGTAGCGACGTTCGGTGGCGCCCGCTCGTCGGTCGCGGGCGCGTCTCCGCGGCGCGCAGACGCTTGGCCGTCGTCTCCCACAGGCTGCGGGCGCGCTCCCCGGCCGGCGCCTTCAGGTAATCGATGGACTGGACGCGGTCCAGCTCACGCTTTAGGCCGTCGAGCTTGCTGCGGAGCTGCGGGATCGCTCGGCGGTGGTTCGCCTGGTACCGATCGAGAGGCCGGAGGATGTCCCGACAGCCCTGCACCACCGCTTGATACTCGACGCCTCGGGCCTTGTGGAAGAGGCTGGCGATCTCTTCGTCGGTCATCGTTTCGATGCGATCGACGCGCAGCAACGTTGCCTCGCCGCGGAACGATTGAATTTCTTGTACGAGCCACTGGAACAACTCCGTGGTCTCCGGAGTTTCGGGCAGGATCCAGCCGGCGCTCCGCAGCCGGACGGCGCCCATCCGCTGGAGCTTGCGCCAGACGCCGACGCGGTGCCGGGTCGGCGTGCGCGGCAGGCTCGTGAGCAGCGTCAGCCAGCGCATCGAGGTCACCGTAACGCTTGCTACACCGCCCGTCAAGGATTACACTCCGGCGCACTCGGGGAGGATCAGCGATGGAACGGGAGAAGATAACGGAACGCGTGCCGATCCGCGAGCTCGTCCGCTATTACTTGCGCCTCGGTGTCCTTGGCTTCGGCGGTCCGGTCGCGCTCGTGGGCCAGATGGAGCGCGAGCTGGTGGGCGACAGGAGGTGGCTCAGCAAGGACGAGATGCGCGAGGGCATCGCCGTCTGCCAGTCGCTGCCGGGTCCCCTCGCGATCCAGGTCGGCATCTGGATCTCGTACATTCGGGGCGGCTTCTGGGGTGCCTGGGCCGGGGGATGGGCGTTCATCCTGCCGAACTTTGTCATCGTCGCGGCCATGGGCGCGCTCTACGTGCACTTCGGCGGGCTGCCATGGGTTATCGCGATCTTCTACGGCGTGAGTCCGGCCGTGATCGCGTTGATCCTGCACTCGTGCTACCGGCTCACCAAGCTCGGGATGAAGGACTGGCTGGAGTGGGTGCTCGCGGCTGCGGCGTTCGCCATCACCGTTGCGGTGCAAGCCGAAGTGGCCTTGGTCTTCATCGGCTGCGGCATCGTGGGCGTCATCTACTATGGCTTCCTCGTTCGCGCGCGCGCGGACGTGTCCACCACGCGATCGGTCCTGCTCGGCGTGCCGCT
>QHSR01000050.1 GCA_003221635.1 Candidatus Rokuibacteriota bacterium | reverse complement strand
TCTGAGCAACGGCACGTCGAGCGTCATGACGGCCTCCTCGTAAGCTCGTGGCGGCAATGATGCCACGCACGGACCGGCTCCTTCTCGTCAACGCGATGCTCAGGCAGTTCATCAAACGCCGCTTGGGAGCTTTGTCCATCACGTTGCAGAGGGTGGACGGCTGACGGAGAATCGCCGCGATGCTCAGCCACCATACAACGATGGCTGCATGAGGAGGACGCTTGGAGCTGTTCATCTTCGGACGTTTTCATGCGCACCCTGGAGACGAGACTGCCGTGGAAGAGGCGCTCCGCAACGTCGTTGGTCCGTCCCGTGAGGAAGCTGGCTGCCTGAGCATTCACGCGTTCCGCTCGGCCCGTGACCCGCGCCTTTTCTACATCCATTCACGCTGGGTAGACGAAGCTGCGTTCGACCATCACGCGGGCCTGCCGCATACGGTGCGTTTCATCGAACGGGTGCAGGCTCTGATCGATCACCCGCTCGATGTGACGCGGGCGAGGCTCGTCGGATGATCTTGCGCGCAGCGCGCTATCGCGGCCGGGAAAGTAAAACGCGGGGCGGCTGAGCAACCCGCCCGAGAACACGCCTGTAAGTGGCGGCCCCAACGGGCCACGCTCGAACTTACATAATTCAAGTGCGCGATTTCATTGTCCGCTGATCGGAGGTCCGCCAGCGGGGGCGCCGCTAGCCACCATGTTCACCACCCCGCAGCCCGGACCTAGCGAATCAAGAACGCCTTCTCTGGATTTCCCCTCTCACCCGAGACACGGAGGGGGCGACAGAGACCCACATCCGGATCGTCTTGGGGACGCTCGGCCGTCAGCGCGTGACGTTGAGCGGCGAAGAAGCGGAGAGATTAGAGGAACGGATCGGTAAGTCGCCAACTGGTGAGGTCCGAAAACGGCGAGATTTTCGGTCCTCTTCGGCGTCTATGATCAGGCCACTGGCCATGGATCTTGACCGAGAGGCATGCTATCGGGCTGTCAAGGCCCGCGATCGACGGTTCGACGGCCGCTTCCTCACAGGGGTCTTGTCGACAGGAATCTTCTGCCGGCCGATTTGTCCGGCCCGCACGCCCCGGTTCGAAAACTGTGTCTTCTTGCCGACGGCGGCAGCGGCATATTCAGCCGGGTTCAGACCGTGCCTCCGTTGTCGGCCCGAGATCAATCCGGGAGTTCCAGCCTGGAGTGGGACTGCGGCGACCGTCAATCGTGCGCTCCGCCTCATCGCCGAGGAAGGGCCGGAGGCCACAAATCTCCAGGCACTTGCGTCGCGGCTCGGTGTCGGGAGCAGGCACTTGCGCCGTCTTTTCCGACGGCACGTAGGAGCGTCCCCCGCGGCGGTCTTGCAAGTGCAGCGAGTCTTTCTCGCCAAGCAATTGATTACCGATTCCGGCCTGCCTCTGACCCAAGTTGCGCTCGGCGCGGGATTCGGTAGCGTCCGCCGATTCAACGCGGTGATGCAGCGGACATTTGGGCGCGCGCCGCGGGACCTGCGCCGGTCTGCAGGGTCGACGCCTTCCAGACTCACGTTGCGTTTACCGTACCGGCCTCCGTACGACTGGGCCGGGGTCCTGGCATTTCTCGCGCCGCGTGCGATTCCGGGTGTTGAGTCCGTCGAAAACGGCGTCTACCGTCGGACGATGAGCCTGGCAGGCACGCAGGGAATCGTGGAGGTCAGCGCTGCCGCAGAGACTTTTCTCCTAGCGACGATCACCGTCGATCGGCTGCCCGCGCTGGCCGCCGTTGCCGCGCGTTTGCGCCATCTTTTCGACCTCGACGCCGATCCTGAACCGATCGCGGCGCATCTCGGCCGTGATTCGGCGCTCGCGAGCCGCCTTGCCGCGCGCTCGGGATTGCGGGTTCCTGGAGCGTGGGACGCGTTCGAGCTCGCAGTGAGGGCGATGCTCGGCCAGCAGGTGAGCGTGTCGGCAGCATCGACGCTGGCCGGACGGCTGGCGGCAACATTCGGCGAGCGGCTCAGCGGGCCGACGTCGAGTGGTGACCCGCGAGTCCTATTTCCGGAACCGAAGGCGCTCGCCCACGCTGATTTATCGAGCATCGGCATCCCCGGAACGCGGGCAGCAGCCATCTCTTCGCTGGCCGCCGCGGTGATGAGAGATCCCGCGTTGCTTCGGACGACCAATTCTGTGGAGCAGACTGTAGCCACACTTCTAACGCTCCCTGGCATCGGCGACTGGACCGCGTCGTACATCGCGATGCGCGCGCTGCGCGAGCCAGATGCATTTCCAGTAAGCGATCTCGGCCTTCTCCGCGCGATGCGACGGCACTTGGCGAAACCTTCACCCGCTCTGCTCCAGCGTCGGGCGGAGCGATGGCGGCCATGGCGTGCCTATGCAGCCATGCTCTTGTGGCTCGACGATGCCGTTATCAACACCGCACGTCGAGCATCCGGGAGAGTTGTGTTGCGGAGTTGACCGTGCTCTGGGTCGATCACGTTCGGTCGCCGCTCGGAACGCTGACCATTGTCGCGAGTGACGATGCCCTCTGCGCGCTCGCCTTTCCGGCCACGCGGTCGCGAATGCTCGCGCGGATCCGCGCTCGCTTCCCCGGGGTCGTCTTGGAGCGACAGCGTGATCCCAACGGTACGCGACACGAGTGCACACGTATTTCTCTGAAGATCTTAACGCGCTCAACGGCATCACCGTCGACTGCAGTGGCACTTCCTTCGAGGAGCAGGTCTGGAAGGGCTGCGGACGATTCCGCCCGGTACAACGATGACCTACCGAAGGCTCGCCGAGATCGTACGGCGCCCGCGCGCGGCTCGCACGGTTGGTCTAGCGAACGCGCCAAACCCCGTCTGCTTGGTTATTCCGTGCCACCGGATCATCGGGAGCGATGGTCACCTCACGGGGTACGGGGGCGGCATCTGGCGGAAGCGGTGGCTGCTGGCGCACGAGGGAGCGCCGTCTCCGTCCGCGAAGAGGCGCGATGGTGCACGCGGTTATTGACTTCGGGGTCGGCACCTCGTCCTGCTTGTCTCTCAGCCGACGCTAGTCGGGTCCGGAAACGGCCGGAACACGTACGTGGGCCGTGCCACAGTCCCGCTGATAGCGTCCGCTTCGAGCAGGAGGATGCCGCATGCGCAGACGAATCGGTCTTTCCGTCATGCTGCTGGAGTCACGGCGCGAGGCGATCATCGGACTCGCGACCGAGGGCGATCGCCTCGGCTACGACGGCTTCTTCATGCCGGAGGCGTGGGCGTACGACATGACCGTGCTGCTCGCCGAGGCGGCGGCGCGCACGACGCGGATCATGCTTGGCACCGGCATCCTCGGCATCTGGAATCGGAGCGCGGCGACCATCGCGATGGCCGCGGCGACGCTGCACGCGATCTCGGGCGGGCGCTTCGTGCTCGGTCTCGGCG
>QHSR01000160.1 GCA_003221635.1 Candidatus Rokuibacteriota bacterium | reverse complement strand
GTCGCCCTCACCCCACGGGTCGGCGGCCTTTTCGGCTCGCTTCTGATCGGCTTCTTGATCGCCCGCCACGGATCGGCCGTCGCCTACCTGGCGGTGGCGGTGGGCTATCTCGCGAGCGCGGCCGCCATGTTCCCGGCGCGAGCGAATGGTCGCTCCAGCGCCGCGGACGCCGGCTCGGTCCGCGCCGATGTCTTCGACTTCCTGACGACGATTCGACGCGACAGGGTGCTCCTGCAACTCATGAGCCTGACGGCGCTCGCAGAGGTGCTCGGCTTCTCCCACCAGGCGCTGCTCCCGAGCCTGGCCCGCGACGTGCTGCGGGTAGGACCCGGCGGGCTCGGGGTGATGACGGCCGCGCGCCAGGTCGGCGGGCTCGCCGGGATCGCGCTCACCTCGCGGCTCGGCGCCGCACGCAGCTTCGGTCCCCTCTTCCTCGGCGCGCTCATCGCCTTCGGCGCGTCGCTGGTGGCGCTCGGCTTCGCTCCGAGCTTCGCCGTCGTTCTGCTCATCCTCGTCGGCGCCAACGCGCTGGGCGCAGCGACCGATGTCCTCGCCCAGACGCTGATCCAGCTCGCCGTGCCGAGCGGGCTCCGGGGCCGTGCCGGCGGCGCGTGGGTCGTGTCCATCGGGATGGCGCCGCTCGGCCAGTTCCAGATCGGCGCGCTCGCGTCGCTGTTCGGCGTGAGCGCCGCGCTCGGCGTGAATGGCCTCGCGCTGATGGCCGTCGGCGCCGCCGCCGCCCTGCTCGTGCCGAGGCTTCGCAAGCTCTGATGGCGTCGCTGGAACGGCGGGTCGCGATCGATGCCGCGCGCGCCGCCGGCCCCTCGCTCAGGGTTTCCCGGACGATACGATCCTGGCCGACGAGCGCGGCGCGGCCCCGGGCCGCTCGGGTCGACGGTGGATCGTCGATCCGCTGGACCTGAGTCGCAGGAAGGCAGGCGGCTCAGTCGGTCTCGCACAGACTGACTTCGAGGCCGCCCAGCGGGCCGGGGACGCCGTGCAGGGTGATCTGCACGGACGACCGTGAGTCCGGCTGGCCGACGACGACCACGTCGACATCGACGCCATCGGCCGCTCTCAGGACTTCTCCCAGCCACTGCAACAGCATGCCGGTCTCGAATGGTGTCCGCGTCATGTTGACCCCCGGGTTTTTCTGGTGAGACGGAACTGTCCTATAATGCCGTCGGTTATTGCCGATAATGCCCGCGTCACCGTCAAAGGCTCTCGAGGCTCCGGAGCTCGCACGCGATGAGGCCGTAACAGTCTCTGACCCGCGGGGTATCCCCCTCTGGTACGTGGTGCGCACACGCTCCCGTCACGAGAAGACGGTTCGCGACCAGCTCGTGAATCGCGAGGTCGAGACCTTCCTTCCCATCGTCGAGCGCTGGAGCCGGTGGAAGGACCGCCGCAAGAAGGTGGCCTTCCCGCTCTTCCCCGGTTATTGCTTCGCCCGCTTCCCTCTCGTCGAGCGTCTGCGCGTGCTCAACGTCGTCGGCGTCGCCGACCTCGTCGGCACCAGTGGCCGTCCCGAGCCGGTGCCGGACGCCGAGATCGAGGCGATCCAGCGACTCGCGAGAACGACGCTGCAGTACGATCCGCATCCGTTCCTGGTCGAGGGCATGGACGTCGAAGTGGTGCGCGGCCCGCTCGCGGGGGTGCGCGGTAAGCTCCTTCGCAAGGACCGAGTGACCAGGCTGGTCCTCTCCGTCACGCTCATCCGCCAGGCGGCCGTCGTGGAGATCCATCCCGCTGACGTCGTCCACGTCGGAGGGCCCTAGTTTCGGAGCAGGACTCGCGCTTGGCGAGCCGCGACACTTGCCGGGTGATCCCTGACGACGCGCTCCCAGGTTCGCTTCGCACGCGCGAGATCACCGAGACTCTTCTGACACTGGCCGATCTTCAGGAGCGCGTCCGGAACCCGCTCGCCACGCGGGACGGCGGCGATCAGCGCCTCGAACTCGGCGAGCGCGCCGCGGAAGTCCTTCTGCGTGTAGAGGATGTCCGCCACCAAAAACTGGGCGCTCTCGCGCAGCGGATGGTCCGGATAGGTCACGATGAGGTCGTAGAAGGTAAGGACCGCCGCGTCGAAGCTCTTCGCCTGGAGCTTCTCGGTCCCCGCGCGATAGAGCTCGGCGGCCGGCGTCGTGGTCGCCGACGCGAGCGGCGTCGGCCCCGGCGAAGCGACTCCGCCCGGCGCGGAGGGAGCGAAGCTGCCCGGGACTCCGCCCGGCGCCGACGGGGCAAAGCCACCGGGCGCCGCCGGCAGGCGCCCTCGGTTCACCGATTCCAGCTCCTCCAACCGGCGCCGGAGGAACGTCAGCTGATCCTCCTGTTGTCGCGACGCCACGATGAGCTTGGCGACCGCGTTCTGTAGCTCGCTGAGCTCGCCGGCGACCCGGCTGACCTGCTCGTTGAGACGCGCCGGATCGCCCGTCTTCGGCGGCTGGTCGGCCCCGTCCGGGCCCTGGGCTCCCGCCACAGTCTTCGCCTCCGCGGTCGCCGATGGCTTGGCGACACCGCCGCATCCCGCGAGAGCGAGCGCGACCAGCACCAGATGGAAGACGATCACGGAACACCGTCCATGGTCACGGCCACCGACTCGAGCGGCCACCCGACCGGAGCGCGAAGCTGGAGCGTCACGGTGGTCTCGCGGCTCAGGGGCACCTGGACGATCCAGAGCCAGCCTTCCGGCACGCTGAGCGACGGGTAGCTTCTGACGATCTCGCCCCGCATGAAGACGGACCGGCGGTCGCCCGCCGTGAGGGTGTGGACGCGCTCGCCGAGCACGAGGGTGCCGCCGTTGGTCACGCAGAAGAGATAGTCGATCTCCTGGGGCGGCGACGCGCGCGTGACGCGGACGGGCGGCACGCTGGCGACGCCGGGCCTGCCGATGCTCGTGACGATCTGCTCGAGCGTCGAATAGGCGACCGGCGCCCGGCGCATCACGATCAGCTCGTTGCCGCTACTCTGGACGCGGATGACGGACTGATCCAGCGCGGCGGGCAGTCGCGGCTGGGTCTCGGCGCCCGCGGCCGCGATCACGAGCGACACGACCACGAGGACGATCCACCGTCTCATCTGATCCCGTGGCTCCGCGGCGCGCGATGCGGCGCGTCGCTCAGCGCTCGATCTCCCTTACGAGGAGACAGTCGTTGTGGCCACCGAAGCCGAACGAGTTGGAGATGGCCGCCCGGATTCGCGTCGCGACGGGCGCGTTCGGCACGTAGCCCAGATCGCATTCGGGGTCGGGCACCCGGTAGTTGATCGTCGGCGGCGCGATCATGGACTTTGTGGAGCTCACCAGCAGTCGCGGCGCCACCGGCCCGAACACGGCCTTGATCGCCGCGGTCTCGACGCGGTCGTTCATCGGCGTCGACGTCCCGTGGGCGTTGACATAATCCACGTCCTCGGGGCCCAGGCCCGCGTCGGCGAGCGCGCGGCGCATGGCGCCGATCGCCCCACGCCCGTCGGGCGCCTCGTCCGTGATGCGATACGCGTCGCAGGTCGTTCCGTAGCCGGCGATCTCGGCGATGGCCGGCGCGCCGCGGCGCCGGGCATGGTCAGCGTCCTCGAGGATGAGAAAGCCAGCGCCTTCTCCGATCACGAAGCCGTCACGGCGCGCGTCGAAGGGACGGCTCGCGGTCTCGGGCGCGGCATTCTGCCGCGACATGACCCCGAGCAGGCAGAAGAGCTGCACCTCGAGCGGCGACACGATGCACTCGGCGCCGCCGGCCAGCGCCACGTCGATCGTCCCGCGGCGGATCGCCCGGCACGCCTCGCCGATCGCCTGGGCCGACGAGGTGCACGCGGTCTGGATTGTCGCCGTCGGGCCCTCGATGCCGAAGCGCGCGGCGAGCCGGGAGGCGAGGTACTGGGGCCACGTCCGGTAAAAGTGGCCCCGCGCCGCGCGCCGCGCGAACTCGTTGATGAAGCCCGGCCGTGTCACGGGCTCGCCGGCCTCACGGCTCGTGTACGCGATATCACCGAGGTCACGCAGGTCGTGCCGCTCGCCGCTCGTGCCGACGAAGACGCCCGCGCGCGGCGAGGCGAGCGCCTCGCGGGCGCCGGCCGCGGCGACGGCGCCCCGCGCGGCGCGCACGCCCACGACCACCCCGCGCGGCTCCAGCGGATCGAGCGCCGCCTCGGCCCGGAACTCCTCGATGAGCACGGGGTCGTCGAGCGCGGCGGCGATCTGCGTCGGGAGTCCCTCGGGATC
>QHSR01000219.1 GCA_003221635.1 Candidatus Rokuibacteriota bacterium | reverse complement strand
GCGCGCCCGACACGAAGTCGGCGGCATCCCACTCGCGCGGCGTCTGGTTGCGATCATTGACGAACTCGTCGAGGGGCGCGAACCAGCCGGCGCCGATCCAGCGGCCGGAGTAGATGAAGGTGATGTTGAGAAAATCCCACGCGCTGCCCTGCGTCGACAGCTCCAGATCGGCGCGCTGGTTGTAGATGGGAAACGCCTGCGGCGCGAAGTCCACCGTCATCCCGGTCTTCGCCTCGAACTCGGGAATCAGCTCCTTCAGGTAGGTGTGGAAGACATGCTGGAACGAGGAGCCCTTGATGATGACGCCGGCGAACGGTTTCGTCTGACCGAGGACCGCCGGAGGCCGCAGCACCGCGCCGCCGACGATGGCGGCCTTGAGAAACGTTCGCCGGGTGAGATGAGCCATGTGGCCTCTCCGCGTCGAGGATTCAGTGGGCGCCGAGGTCGGGAATCGAGAGCAGCAGATGCAGCGAGCCGCCCAGCTCGTTGAGCCGGCGTGGGTTCCAGCGCACGAGCGCGTCGCGCTCGTCGTCGCTCAGTTCGGCCGCGCGCAGCGCGTCCATCGGGTCGCGGCGGAAGCGGTCGCGGAACGCGGGATCCTTCTTCAGCCGGTAGAGCAGCACGTTGACGTCGTAGCGGCTCAATGGTCCCACGCCAGCGCGGCGAGATCGATGCGACCCATCTCGCCGAAGAAGCGCACGCGCGCCCGCGCGGGCGCGACGGCGCCCAGCAGGACCATCCAGTTGAGGAGCTCGTGCGAGCCCGTGGCGTGCAGCTCCTTGGTGGTGAGCGCGGTGAGGCTCGCGTGGTCGCCGCGCTCCATCCAGCCGACCACGCGGCGGTCGAATTCCGGGTCGGATTCGCCGACGCGCGCCAGCGACAGCTCGGGGAAGTGCGAGAGCCCGCCGGTGGCGATGACGCCGACGTTCCACGGCCCGTCGGCGACGACACGCGCGATGTGCTGGCCGGCCGCGAAGCAGCGACGCGCGGAGGGCAGCGGCGCCACGAAGCAGTTGACCCAGAACGGGACGAGCGGCGTCATCGCGCGGTCGCCGTGCAGCACCGTCAGCGGCGACAGGAACGCGTGATCGAGCGGCGCCGACCACGAGGCCGCGAAGTCGAATCCGCCCTGCAGCCCCTTTTCCAGAAGGCTGTTCGCCAGGTCCTCATGGACGGGATAGCGCTCGGGCAGGCCCTCGAGCGCCCGGTCGAACTCGATGGCGTCGTCCTGGACCATGCGCTTCACGGACCGGCCGACGCGGACGCAGAAGGCGGGCACCGCGTCGAACGAGAAGACGTTGAGATGATCGTCGGCGATCACGACGAGCGCGTCGGGCGCGGCGGCGGCGAGCGCGCGTCCCATGTCGCGCACCACGTCGATGAGCGCCTCCACCATCCGCCGGCCGTGGGGCCCGACGTTCTGGCCGTAGTAGTCGGGATAGAGCACGTGAGACATCGCCGCCGCGTACACGATCCTGCCCATCCCGTCCTCCCGGGCGCCCGGAGGCGCGAAGCACATCATGCCGTGGACCGCCCGGGCCGTCGACGGAATTGTGGCGCCGACGCCTGCCCGAGCCCGGGGGCATCACAGGGGGCGGAGCCCCCCGTCTCCAGAAGCCGCCGCATCGGTGGTAGGCTGTCGGCGACGTTCACCACGGCCATCAGGAGACTGACATGGACAAGAAAGTTGCGATCGTGACGGGCGCCGGGAGCGGAGTCGGCAGGGCGGTCGGGCTCGCGCTGTTGAAAGAGGGCTATCACGTCGCGCTGGCCGGCCGGCGCAAGGATGCCCTCGAGCACGTCGCGGGCGAGGCGGGCCCGGCGCGCGCCCGGGCGCTGGCCGTTCCCACCGACGTGCGTGATCCCGAGGCCATCCGCGCGCTATTCGCGCAGACCAAGAGCGCGTTCGGTCGCCTGGATCTTCTGTTCAACAACGCCGGGATCGGCGCGGCCGGGCTGCTCGAGGATCTGACCGTCGAGCAGTGGAAGGCGGTGGTGGACACCAACCTCACGGGCTCGTTCCTGTGCACGCAGGAAGCCTTCAAGATCATGAAGAGCCAGGACCCGCGGGGTGGGCGGATCATCAACAACGGCTCCATCTCGGCCCACACGCCACGGCCCAACTCGGCGCCATACACCTCGACCAAGCATGCGATCACCGGGCTGACCAAGGCGACGTCCCTGGACGGGCGGAAGTACGACATCGCCTGCGGCCAGATCGATATCGGCAACGCCGCGACCCCGATGACGGAGCGGATGGCCAAGGGCGTTCCGCAGCCGAACGGCACCGTGGCCATCGAGCCGACGATGGACGTGGAGAACGTCGCGAACGCCGTGCTCTGCATGGCGCGGATGCCGCTCGACGCCAACGTGCTGTTCATGACGGTCATGGCCAACAAGATGCCTTTCGTCGGCCGCGGCTGACGATCCACCCCTACTCGGAGATCGGGTCATGCGCGTTCGAGCACCGCAGGTTCGCGGTCCGCACAACATCGGCCACTTCTTCATGGCGATCGATCCGCGGGCCTTTCGGGCCGCCGGCGAATTCGAAGAGGATCTCGACCACGTGATCGACGTGCTGCACAACGCCAAGCGCGTCGACGCGAATCAGCCCGTGCTGGTCGCCGGCGATCCGGAACGGGCGACGAATCGAGAGCGGGTCGAGAACGGCGTGCCGGTGCCGGACGACTTGATGGAGCAGCTCCGCGCGGTGGCGAAGAACGCTGGCGTGCCGTTCGTGCTGGCCGCCGATCCGGCGGCGCTTGACACACCGGTGGGCCGCTGACTAGAGTGCGGCGCTTCCCATGAGCGAGACGGGCTGGATCGGCAAGTCGGTCAAGCGCGTCGAGGACGCGCGGCTCTTGACCGGTCGCGGAACCTTTATCGACGATCACCCACCGGTCGCCAACCTGCGCCATGCGGCGATCGTTCGGTCGCCGTTCGCCCACGCGAAGATCCGCGGCTACGACCTCTCGGCGGCGCTGGCGCTTCCCAGCGTCGTCGGCGTGATCACGGGGAAGGACGTCGCCCGCCAGACCAAGCCCTTCGCGGTCGGCGTCACGGCGCCGATCCACTATTACTGCGCGGCGACCGACCGGGTCCGCTTCGTGGGTGAGCCGGTGGCCGTCGTCGTGGCGAAGAGCCGCTACATCGCCGAGGACGCCGCCGATCTCGTCGAGGTGGACTACGAGCCGCTCCCGGTCGTCGTCGATCCCGAGCGCGCCCTCGAGGCCGACGCGCCCGTCCTCCACGAGGCCGTCGGGTCGAATCTGGCGGGGAACCGGCGACTCGTCTACGGCGATCCCGACCGCGCGTTTCGCGAGGCGGACGTCGTCGTCAACGAGCGCTTCATCTTTCCGAAGTACGGATCGACGCCGATCGAGACGTACGGCGTCATCGCCCGATGGGACCTGCCCGACGGCGTGTGCACCGTGTGGTCGAACTTCATGGGACCCTTCATCATGCACCCGCTGACGGCGCGGGTCCTCGGTCTGCCGGAGAACAAGCTTCGCTTCATCGTGCCGGCGGACATCGGGGGCTCGTTCGGCATCAAGTCGTCGATCTACCCGTACATCGCCCTGATCGCGCTCGCGGCGAAACAGCTCGAGGTGCCGGTGAAGTGGATCGAGGATCGCCGCGAGCATCTGCTGGCGTCGTCGAGCGGGACCGATCGCGTCGCGTACCGTGAGGTCGCGGCCCGGAAGGACGGGACGATCCTCGGCATGCGCTTCAAGTGGCTTGATAATGTCGGCGGCTACATCCGGAGCCCGGAACCGGGTTGTAGCTTTCGTCCCATCGGCAATTTTGTTGGCCCATATCGCTTCCAGCATCTCGAGGTCGATGCCTCGGTGGTCATGACGAACAAGAGCCTCACCGGGCCCAATCGCGGCTACGCGTGCGGCCACCTCTACTTCGAGACCGAAGGCATGATGGACCGGCTCGCCGACCGGCTCGGCCTCGACCCGGTCGAGGTGCGTCGGAAGAATCTCGTTCAGGCCGATCAGTTTCCCTACCGCACGCCGACCGGCGGGCTCTACGACAGCGGAGACTATCCGGCCGCCTTCGATCGCGCGCTCGAGCTCGCCAGGTATGACGAGCTGCGGCGCGAGCAGGCGAAGGCGCGGGCCGCGGGCCGCTACGTTGGGATCGGGCTCGCGCTCGCCGTCGACCCGTCGGTGTCCAACATGGGCTATGTGGCCACCGCGCTCGACCCTCAGTTCCGCGCGAAGCCCGAGTACCTGCCGAAGTCGGGCGCCGTGGATTCGGCGACGATCAAGATCGACCCGCTCGGGCGCGTCATCGCGATCCTCGCCACGACGCCCCAGGGCCAGGGCCATCAGACGGTCGTCTCCCAGATCGTCGCCGACGAGCTCGGGCTCGTGCCCCAGGACATCACCGTCGTCGACGAGATGGACACCTTCACGCGCGTGTGGTCGATCTCGTCGGGCACGTACTCGAGCCGCTTCGGCTCGGTGGGGACAAGCGCCGTCGCCCTCGCCGCCCGCAAGCTCAAGGCGAAGCTCGTGGCCTACGCGGCGCACCTGATGGAGCTGCCGGTGGCTGCGCTCGAGTTTCGGGACGGCGCCGTGCGTCCCCGGAGTGGCCGGGGCCCGGCGTACTCCGTCAAGGACCTGGCGGGCCGGGCCCACTGGAACACGGAGTCGCTGCCGGAGGGGATGGAGCCGGCGCTCCAGGCGACGGCGGTGTTCGGCTTCACCGTGGCGAAGGCCGTCGACGCCGAAGACCGGGTGAACTCGTCCAACACCTACGGCTTCATCGCCGAAGTGATGGCGGTGGAGGTCGATCCCGAAACCGCCGCGATCGAGATCCTCCGCTACGTCACCGTGCACGACGCCGGTACGATCATCAACCCGATGATCGCCGAGGGGCAGATCTACGGCGGCGCGCTCCATGGTCTGGGGGGTGCGCTGTTCGAGGAGCTCGCGTACGACGAGAATGGACAGCTCCTCACGGGAACCTTCATGGATTACCTGGTGCCAACCGCGAGCGAGGCGCCGCAAATCGAGATCGCTCACGTTGTCTCGCCGTCGCCATTGACGCCTCTCGGCTCGAAAGGGCTCGGCGAATCGTCGTCGATGACGGTGCCGGCGGTCATCGCGAACGCCGTCAGCGACGCGCTGGCGCCGCTCGGCATCAGGATCAACGAGCTGCCGATGACGCCCTCGAAACTATGGACGGCGATTGATCAGGCGCGACGCAATCAAGCCGTACCGGCATCTCGACCGCGTGCGCCCCGAGCCGGCGTGTCGGAGCCACCCGCATCTCCACCGCGTGCGCCCCGAGCCGGCGTGTCGGAGCCACTCGCATCTCCACCGCGTGCGCCCCGAGCCGGCGTGTCGGAGCCACTCGCATCTTTCCCAGGCCACCCTCGGTCCAAGCCGACCTCAAGGACCCCGCTACAATGAAGCCTCCGAAATTCGAGTATCACGCGCCGAGGAGTGTCGAGGAGGCGCTGGACGCGCTGGGGCGTTACGGCGGCGACGCCAAGGTCCTGGCCGGCGGCCAGAGCCTCATGCCGCTGCTGAACTTCCGCCTCGCGCGCCCGGCGGCGCTGGTGGACTTGAACCCCATCGGCTCGCTCGCCTACATCCGCGAGCACGACGGCCAGATCCGCTTCGGCGCCATGACGCGGCAGCGGACGATCGAGTTCTCGCCCGTGGTGGCCCAGCGCCTGCCGCTTCTGAAAGAGGCCACGCACTGGGTCGGGCATCTACCGATCCGCACGCGCGGCACCATCGGGGGCTCGATCGCGCACGCCGACCCGTCGGCCGAATACCCGGCGGTCCTCACGGCGCTCGAGGGCGAAGTGGTGGCGCGCGGAGCCAAGGGCGAGCGGGTGATCCGGGCCGCCGATCTCTTCCAGACCTACCTCACCACGAGCCTCACGCCCGACGAGATCCTCACGGAGGTGAGGCTGCCGGCGATGCCGGCCGGCGCCGGGTACGCGCTGGAGGAGTTCTCGCGCCGTCACGGCGACTTCGCGATCGTCGGCATCGCCGCGTTGGTCGTGCGCGAGGGGCAGCGCTGCAAGATGGCGCGGCTCGCCACGGCGGGGGCCGGCCCCGTGCCGGTGAGGTTGCGCGCCGCCGAGGAGATTCTGGAGCGCGAGGGGCTGGGCGACGCGGCGATCGAGGCCGCAGCCCGGCGGGCCACCGAGCTGGTGACTCCCGATGCGGACATCCACGCCTCGGCCGACTACCGCCGCCATTTGACTGGAGTGCTCACGAAGCGCGCCCTGACGAGGGCGATCGGAGTCGCGCGTGGCTGAGATCACTGTCCGCCTGAACGTGAACGGTGTCGCTCACGAGGGGCGCTGCGAGCCGCGCAAACTGCTCGTGGACTTCATCCGGGAAGACCTCGGCCTCACCGGGACGCACGTCGGATGCGAGCACGGCATCTGTGGTGCCTGCACGATCATGTTCAACGGCGAGGCCGCGCGCTCGTGCATCATGCTCGCCGTGCAGGCGGACGGCGCCGAGCTCATGACGGTCGAAGGTCTGATGCGGGACGGCAAGCTCCACCCGCTGCAGGAGGCGTTCCGCGAGCACCACGCCCTGCAATGCGGCTTCTGCACGCCGGGCATGCTGATGACTGCCCTCGATCTGCTCCGCACGAACGCGTCGCCCAGCGACCGCGAGATACGCGAAGGCATCTCCGCCGTCCTCTGCCGCTGCACCGGTTACCAGGGGATCGTCAACGCGGTCCGCGCCGCGGCCCCAACGCTCGCCGCCGGGCGCTAGGGTTCGGGGAGAGCGCGTGAGGCTCCGGCGCGAAGGGACGCGACGTCTGTGACCGAGCACCGCGCCGGCGCCGCGACGGCCTCGACGGCCCTCCCGCGGCTCGTCGGAGCCCGCGTGCCGAGACGGGAGGACGGCCGTCTCCTGACCGGGCAGGGGAGCTACGTCGACGACCACCGCCCGGCCCGGCTCCTGCACGCCGCCTTCCTCCGCTCGCCGCATGCCCACGCGCGCATCGCGCGGATCGACGCCTCCGCCGCGCTCGCGCTACCGGGCGTCGCGGCGGTGCTGACGGGTGAAGACGTCGCGCGCTCGGCGAAGCCGGTGCGCGCGGCCTCCAGGACGCCTGCCGTCAAGACCACGAGCTATCCACCGCTCGCGCTCGGCAAGGTGCGCCACGTGGGTGAGGCCGTCGTGATGGTCGCGGCGGAGAGCCGGTACGTGGCCGAGGACGCCGTCGAGCGCATCCGGGTCGAGTACGAGCCGCTGCCGGTCGTCACCGACATGGAAGAGGCGCTCCAGCCCGCGAGCCCGGTGCTCCACGACGAGGCGGGCACGAACCTGCTCGTCAGCCGCGAGTTCGGCCGCGGCGACGTGGATGCGGCGCTGGCGGCGGCGGCGGTGATCGTGCGCGAGCGGTTCCGCTTCCACCGGCACACCCCGGTCTGCATGGAGAACCGCGGCTGCCTGGCCGAGTACGCGACCGGGAGCGAGACGCTCACGCTGCGCTCGTCGGCCCAGTGTCCCGGTCTCGTCCGCGACGTCCTGACCGATCTGCTCGACATGCCCCAGCACCGGATCCGGGTCGTCGCGACCGACGTGGGCGGGGGCTTCGGCGCCAAGGCCTCGCTCTATCCCGAGGAGATCGCCACCTGCGTCATGGCCCGCCGGCTCGGGCGCCCGGTGAAGTGGATCGGCGACCGCCGCGAGGATCTGCTGGCGACCACGCACGCGTGGGACGAGATCGTCGAGGCCGAGCTCGGCGTGGACCGCGACGGCAACATCGTCGGTCTCCGTGCCCAGGTCACGGCCGACGTCGGCGCCTACTCTATCTATCCCTGGACGGCCGCCATCGAGCCCGTGCAGACGATCAGCTTCCTGCCCGGGCCGTACCGTGTGCCGGCGTACCGGGGCCGCGCGCGTGGCGTCGCGACGAACAAGGCGCCGCTGGGCCCGTATCGCGGAGTGGGGCGCCCGCCGGCGGTCTTCGTCATCGAAGGCCTGATGGATCGAGCGGCGCGCCAGCTCGGGCTCGACCCGACGGAGATCCGGCTCCGCAACTTCGTCCGCGACGAGGAGTTCCCCTACAAGTCGCCGTCCGGCATCGTGTGGGATCGCTCGAGCTTCACGGCGTCGCTGCGGCGGGCGTGCGAGGCACTGGACTACGCGGCCGTGCGCGCCGAGCAAGCGCGGGCGCGGGCCGAGGGCCGCTGGCTCGGCGTCGGCGTCGCCTCCTACGTCGAGCTGACCGGTATCGGCTCGGCCATTCCCGTCTCGCCCGGCATGCCCATCGCGACCGGCACCGAGGCGGCGACGATTCGCTTCGACCCCGCGGGCAAGGTGACCGCCGTGTTCGGTGTCGCCTCGCACGGGCAGGGGCTCGAGACGACGCTGGCCCAGATCGTGGCCGACGAGGTCGGCGTGCCGATCGAGGACGTGCGCGTCGTCCACGGCGACACCGAGCTCTCGCCTTATGGCACCGGCACCTACGCGAGCCGGAGCCTCGTGCTGGCGGGGGGCGCCGCCATTCTCGCCGGGCGCGCCGTGCACGAGAAGATGCTCGCAATCGCCGGCCACCTCCTCGAGGCCGACCCCGCCGACGTCGTCCTGACCGGCGGCCGGTGCTCGGTACGCGGGATGGCCGACCGGAGCGTGACCGTGCGCGAGATCGCCCGCGCCGCGTACACGGGCCTGCGGCGGTTGCCGCCGGGCATGGAGCCGGGCCTCGAGGTCACGCGCTTCTACGACCCGTACTACGGCACCGCGTCCAATGCGACCCACGTGGCGGTGGTCGAGGTGGATCGCGCGACCTGCGAGGTGAAGACCCTGCGCTATCTCGTCGTGGAGGACTGCGGGCGCATGGTCAATCCGCTCATCGTGGACGGCCAGGTGCACGGGGGCGTGGCTCAGGGGCTCGGCGCGGCGCTGCTCGAGGAGATCGTCTACGACGAGCACGGGCAGCTCCTGAGCGGCACCCTCATGGACTATGTCGTGCCCTCGGCGTGCGAGGTTCCGTGGATGGAGGTGCATCACCTGGAGACGCCATCGTCGGTCGCGCTCGGCGGCTTTCGCGGCATGGGGGAGGGCGGAACGATCGGCGCTCCCGCCGCCATCGCGAATGCGGTCGCCGACGCGCTGGCGCCGCTCGGGATCGAGATCGCGGAGCTGCCGGTGACCCCTGACCGACTCTTCCGACTCATCGAGCGCGCCACGGTGCGAGAAGGATGAACCTCGAGCTCGGATGCCTGAAGCTGCCCTAGGCGAGTGGTCCGAAGCCGACCGACGTCTGGTCCTGCGCGACGAGCGGACGGAAGCGGACCGGCAGGCCGACGGCGACCTTGTCGAGCGGGATGTCGACGATCCGGCCGAGGATCGAGACACCCTCCTTCAACTTCACGACGGCGATGGCGTAGGGCGCTTGGGCCGCGTGCGCCCTCGGCGCCACCCGGATCACGGTGAAGCTCGCGATCGTGCCCTCGCCGGCCAGCGGCATCGACTGCCACGCGCGCGTGTGACACGCGGGACACAACTCCTTCGGGGGGATCGCAAGCTCTCCGCACGCGCCGCACCGGACGGCGGTCAGCTGTCCCGCGCGCGCCCGCTCGAAGAAGGCGCGAGCGGTCATGAAAGGCTCAGTCACGGCCGAAGAGACTCACGAGCACCGTCGCGGTGTTTCCGCCGAGGGTATGGGTGAGCCCGGTTCGGGCGCCGTCGACCTGGCGCGGGCCGGCCTCGCCGCGGAGCTGGGTGACGATCTCGGCGATCTGCGCGGCGCCCGTCGCGCCGATGGGATGGCCCTTCGCCTTCAAGCCGCCCGACGGGTTGACGGGGACCTCTCCGCCGAGGCTCGTGAGACCCTTCTCGGCGGCCCGGCCGCCGGCCCCCGGCTCGAAGAGGCCCAGCCCCTCGGTGGCGACGATCTCGGCGATCGTGAAGCAGTCGTGCAGCTCGACGACGTCCACGTCGGTGGGGCCGAGGCCGGCCTGTCGGTACGCCGCCGCCGCCGCGCGCTCCGTCGCGGGCACCCGCGAGAGGTCGCGCTTGTCGCCGAGGAGCATCCAGTCGGAGGCGGCCGCCGAGGCGAGCACCCACACCGGCTTGCGGTGGCGGCGGGCGACTTCCTCGGAGGCGAGCACGACGGCGGCGCCGCCGTCGCTGAACGGACAGCAGTCGAAGAGCTTGAGCGGATCGGCGACGTAGGCGGACCGCAGCACCTGGTCGATCGTGATCTGCTTCTGGAACTGCGCCTTCGGGTTGAGCGCCCCGTGGCGGTGGTTTTTCACGGCGACCGCCGCCATCTGGGCCTCGGTCGTGCCGTACTTCTCCATGTGCGCCCGCGCGATCAGCGCGAACACGCCGGGGAAGGTGAGGCCCAGCGGCTGCTCCCAGACGGCGTCGGAGGCGTAGGCGAAGTACTCGGTGGACTCGGCGGTGGAGACGTTGAGCACGCGCTCGGCGCCGCCCACGAGGATCACGTCCGACACCCCCGCCGCGATCTCCATCACGGCGTGACGGAACGCGGCGTGCGAGCTCGCGCACGCGGTCTCGAACCGGGTCGTGGGCACGGACGGGATGCCGAGGACGGACGCGGCCTGCGGTCCGGTGTGGAGCTGGTGCTCGGTCTCGCTCCCGACCACGTTGCCGTAGTACAGGGCTTGAACGGCGCGCGGGGAAATTCCGGCATCGCTCAGCGCGTCCCCGGCGGCGTCGGCGAACAGCTCGGCCGAGGTACGGTCGTGCAGCCCGAATTTCGTCACTCCGACCCCGATCACGGCGACCCGGCGCATGAGAGTCCTCCCCGCCGCATGCTAGCATTAAAATTCATGGCCTTGCGAGGGCTCGTCCTCTTCGGGTGCGGGTGGATCGCGCGACGCCACGCCGCGGCCGCCCGGCGGGTCGGCGTCCCGCTTCTCGTCGCGAGCCGCGACCTCGCCCGCGCCCGCGCGTTCGCGCGTGAGTTCGGCGCGGCCGACGCGTTCGGCGCGTACGAGGCCGCCGCGCGCGATCCTCGAGCCGGCGCCGCCGTCGTCTGCACGCCCCACGATCGCCACTGCGCCGACACCCTGCTGGCGCTCGGTGCGGGCCTCCACGTCCTCGTTGAGAAGCCGATCGCGCCGACCGTGGAGGAAGCCGATCGGATGATCGCGGCCGCGCGGGCCGCCGGGCGCGTGCTGATGGTCGCCGAGAACTTTCATTTCATGCCGGCGTTCCGCCACGTCCGCACCTTGGTGACGTCGGGCGCGGTCGGCCCGCTGCGCGAGCTCCACTTCATGGCCCGTGGATACCGCCAGCATTCGGGCTGGCGGCTGGCCGCCGGCGCCGCGGGCGGCGGAGTGCTGATCGACGCCGGGATCCACTACGTCCACAACCTGCGCTGGTGGGGCGGGGAGGTGCGGCGGCTCTTCGCCTTGCGCCCGCCGCAGACGGTCGGCCTCGGCGGCGAGGACGCCGTGGATGTTCTCGCCGAGCTCCCGGCCGGGGTCGTCGGCTCGGTGTCCATTTCTCTTGGCGCTACCGGCGTTCCGCGCGTTCAATGGTCCTCGGTGACAGGCGCCGATGGCACGATCTTCGCCGACAATCGCGGCCGCTGTGTCCTGCTGAGGGGGCGCGGCCGAACGCGCCTACGGCTCTTCCACCGTGATTCGAGAGGTCACGAGGCGATGCTGAGGGCCTTCGACGACGCGGTGGGCTCCGGGCGGCCGCCCGAGACCGACGGCGTGTCGGGCCGGTGCGACCTCGCGGTCGTGCTCGCCGCGTACCGCTCCGTCGCGGAGCGGCGACCGGTGGATCTGGCGTGCTGAGCGAAGAAGCGCTCATCCTCATCGTGGTTGCGGTCGCCAGCATGCTGCTCGTGATGGGCGTGCTCGAGCTGATCTGGCCCTCCAGGCCGCGTCATCCGGTCCGCCGTCCGCACGCCCGACGGGCGCCGCCGCGGCCGGTCGAGGCCATCCTGCCTTCACGCCTGGTCCTGAACGTCTCGCCCTCGCGACCGCCCGCCGAGCTCGTGTTTCGGCGACCGGCCGGCTACGTCACTCCACCACCCGCGCCCGAAGCCGTGACGCCTCCGGTAGCGATCCCGCTC
>QHSR01000218.1 GCA_003221635.1 Candidatus Rokuibacteriota bacterium | reverse complement strand
CTGTTCACCGCCAAAAGAAACTTGCCGGAGATCCGCGACTACAGCCAATCCAAGGTCCTTTACCTGGCCAGTTTCCTAAAGCCGGGAGGGTATTTGATCCTGGCACTCATGGCCCTTAGCACTTTTTTTGCCTCCGTTCACCAAGTGCCGGCCGGCCATATAGGTGTCGTCTATGAGTTTGGCGGCATCAAAGGCCAGATCGGCGAGGGACTCCAGTTTGTGGCGCCTTGGCGCGACGTCGTGCTTGCCAACATCCAGGTGCAGCGTCGCGTGTTCGACAAGCTCAACGCCTTCAGCGAAGAAAGCCAGGATGTCTTCGTCCGAGCAAGTCTCAATGTTCGCGTTTCTCCTCAAACAATCCAACAGCTTTATCGGACCGTCGGCCCCAACTTTTTCAATGTCTTGGTGGAATCGAGGGTCATTCAGAACTTCAAAGATGAAACCGTCAAATACAAAAGCGTCGAGATTGCGCCAAACCGGGAAAACATCAGAAGGGCCGTTCGGGAAAGACTGGAGAGAGAGCTTTCTCCCTTTTCGATCGAGGTGGTCGATTTGCTTCTGGACAACATCGACTTCAACCCGGAGTTCAAGAAAGCCATCGAAGATAAACAGATAGCCACCCAGCGCGCCCTGGAAGAACAGCAAAAGATTGAGGGGGAAAAGCACAAAGCTCAGCAGGCCATCGAAAGGGCCAAGGGAGAAGGCAGCGCCATTCTATTCCGCGCCGAGAAGGAGGCCGAGGCGAACAGAAAATTGGCTGCTTCCCTTACTCCGGACCTGGTCCGGTACGCCATGGTTCAGAAGCTGAGCGACAAGATCCAGGTCATGATGCTTCCTTCAGGTCAGAACTTCATCTTAGACTCGGATATCTTACGAGGCACGCCAAGAGACAAGAGATAGCTCTTCCTCTTGGCGCTGACACGGGGCCGCCAGTTGGTGTAGGCATGGGCGAGGGCGACCATGGACGGCGCGAGCGGCCGGTGGGACTACGACGTGGCGGTCATCGGCGGGGGGCCGGGCGGCTCCAGCGCCGCCACCGCGCTGGCCAGGCGCGGCCGGAGCGTCGTCGTGCTGGAGCGCGAACGGTTTCCGCGCTTCCACATCGGCGAATCACAGCTGCCGCGGACCAACGAGATCCTCCACGCCCTGGGCGCGCGCGAACTCATCGCGGCGGCTGGGTTCGTCGAGAAGTGGGGCGCGAGCTTCCGGGCGCCTGACGGGGCGGTCGAGCAATACGCCGACTTTCGGACCGCCCTGGAGACGCCCACGCCTCAGACGTTTCAGGTCTTGCGGGAAAAATTCGACGAGGTCCTGCTGCGCCATTCCGAGAAGTGTGGCGCCGGGGTGCTCGAAGGGCATCGGCTCCTCGATGCGGTTTTCGACCGCGACGGCGTCACGCTCCGCTTCGCGGACCGGCTCGGCGGCAATCGCACTCTGCGGGCGGGGGTCGTGGTCGATGCGTCGGGACGAGCCGGCGTGCTGGTGAAGCGCTTCGGCCGCCACGAGCACGACCCGCTCCTGCTCAACATCGCGGTCCACGCGCAGTACAAGGGCATCCCCCGCGCCACCGGCCGGCGGGCCGGGGACATCCGGATGTTCACGCGCCCGGACATGGGGTGGCTCTGGTTCATCCCGCTCTCGGACACCGTCATCAGCATCGGAGCCGTCATCCCTCAGGCGGTTCACCGCCGCCAATCCAGGCCCACGCCGGAGGAGAGCCTGGCCCACTATCTGGCCGACACGCCGGCCGCCGCGCCGCTGCTCGAGCGGGCTCAGCGTGTCTCGCCCGCGCGGTTCGACGCCGACTATTCCTATGTGGCCACGCAGATGGTCGGGGACCGATGGGTCGCGGTCGGCGACGCAGCCGCATTCCTGGATCCCATCTTCTCCACCGGCGTGATGTTGGCCATGCTGGGAGGGCTCGAAGCGGCGGAGGCCATCGACGCCGGGTTGCGCGCGGGCGATGTGTCGGCACGGGCCTTCGCCCGCTACGAGCGCGTCGTGCGCCGCCGCTACCACCACTTCCGGCGATTCGCGGTCGGGTTCTACGAGCCCGCCTTCCGCGAGCTGTGGTTCTCGCGCCCGCCGTTCATCAGCATCTTCAACGCCGTCGTGTCCGTGCTCGCGGGGAACTGGCGACCCTCGACAACGACCCGGGTCCTGGTGGAGGTGTTCTTCGCGGTAGTGGCAGTGAAGCGCGTTCTCCGGAGATTCGGGCGCACGCGACACGATTCGCCGGCAAAGCCTGCGGACAACTTCTAGAAAAAGCCGGTGGCAGGGCCACTCTACCTGATCCGGCGGAACTTCCGGAAGCACCTCAGGTGCCGGGGAGGATTCATGTGGCGCCCCCTGATGGTGAAGGCCACGTCGCCTACATAGAGATCGCCATAGGAGTCCACGGCGACACCATGGGGCGCGATGAACTGGCCCGGCCCTTCTCCTTCTTCCGGCTCGCCGAAGCGGGTCTGCAGTCGGCCCTGGAGGTTGTACACGCTCACGCGGTGGCCCAACCCCGGAGCATCATCCACCCCCCCCATGCCGTTCAACTCACCGATGAAGAAGTTCCCTTCCGCGTCCAGACAGATGCCGTCCGGCCGGTGGATGTTGTTCCACATCGTGAGGAACCTGCCGTTGGCGTCGAACACTTGGACGCGATGGGCCTCCCGGTCGGCCACGTAGACCCGATCATCCTTGTCGATGACGACATTGTGCGGCCGGATGAACTGGCCGGGGTCGATGCCGGGCTCGCCCCACGACAGGACGAGCCGGCCCTCGGGGGTGAATTTGTGGATGCGGCTGTTGCCGTAACCGTCGGAGACGTAGAGGTGCCCGGTGACGCGTGACACCGCCACATGGGTGGGCCGGTTGAAGGGTTTGCCTTGCCACTTGGGTGCTGGTTGGTTGGGGCTGCCGAGGGTCATCAGCAACTTGCCGTCCAGGGTGAACTTCTGGATGGTATGGAGTCCATCGTCCACGCAGTAGACGGAGTCGTCGGGGCCGGTGTGGATACCGTGCGGCCGCTGGCTGAAGAGGCCCTCGCCAAACGATCTCAGCACGTTGCCATCACGGTCGAAGACGACGACGGGATGTTCGCCCCTGTTGAACACGTAGACGTTGTCCTTCGCGTCCACCGCCACGCCGGCCACGTCGATGAAGGACCATCCGGGCGGAAGCTTTTCCCAGGCCTCTACGGGCTCGAACAATAAATTCCCACTTCCGAGTCTCACGGCCATTTTTCGACTCCTCTCGGCTAGGCGTACTAGCCCAGGGCCAAGCTATAGAGTTGGGCCGCGTTCTCCCGCACGATTTGGCGCTTTTCGTTCTCCGGGACGCCTTTGAAATCCCGCTCGACGACCTCGCGCGAATGCGGCCAGGTTGAGACCGTATGGGGATAGTCGGAGGACCACATGATGTTCTCCATTCCGATGAACTCCCGGCTGGCTACCCCTACCCGATCAGCGATGAACGTCGCGAAGACCTGGCGCCGGAAGTATTCACTCGGCGTGAGCTTCAGCGGCGCCGGATAGAGATACCGGTACTCTTCCTGGGCCTGGTCCAGCTTCTGCAGAAAGAAGGGCAACCAGCCCACCTCGTTCTCTGCCGAGACGAGCTTCAGGTTGGGGAACCGCTCCAACACGCCGGAGAAGATCAGCACGACCAGCGTGCGCTGCACCTCATGGCAGAGGACGGTCGAACGGACGTAGCGGTCCAGGGGCTGTTTGATCGCCAGGCGGCTTTCCGCGCCCATGCCCGTGATGCTGTGCAGGCTGATCGGCATGTTGATCTCCTGCGCCGCAGCCCAGAAGGGATCGTAGTCGGGCGAACTGTAGGGCCGGTCTTCAGGCGGGGAAGCCCAGATGAGGGCGCCCTTCAGGCCTCGACGGGCACAGCGTCTCAGCTCCTTCGCCGCCTCGTCGACGTCATACAGTGAGATCAGCCCAAGGCCGGCCAGCCGTTTCGGCGCATAGGCACAGTACTCGGCCAGCCAGTCGTTGTAGACACGGAAACAGGCGCGCTGCAGCGCCGCGTCTGTGAGCCAGAACTGGCGAAATCCAAGGGTCGTGTAGATCACGTCCGCCTCGACGCCGTCGAGATCCATGTCCTTGACGCGCTCGGCCGGGTCCCAGCCGCCGGGACGTACGTCCTTGTACGTAGAAGCCTGAAAGACCCGCGGGAGCTCCTCGGGCTTCTTTCCGGCCCCCATGCCCTGGGCAAGATGGATGGGAGTAACTCCCTCCAGCATGAGATAGGCCCCCGGCCGTTGCCCGGGCAGGTTCTCCACCACCCGTGGCGCGCGCTCGCGGAACTGCTTGTCGATGCGCTCCACCCAGAGGTCGCCCGGCTCGTTCACGTGCGAATCGGCGGAAATCAGCTTCGGCTCGGCCATGATCCACCTCCATTACCTACGGCGCGCACCGCGCCAGCCCGGATGATCGCTTGTCCTACGCGAGCAGCCCATATAGCTTGGCGCCAGTCTCGCCGACCATCTTCGACTTGACGTCGTCGGGCACCCCCTTGAAGTCTCGCGCGATCACATCACGCGAGTGAGGCCAGGTCGCCAGCGTGTGCGGGTAGTCGGATGCCCACATGAAGTTGTCGCGGCCCACGAACGACCAGTTGGCGATCCCGACCGGGTCGTCCATGAAGGTGGCGAAGATCTGCCGCTGGAAATATGCGCTGGGCAAGAGCTTGATCGGGGCCGGGTCGGTGTAACGGAACTTCTGGGCCGTGAAATCCGCCCGGTACAAGTAGTGTGCGATCCAGCCGATGTCGTTCTCGGCCGAGACGATGCGGAGAGCGGGGAAGCGCTCCAGCACGCCCGAGAAGATCAGGGTCGTCAGCGTCCGCTGGGTCTCGTGGGGCAGGGTCATGGCCCGCATGTATCGGTTGACGTTGTAGCGGCTTTCGCGCCCGTGGCCCGTCGAGGTGTGCAGGCTGAGGGGCATCCGGAGATCCTGCGCGGCCGCCCAGAAGGGATCGTAACCCGGCTCACTGTAGTCCCGCCGCTCGGGGGGTGAGGCCATGATCATGGCGCCTTTGAGTCCCAACCGGGCGCATCGTTGAATCTCCCGAACTCCTTCGTCGACCTCCAGGAGGGAGATCAGAGCCAGCCCGGCGAACTTCTTCGGGTCGTACCGACAGAACTCGGCCAGCCAGTCGTTGTACGCTCGAAAAATCGCGGCCTGGAAGGGAGCATCTGTCAGCCCAAACAGTCGGAAGCCCAGCGTGGTGTAGAGGACCTCCGCCGCCACGCCGTCAATCGCCATGTCCTTGAGGCGCTCGGCCGGATCCCAGCCTCCGGGGCGTGCGGCCTCGTAACCAACCTTTTGAAACGCCGCCAGTTCCTCAGGAGATTTCCCTGCCGCGAAGGTGCCGGCCACGGAACGCGGTTCCAGTCCCTCGCAGACAAACCAGTGCCCCGGTTTGCCCTGGTACTCGCGCACGACCCGCGGCGCGCGGTCACGGAAGGGTTTGTCGATCCGCGTGACCCACAGGTCGGGGGGCTCTGTCATGTGCGAGTCAGCCGAGATGATGACGTTGTCTGGCATGGAGGCCTCCTTCACCGAGTCGCGCAGGGCGAGGATCTCGCCCGCGGCGGGTTATCCTGCTGGCACCGGGAGCACTGCATGCCGCGTCCTCCAGCCGATGCAGATCGGAATGGTGAGCCGAAGGTAGCCCGATCACTCTCCGAAGGCAAGCGACAGAGGAGAGGGAGGCATGCAGGGCCCGTGATTGACAAGGGCGACGCGCGTCTCTATAGTTCCGCGCAATCGGGGCCGGGCCAACGTTCCAGGAGGAATGGCGATGAAGCAACGGTTTCCTCTGACACAGGTCGCGCTCGTCGCGGCGGCGGTTCTGGTCGCTGCGAGTCCGGGAAGTGCTCGCGCCGCTGACGTCATCAAGTTCGGCGTCTCGACGCCCCTCTCGGGGCCGGCCGCTCCGTGGGGCATCCCCCACAAACAGGCCGTCGAGCTCGTCTTCGACGAGATCAACAGCCAGGGCGGGCTGGACGTCGGCGGCAAGAAGTACAAGCTCGAGGTCGTCGCCTACGACCACAAGTACGTGATCGCCGAGGGAGTCGCCACGGTCAACCGGCTCATCGCCAAGGACGGCGTGAAGTACATTTCCATCCTCGGCGGCGCCGTCGTCAAGGCCAACGAGGAAGCGGTCAATGAGAACGGCGTCTTGAACCTGCCGCTGGCGTACGCCGAGGGACTCGTCGGCCCGAAGAATCCGCTCACGTTCCACAGCTTTCCGTCTCCGCCGGAGACGACGACGTTCTGGAAGTGGATCAAGCAGAACCACCCCAACCTCAAGCGCGTCGCGACCATCACGCCGAACGACGACACCGGGTGGTGGTCGATCAAAGTCGAAACGACGTTCGTCGAAAAGCTCGGCTACGTGGCGGCGTCGAAGGAGTACTTCGAGCGCGGTGTGACCGACTTCAACCCCATCCTACTGCGCATGTTGGCCCAGAAGCCGGATATCATCAGTGTCCTCGCTTCGCCGGCCGGGAGCGTCGGTCTGATCATCAAGCAGGCCCGTGAGCTCGGCTTCAAGGGACGATTCGTCCACGTCGGCCAGTGTGACACGTCGGTGGTCGCCGGGATCGCCGGCAAGGCCAACGTGGAGGGCATGTGGGTTCACGGTTACGTGCAGACCCCGTTGCCCGAGCGGGTCAAGAGCTGGCAGACGCGTTACACCAAGAGGTACGGTGAGTGGAACGCGACCAGTATCGACTTCGCCAATCCGGCTTTCGCATTCGTGGCCGCCGTCAAGAAGGCACAGAGCGTCGAGCCGAAGAAAATCGCCGAGGCGCTACGCACCGTCGAGTTCGACAATCTGTGGGGCAAGGCGCATTTCGGCGGTAAGGACTACTACGGCGTCGGCAACCAGATCATCTATCCCATGCCCTTCTCCGAGGTGAAGGACGGGGTCGCGAACCTCGTGGCGCAGCTCCTCCCGCCACACGACTGATGCAGCGTTCGAGGGCTGGCCTCGCCTGCGCAATCGAATGCGTTGGGGGTTGAGGGGGCTTCTCGGCCTCTCGTCATGAGATGACGTCTGCTCTCTTCGTCCAGAGCGCGGTCATCGGCCTGTCCATCGGCTCCATCTACATCTTGATGGCCCTCGGGCTGACATTGATGTTCGGCATGATGCACATCATCAACTTCGCCCACGGCGCGGTCTACATGCTGGGCGCCTTCGTCATTTACTACGTCTTCTTCCAGTGGGGGGCACCGTACTTCGCGGCCTTCGTGTTCGCGATGCTGCTGCTGGGGCTCTTCGGCTATCTCGTCGAACGCTCCATCTATCGGCCCATCAAGGGCGGGATCGAGCCGACCCTGGTGGCGCTCCTGGCCCTCACCACGTTTCTGCAGGCGGCCGGCTATCCGGTATTCGGCCCACTGGACAAACACGTGCCTCCCGTCTTCGCGGGCACCCGGAACGTCCTGGGGGTGATGATCTCGGTCGAGCGCCTGGTGATCATCCCGGTCGCGGGCGCGCTGGTCGTCGGTCTCTACCTCTTCATCAACAAGACCCGGCTGGGAGCCGCCATGCGCGCCATCGAGCAGGACAAGGAGGCCGCGGCGCTGCAGGGAATCGACGTGCACGTGGTCAACGGGCTGGCCTTCGCCGTCGGGTTTGCCTTGGCAGCGGCAAGCGGTGCGCTCATGGCGCCGATCTTCAAGCTCGATCCCATGATGGGGGAACAGCCGCTCCTGAAGGCGTTCATCATCATCATACTGGGCGGGCTGGGCAGCATCCCGGGCGCCATCCTGGGAGGCCTCATCCTGGGTCTCATCGACTCGATCGTCGCTACCGCCCTGGGTGCGGAGCCGGCGTTTCTCCTGAGCTTCGTCTTCATCATCCTGCTGCTGCTCTTCAGGCCGAGCGGACTCTTCGGCCATGCCGCTTAGCGCGCGCAGCGCGGCCGCGGTGATCCCGGGGCTGGCGCTCGTGCTCGCGCTGCCGCTCGTGGGCGGCGACTACTACATCCACCTCCTCGCGCTCGTCTTCACGAACGTCATCCTCGCCGCCAGCCTGCGCCCGTCGCTAACTTGTGGTCAGCTCAACATCGGGCACTCCGCGTTCATGTCGGTCGGGGCGTACACCTCCGGGCTCCTGGCGAAGAATCTCGGCGTCCCCTTCGAGGTCTCGCTTCTGGCCGGCGCGCTCATGGCTACCGCCGTCGGGCTGGTGATCGGCTACCCGTCGCTCAGGCTACGGGGCGTGTATTTCGCCATGGTGACGGTGGCGTTCGTGGAGGTGATCCGCCTCATCGCCCAGCTCTGGGTGCCGCTGACTCGCGGGATGAGCGGCCTCTCGGGCATCCCCAAGCCCAGTATCCTCGGGATAACGCTCGTCACCAAGACAAGCCAGTACTATCTCGCGCTGACCCTGATGCTGGTCATCCTGCTCGTTCTCTACAAGCTGGAGTCCAGCCGGCTGGGATTCATCTGGAAGAGCATCGGCATGTCCGAGAACCTGGCCCAGTCGCTCGGGATCAACATCGCCAAGCACAAGCTCATCGCCTTTGCGCTCGGCTGCTTCTTCGCGGGCGTGGCGGGCGCGTACTATGCGCACTTCATCCGCTTCCTGTTCCCCCCGGAGTTCGGCTTTCTGATGGCCACGAACATCCTCGTGTACAACTTTGTCGGGGGCCGCGGGCATTTCGCCGGCCCGATCGTCGGAGCCGTCTTTCTCTCCCTGCTCTCCGAGCCGTTCCGCGGCAGTCCATACGAGACGATCTTCTTTTCTATCGCCATGCTGCTGACCATCTTGTTCTTGCCCGGCGGTCTCATCACCTTGCCCGGGAAGCTGGCCGCGCTCGGGCAGTGGTCGACCACGTCGGCCGCCAAGCCGAGCACGGCCGCGTGACCGGTATGACGCGTTCGAAAACACATGCCCCTGCTCGAAGCGCGTAGCCTGACCAAGCACTTCGGCGGACTCGCCGCCGTCAGCCACGTCGACCTCATGGTCGACCAGGGCGAGATCGTCGGCCTCATCGGTCCGAACGGTGCCGGCAAGACGACCTGCTTCAATCTGTTGAGCGGCTTCATGCGCCCCACCAGCGGCACGATCGCCTTCGGCGGCGAGGACATCACCAGGCTCAAACCGCACCAGGTCGCCGGACGCGGGTTGGCGCGCACCTTTCAACTCACCACGCTGTTCCAAGACATGACGGCGCTGGAGAATGTCCTCCTGGGCCTGCACCTGCACAGCCGCCGGGGCCCGCGCCAGGTGCTGCTCAGCCGCCGGGTGTTTCCACCGGACGAAGTGGCGCGCAGCCGCGAAATCTTGGAGTACACCGGGCTGGCGCCCCACGCCGATCGGCTCGCGCGGAACCTGCCCCACGGCCACCAGCGGGTCCTCGGCATCGCCATGGCCCTGGCGTCCCGCCCGCAGCTGTTGCTACTGGACGAGCCGGTCACCGGCATGAATCTCGAAGAGAGCGGACTCGTCATGGCCCTGGTCAAGAGCATCCGGGACCGGGGCACGACCATCCTCCTCGTCGAGCACAACATGAAAGCCGTCATGGGCACCTGCGAGCGCATCGTGGTGTTGAACTTCGGCCAGAAGCTCGCGGAGGGGACGCCGGCCGAGGTGAGCACGAGCCCGGCCGTGATCGAAGCCTACCTGGGTGCGGGGCTCGCTCGTGCTTGAGGTCAGAGATCTGAGGGTGCGCTACGGCGCGGTCGAGGCGGTCAAGGGCCTGTCCTTCCACGTCTCCCGGCGTGCGATCGTCAGCCTCATCGGATCGAACGGCGCCGGCAAGACGACGAGCCTGCGCGCCTTGACGGGCCTCGTCAAACCCAGTGGCGGCGAGGTCCGCTTCGAGAACACATCCCTGATCGGCCTCGACCCGCACCAGATCGTGCGCCTCGGCATCGCGCACGTGCCCGAGGGTCGCCGGCTGTTTCCCAAGATGACGGTCCTGGAAAATCTCCGGCTGGGCGCCTATCTGCGTGCCGACAAGACCGAGAGGGCGTCCACCCTGACGATGATCTACCAGCACTTCCCCGTGCTCCGCGAGCGTGGACGGCAGCTGGCCGGTTCACTGAGCGGTGGCGAGCAGCAGATGCTGGCCATCGCCCGCGCCCTCATGAGCCGCCCGAAGCTGCTCTTGCTGGATGAGCCTTCCATGGGCCTCTCGCCGATCATGACGGCCGAGATCGGCAAGATCATTCGGCAGATCAACGCCCTGGACGTCTCCATCATCCTGGTGGAGCAGAACGCCATGCTGGCGCTCACCCTGGCCAGCTACGGCTACGTGCTCACGACGGGCAGCTTGGTGATGGAGGGGAGGGCCGACGTGCTTCTGCAAGACGAAGGAGTGAAAAAAGCCTATCTCGGGATGTGAAGGACCTCGGGGTCCCCTTGCCTTCACTCGAACGATGTACGGAGGGAACGGCGATGAAGCCATCGTTTCCAATGACACGGGCCGCGCTCGTTGCAGCGGCGCTCCTCTCGGCGGTCGGCACGGGGACCGCCGGGGCCGCGGATGTCATCAAGTTCGGCATCTCGACACCCCTTTCGGGCCCCGCCGCGCCATGGGGCATTCCCCACAAGCAGGCGACCGAGCTCATCTTCGACGAGATCAACGCTCAGGGCGGACTGGAAGTCGGCGGCAAGAAGTACAAGCTCGAGGTCGTCGCCTACGATCATAAATACGTGATCGCCGAAGGGGTCGCCACCGTCAATCGGCTCATCGCGAAGGACGGCGTGCACTACATCTCGATCCTGGGCGGCGCTGTCGTCAAGGCCAACGAGGAGGCCGTCAACGAAGGGCGGGTCTTGAATCTACCGCTCGCGTACGCCGACGGCCTCGTGAGCCCGAAGAACCCGCTCACCTTCCACAGCTTCCCGTCTCCCCCGGAGACCACCTCCTTCTGGAAGTGGATCAAGCAAAACCATCCCGGCCTCAAGCGCGTCGCGACGATATCGCCCAACGACGATACCGGATGGTGGTCGATCAAGGTCGAGACCGCGTTCGTCCAGAAGCTCGGGTACGAGACCGTGGCCAAGGAGTTCTTCGAGCGGACCATGACCGATTTCAATCCGGTCCTGCTGCGTATCTTGGCCCAGAAGCCCGACATCATCAGCGTGCTGGCCTCGCCGGCCGGGAGCGTCGGGCTGATCATCAAGCAGGCGCGTGAGCTCGGCTTCAAGGGCCGGTTCATTCACATCGGGCAGGTCGACACCTCGGTCGTGGCGAACATCGCCGGCAAGGCGAACGTCGAGGGCATGTGGGTGCACGGGTTCGTCCAGGCCCCGCTACCCGAGAAGGTCAAG
>QHSR01000217.1:12179-12578 GCA_003221635.1 Candidatus Rokuibacteriota bacterium | reverse complement strand
GACCCAGCGCCCGGCGGGGGGGTCTGGGCGGGCTCCCTAAGCCCAGCTCCCGGCGGGGGGGTCTGGGCGGACTCCCTAAACCCAGCTCCCGGCGGGGGGGTCTGGGGGGGGTCTCCCAACCCAGCTCGAAGAGGCGCCTTGAGCTCGGCGATGAACGCGCCCACGTCCTCGACGAGCGTCGCCGAGCCCGCGCGCTCTTCGACGAGGCGCACGATGGCCGAGGCGACGATCGCGCCATCGGCAAGACGCCCGATCGCCGCGACCTGCGCAGGCGTACTGATGCCGAATCCGATGCACACCGGCTTCGTCGTCACGAGCCGAAGGGCGCGGATTCGGGCGGCGAGGTCTGGCGGCAGCTCCGGGCGCTCGCCGGTCACACCGGTGAGCGAGACGACGTAG
>QHSR01000217.1:0-12158 GCA_003221635.1 Candidatus Rokuibacteriota bacterium | reverse complement strand
GTCGAGGTCGGCGCCACCAGGTGGATGATGTCGAGGCCGGCAGCCTCGGCCGCGAGCGGGGCGGCCTCCTCCGGCGGCAGATCGGCCACGATCACGCCGTCGACTCCCGCGTCGACCGCCGTCCGGGCGAAGGCCTTGAGACCGAACGCGAGCACGGGGTTATAGTACGTGAGCAGCACGAGCGGAACGCTCACCTCGGCGCGGAGCGTCGCCACCGTCTCGAGGACGCGCAACACCGTGGTTCCGCCGGCGAGCGCGCGCATCGCGGCCCGCTGGATGACCGGACCGTCCGCGAGTGGATCCGAGAACGGCACCCCCAGCTCCACGACGTCGGCGCCGCGCCGCTCCGCCTCGACCACGAGCAAGCGCGTGTCGGCGAGAGACGGATCGCCTGCCGTGAAGTAGGTCACCAGCGCGCGCTCGCCACGTCCGCGCAACCGAGCGAAGGTCGCCTCCAGGCGCGAGGTCGTCGATGGTCTGACGGCGGCGGGAGCCGGCATCACCCGATCGCCTTCCCCAGGGCCTTGGCGACCACGTGGACGTCCTTGTCACCACGGCCCGAGAGGCCCACGACGATCGCCTTCGACGGCGACAGCGTCTTGGCGAGCCGCATCGCGTACGCCACGGCATGCGCCGACTCCAGAGCTGGCATGATCCCCTCCAGACGCGTCAGCGTCTCGAATCCCTCGAGCGCTTCCGCGTCGGTGACCGAGACGAACTCGAATCGTCCCGCGTCGCGGTAGTACGCGTGCTCGGGCCCGACGCCAGGATAGTCCAGACCGGCCGAGATGGAGTGCGCTGTGGCGATCTGCCCGTCGTCACTCTGGAGCAGATAGCTCATACATCCGTGAAGCACCCCGACGGCGCCCGCGCTCATCGAGGCGCCGTGGCGGCCGGTCGCGATCCCCTCCCCGCCCGGCTCCACGCCGACGATCCGCACGCGGCGGTCGGCGATGAACGGGTGGAAGAGTCCGATGGCGTTCGATCCGCCCCCGACGCACGCGACCAGGACATCGGGAAGCCGGCCCAGCACATGGCGTGTCTGGCGGCGCGTCTCCCGCCCGATAACGGCGTGGAGGTCGCGGACCATCACCGGATAGGGATGTGGGCCCAGCGCCGACCCGAGGAGGTAGTACGTGGTCCGCACGTTGGTCACCCAGTCGCGCAATGCCTCGTTGATCGCGTCTTTCAGCGTCCGGCTGCCGGATTCGACGGAGATCACGCGCGCACCGAGCAGACGCATGCGAAAGACGTTCAGCGCCTGGCGTTCGACGTCCTCGGCGCCCATATAGACTTCGCAGTCGAGACCGAGGAGAGCTGCCGCCGTGGCGGTCGCCACGCCGTGCTGGCCGGCGCCCGTCTCGGCGATCACGCGACGCTTCTTCATCCGCGCCGCCAGCAGCGCCTGGCCGAGGACGTTGTTGATCTTGTGGGCGCCGGTGTGACAGAGATCCTCGCGCTTCAGGTAGATCTGGGCGCCGCCGCACTGCTCGGTGAGTCGCTCGGCGAGATAGAGTGGCGTCGGCCGTCCCGCGTAGTCGTGGAGCAGGGCGGCGAGCCGACGCTGGAACTGTCGATCGCGCTTGGCCGCCGTCCACGCGCGCTCGAGCTCGATCAGAGGCGCCATGAGCGTCTCCGGCACGAAGCGGCCGCCGAAACGACCGAAGTGACCCTGCGCATCCGGCAGCGTCCGCTTCACCGCGCGCCCTTCGCCTCGGCGACGAACCGCCACACCTTGTCCCGATCCTTGCGGCCGGGCTGAGCCTCGACCCCCGAGTTCACGTCGACCGCGTACGGCCGCGCGGTCGCGACCGCGCGGGCCACGTTCTCCGGCGTGAGGCCGGCGGAGAGGATGATCCGCCACCGCTGGCTCGTCAGGTCGCGCGCGATCGTCCACTCGATCGGCTGGCGCGGCTCACCCTCGCTCCACCGCGCGGCGCTGTCGAGCAGGAGCGCGGCGGCGCACTTGCGATACTGGAGATACCTCACGGTCGGCGTCCACGGCTGGCGCCCTTCGAGCTCGACCGAGGAAGGCGCGAGCTTGATCGTCTTGATCACCGGCAGCTGGTAGCCCTCCAGCGCCTCCGGCTTCTCGTCGCCGTGGAACTGCAGGGCGCGCAGGCCGCACGCCTCGGCGACCGCCTTGACGTGACCAGCCGGGTGATCCCAGAAGATGCCCACCGGCGTGACGAACGGCGGCAGCGCGCGAACGATCGGCGCCACCTGCTCGGGCGTGACGAAGCGCGGAGTGTTCTCGACGAAGATGAACCCGAGGGCGTCGGCGCCGGCTTCGACGGCCGTCAGCGCGTCCTCCACGTTCGTGATACCGCAGATTTTGACTTTGATTGTCAGTACATGGGGGGGGCGAGACGCCCCCCCCATGTCCCCCCCACCTCGCGATGCGCGCGTTCAACCCGCTGCGCCCACGTCTCCCCCGCCTCGCGATGCGCGCGTTCAACCCGCCGCGGCCCTGTTCCCCCCGGCTCGCGATGCGCGTGCTCAAGCGACTGCGGCTCGCGGGGCGGGATCATCCACGCACCTCCGGGTCGCGCAGTGTCAGCTCGCGGATCTTTGCGGCGACGTCGCCGGCGCGCACGAGCGCCTCTCCGATCAGCACGGCGTGGGCGCCGGCGGAGACGACCCGGCGTACGTCGGCACCCGTGAAGAAGCCGCTCTCGCTGACGACAATGGGGCCGGGCGGGATCGCCGGCAAGAGCTCGAGCGTCGTCTCCAGGCGCGTCTGGAAGGTGGCGAGATCACGGTTGTTGATCCCGAGGACGCGGCTTCCGGCGGTGAGGGCCTGGTCCAGCTCGGGGGCCGTGTGACACTCCACCAGCGCGGCGAGCCCGAGGGCCTTCGCGGCGGCGAGCAGATCATCCAGCCGTGGCGGCTCCAGGATCGAGACGATCAGCAGCACGGCATCGGCGCCCGCGGCGCGCGATTCCCAGAGCTGGTACTCGTCGATGATGAAATCCTTTCGGAGCAGCGGAACGTCGACCGCCGCGCGCACCGCCCGCAGATCGTCCAGGCTCCCCTGGAAATACTTCTCATCGGTGAGGACCGAGATCGCGTGCGCCCCGTGGCTCGCGTACGCGGTGGCCAGGGTCGCCGGGTCCAGGTTCTTGGCGAGCACACCGCGCGAGGGCGACGCCTTCTTCACCTCGGCGATCAGTCGCACCGCGCCCGGCAGGGCGCGCAGGGCGCCTTCGAAGTCACGTGCTGGGCGGGCCTCCCGGCACCGCCGCTCGAGGCCCGCCCGGGGAATCGCTGCCCGGCGCCGCGCGATTTCCTTGCGCGTGTTGCCGACGATCTCGTCGAGAACAGACATAGGCCAGCGCCTAGAAGTCGCGCCGGAGTCCCTGCCTCCGCAGCGTGTCGAGCGGGACCGATCCCAGCTGATCGAGGACGAAGTCGCGGAGCGTACGCGGAGGCGGCAGGTCACGCACGATCCGTCCGGCCTTGATCAGCGGCTTGAGCAACGGCTCCCAGGCAAAGTCGTCGGGCGGCCGCCGGCCGGCCGGCAGCACGACCGTCTCGCGCGTGCCCCGGCGCCGATAAACGTCCTTGGCGCCCGACCACTTGCCGCGCTTGGCCATGGGCTGTCCCTCGATCTCCATGATGTCCAGGGCGAAGTTGAGCACCGGCGCGTTGGCGATCGCCGTGCCGACGCCGTAGCCATCGGCGACCGGATTCAGCGCCAGGATCTCGTACTCGTCGACGCCGCCGGAGGCGAGGATCTTGACGTGATTGTGGCCGCGCAGGTCGAGCTCCCAGCGAACCTCTTCGAGAATGCGGTAGAAATCGCCGCGGCGTGACGACGGCGTGTCCAGGCGGACGGCGTAGAGGTCCTTCCCGAGCGCCTCCGCGACGCGAATCGCCTCGAACTTCTCGTCCTGCAGGGTGTCGATGAGCGCGACACGGCGCACCTTCGGGTCGACCACCGCGTCGAAGGCCCGGAGCGCCTCCACCGTGTCGCCGATCATGAGCACGAGCGAGTGCGGGATCGTCCCCATGGGATCGGCGTCGATCAGCTCGGCTGACTTCGTCACCGCGACGCCGTCACACCCACCGATGAAGGCGTTGCGCTCGATCATCGGCGCCAGCGTCGGATGCATGCGCCGCGCCCCGAATGAGATCACCTGACGCTCGCCCGCCGCCTTTTTGCAGCGCGCCGCCTTCGTGGCGATGCCCGACGCCTGGCACAGGAGGCCGAGCAGCGCCGTCTCGTACTGCGCCCATTCGACGTAGGTGCCCTCGATGCGGAGCACGGGCTGGTACGGCTCGAAGAGAATCCCCTCGTCCATCGTCCACACATCCACGGGCTGGCCCTCGAGAAGCGCTGCGGCTTCCTCGATGCCCGCGAGAATGCCCCACTGCCAGTCCTCGGGAAGGGATTTCAGATAGACCTCGGCCTTGACCCGCTTGCGGTCGCCGCGCTGCGTGAGGATCTGAACGGTGCGCGCGAAGTAGACGTCGGAAACCTCGCCGCGCTTGATGTCGGCGTCGGCGGCGGTATGGAACGGGCGCTTCGGGGCGTTCGGCATAGTGTGTGTGGTCCTCGGATCACTCCGAAGGTGGCGAAAAGTGTGGCAGAAGCGCGCAGTCAAGTCAAACTTGCCCTCGGTCGATCGTGGGGTCGGGGCCGGGCGGGGGTCGAGATGACCACGCGGCACGCGCCCGCTGCTCCGCTGCGGCTGGGCTCCATCCCTGCGCTCGACTCCCGTCGTTCGCGGACCGGGGACGGGTCCCTTCGACCCCCGCCCGGCCCGACCCCACGATCGACCGAGCTGCCGCGGTCTTTCGGTAGGGACGATCGGCCGTTAGAGCTTGAGGGTTTTCAGGTAGGCGCGGAACTCGTCGGCCAGGTCGGGGCGCGCGAGGGCGAACTCGACGGTCGCCTTGAGGAACCCGAGCTTGTCGCCGGTGTCGTAGCGCCGCCCCTCGAACTCGACGGCGTACATGGGGCGGCGCGCCCGGAGCTCGCGCAGGGCGTCCGTCAGCTGGATCTCCCCGCGGGCGTCGGCACGCGTCCCGGCCAGGATCTCGAAAATCTCGGGCGGCAGGATGTACCGCCCGATGATGGCCAGGTCGGATGGCGCGTCCTGGGGTTTGGGCTTCTCGACCAGGTCGAGAATCTCGTGCACCCGGCCCTCGACCGAGCGAGCGGCGATCACCCCGTACTGAGCGATGCGCGCCCGGGGAACGCGCTCGACCGCGACCACCGGTGCCTGGTACCGCTCGGCCGCATCGAGAAGCTGCCGCATGCACGGTGACGGAGCCGCGCCGATGATGTCGTCGCCGAGGAACACGGCGAAGGGCTCGTCGCCGACCAGCGAGCGGGCGCAGAGGATGGCATGGCCGAGGCCGAGCGGCTCCTTCTGGCGCACGTAGGAGACGGAGGCGAGCTCGGAGATGGTCTTGATCTGGGCGAGCTCCTCCGTCTTGCCCCGGTCGTTGAGGTAGTACTCGAGCTCGAAGGCCGCGTCGAAGTGGTCCTCGATCGCGCGCTTGCCTCGACCGGTCACGATGATGACCTCTGACAGGCCCGAAGCGACCGCTTCCTCGACGACATACTGGATCATCGGCTTGTCGACGAGAGGAAGCATCTCCTTCGGCTGCGCCTTCGTCGCGGGGAGGAACCGCGTCCCGAGACCGGCGGCCGGAAAGACGGCCTTGCGGACCTTCACGGTCTCATCATACCCCGGCCGGGCCTGCGACGAAGGGGCACGAGCGCCACGACGCAGGGCGTGACGCCCGCCACTGCTCCGACGACCGACGTGCCGATCAGGATCGCGGTCGCCACCGGCCGACTCCCTCCAGAACGGCCACGATCGCCAGGACGCATGCGGCCTGGACCAGGAGGAGCACTGCTTCCCGCGGCGTCGCATCCTTCAACAGGATCGCCGAGAGGCCGAGCGTCGAGGCGAGGAAAAAGATCAACAGCACGCTCTGATTCCGGGTGAGGCCCAGCTGCTCGAAGCGATGGTGGATATGATCCCGGCCGGTGTAGGCGAGCCATTCGGACAACGAGTGCACCCTGCCTGTCACGATGCGGGCGACCCCCACGAAGCCGATATCGAAGAGCGGCACCCCCAGGATGAGCATGGGCGTGAGCAGCGCGATGATCGGATCCTCCTCGGCCCATTCTCCCATCACCGCGAGGCCGGCGAGCGTGAAGCCGATGAACGTGGCGCCGCTGTCGCCGAGAAAGATCCTGGCGCCGCCGGGACGGAAGTTGTACGGCAGGAAGCCGAGGCACGCCCCCACCAGCGCCGCCGACAGGTACATGAGGTAGCGCTGCTCCGTCTGCAGCGCGGTGATGCTGAAGAAAATGCCGGCGATGACGCCGAGGCCGGTGGCGAGCCCGTCCATGCCGTCCAGGAACTGGATCGCGTTGGTGACCATCACGAACCAGAGGATCGTCAGACCGACGTTCATCCACGCGGAGGCAGGCATCCAGTGCGGTGTCACATTGAGGACCACCCCGTAGGCGATCGCCGCGACGGCGGCGCCGATGTGTCCCAGGAGCTTGAGGGAGGCTCGGAGATCGGTGATGTCGTCCAGTATTCCGATCGCGACGACCATGGACGCCCCGACGGCGACCCCCTTGAGCTGAAGCGAGAAGTCGAAGCTAATCAACACGGTCACGGCGAACGCGCAGTAGACGCCCGCTCCGCCGAGGAGCGGCGTCGCGACGTCGTGCCCCTTCCGGGCAGCCGGCATGTCGAGCACGGCCCACCGCAGGGCGAGCGCCCGGACGAGCGGCGTGGCGAAGAGCGCGACCGCGAACGCGAGCACCACGAGATAGAGCCACGGCAGGCGCGCGGCGTGATCCCGGCCCCAGATCGGCGTGAGCAGGAGCAGCCCCATCAGCATCAGACGGGCAAGGTGCATTACTGTAGCGGGGTGCATGAGGCCGGCTTGAGTCGAGGGTGGCCTGAAAGAGACGCGACGCGGCTCCGTCACGCGAGCGCCTCGGTGAGCGCCCTGGCCACCGTGGCCGCCTCGCCGTCGGTCAAGAGCGGGTAGCACGGAAGCGACAGGCGCTCCGCCCACAGCCGCTCCGCGTTCGGATAGCCGGAGAGGCCGAGGGCCCGATGAATCGGGCGGAAAACCGGACGCCGTGCCGTCACACCTCGCCGCTCGAGGTCCGCCAGGACGGGCGCCAGCGGCGGCTCGATCGCGACCACGAACCGATGGTACACGTGGCCCTCGCCCGCGTCGGCCGGCAGGCGGCAGCGCGTGGCGCGCACGAGCGCCGCCCGGTACCGTGCGGCCAGCGCCCGCCGCCGCGCGATGAACGCGTCGAGCCGTGCGAGCTGGCTCTGGCCGAGCGCCGCCTGCATGTCCGTCATCTTGTAGTTGAAGCGCGGCGTCAGGTCGGCCCGCTCGTCGTAGTCGCGCGCGTCACGTACGCGCGCGACGAGATAGGCCGGGCCAGTGACCGCGCCCCCTTCGCCGGTCGTGAGGAGCTTGGTCGCGTAGAACGAGCACACCGCGAGCCCACCACGGGCCCCCACCGGACGACCGCCGAGCGTCGCGCCCAGCGTCTGGGCGCAGTCCTCCACGAGCGCCACACCGAGCCTCTGGAAGTCGTCGAGATCCACGGCGAGGCCAAAGGGGTGGACGACGATCGCAGCCCGCGTCCGCGTCGTGCGCCGGCGTATCGCGTCCGCGGCCGAGAGCCCGAGCGTCTCCGGGTCGGCGTCGGCGAGCACGGGAGTGGCCCCGCAGCGCGTGACCGCGTGATAGAGGGCGTCGCAGGCGTAGGTCGGAATGATGACCTCGTGGCCCGGACCGACGTCCAGCGCACGCAGTGCGAGCTCGAGCGCGGCGCTGCCGGAGCTGACCGCGGCCGCGGCGGCGGCGCCCAGGCGTAGCGCCAGCCCGCGCTCGAATGCCATCACCTCCGGCCCCTGCACCAGGTGGCCCCCGCGGACCACTCGCGCCACCCGCTCGGCGTCGCCATCGACGATGGTCGGCCGCGAGTGCGGGATTATTGGAGCGGGGTCCTTGAGCCCGGTTTTGAGGGAGGGTGGCCTGAAGCAGACACGAGTGGCTCCGACACGCCCGGCCTCAGAGATTCAGGAGCAGTCTGACCGACTGGAACGCCTCCGCGTATTTGACCCGGGCCTGAATGCCCCGAAAATTGGCGCACGACCGCGCCAGCTCCAGGATCGTCAGGTCCTCGATGTTGGTCTTCGCCACTTGCGACCGGTGCGCCTCGAGGCCGGCCAGCTTCGTGTCCAGCACACCGGCGATGTCCGTGTAACAGTTCGGCGCGAAATTCACCGTCGACGGCACCTCGTAAAAGAGGAAGTTTGGCACGTAGCGGGTCGCCGACATCGCGCTCTGGGCCAGGTTGCGATGGTCCTGGTGCGTATCATCGGGTGAGTTGACGAAGATCATCCGCGGCTCGATCTTCCGGATCACCGACTCGAGCCGGACGATCAGCTCCCGCGTGAGCGGCACCTCGGTGTCCCGGTAGTCGCCCCAGAAGACCTCGCGCACGCCCAGGACGCGGGCCGCGTCCTTCTGCTCCCGTCGCCGCACCTCGGCGTCCCCGCCCAGCGCGCCGTCGGAGGCGATGAACAGATAGACGACATGCCCCCGCTGCGCGTACTTGGCCAGCATACCGCCGCAGCCGTACTCGATATCGTCGGGGTGCGCGCCGAAGGCGAGGATGTTCACTTATCTCGGCTCGGGCGACAGGGGCGACCACGTGCTTCCCTCACAGAGAATGCCGAGGGCCTCATCGCCGTGCGTCAATAATAAGTCAAGCGCGGAAAGAAACGGAGCGAATTCCCCGTGCTCCTGGACGTACACGGGGTGCTCGTACCGTTGCGTCTCGACCGTGATCCCGGCAGCCACGAACTGGGCCGCGTCCAGATAGAGGGCGCCATCGCGCCCCGCCAGGTAGGTGTCGGCGCCGACGGCCTGACAGACCCCCACGAGCCGCGCGGTCGCGTCGGTCCGAGCCCCCTCGGGGAGGGCGAGATCCGACGCGAGCCTCGTCGGCGTCGACACGCCGAGCGCGCGGGCCAGCCACTGGGCACTCTCGACGGCAAGCGGCGCCAAGCGCTCCCACTCCCGGCCATAGAAGCCCTGAAGCGCGTCCCGGTGGCACGGCCACGACGGCGCCTTGGCGTACGCATCGTCGATCGCGCGGAAGTGCCGGGCGCGCCAGGGCTGGGTCGTGTCGACCATCACGTCGCGGATCGTCGTGCCGAGGCGGGCGTGGACCGGGGCCGTCAGCCACCGGGGTCCGTTGCGAGTCTTGATCCGGTTGCGGTTCTGCCAGCCGTTCTTCTCGTACTGCACAGTGTCGAGAAAGACGAAGAGGTCGGCGGCGGCCCACTTGGCCACGTACCCGAGCCAGGGCAGATAGTGCGGCTGGTGGATCGCGACCTTCATAGACTCGCCTCGCCTGCGGCTGCGGCTCGCCCTGCCTTCATAGACTCGCCTCGCCTGCGGCTCGTCCTGCCTTCACGGCCGCCGCACGAAGATCGGGTTACTGAGCAGGCGACCGAGGCCACGAACCTCGAGCCGGTAGAACGCGGCCGCGCCGTCGAAGGTCTCGCGGTGGACGGTCCGGATCGGCGTCGGTCCGGTCCACGCTCCCACGACTGCGCCGTTGCGCACCAGAGTCACCCGAACGTCGCGCGACGGGTGGCCGGTCGCCTCCACGGCCATCGAGACTTCGATCGGCGTCGCCGCCCCGACCCGCAGGGTCTCGCCCGTCACCGCCGTGGCGGCGCCCGCCCGCGCCGAGAACTCGGCGAGCACAAGCTCGGCCTCGCGCTCTCGCTGCACCGCGTACATGCGGCCGCTCTTGAGCGCCCTGAGCACCGCGCCCTCCGACCGATCCTCCACCAGGAACACGGTCCGTACCGTCCCCAGATCCTTGCCCGCGCTGAATCCGTGGAAGCCGGACTCGCCGACGCCCCAGGCCGGCCGGCTGCGGTCCCCCGACGCGAACTGGCCGAGCAAGCGGTCCCACGCGCCGCCGGGCTGCTCGACCCGCGTCGTGTCCTCGTAGACAGCGCCGAAGGCCGTGTAGCGCGCCGTTCGCAGAAGATCGTCCGGATACGGCGCCGTGCGCCACGCGACTCGGACCGGGCCGATCCACTGCTCGCCCTCGTCGCGCGCCTCGGGGAACGACCACACGGTCACGCCGCCGGCCCGATCCACGTAGTCGATCAGCTCCTGGTGAGGCGTGAGGCCGAGGTCGCTGTAAGGCGGATAGGGATCGAGGGTGAACGGCCACCCGCGCGCCAGCGCCAGCACGCCGACCCCGCACAGGAGCCCGCCCGCGAGCCAGCGGCGCCGCGTGACGACGACGACCACGCGGCCGACTCTCCTGAGGGACCGCCGTTTCCGCGCGAGTATGTGGACGCCGGGAACGATGAGGACGCCCGGCAGAGCGTCCAGCACCGAGGCCCACCCGTAGCCGCCCGCGGTCGGGCTCGCGGTGACCGGCAGCGAGCGCAGTGTCGCGGCGTCCTGGATGCCGAAGATCAAGAGATTCTTCTGCGTGTTGTGCACCGTCATGTCGAGCGTCAAGGGCGAGCCGCTCCAGAAATAGTGCGGGAGGACTTCCACACCCGGGACGATCAGGACTCGCGGATTGCTCGCTCGCGCCCGGGACACCCGCGCCAGGTAAGCGTCGGCTCCCGCATCGAGCACCGAGCGTTCCTCGCGGACCGCGCGCGTGAGCGCGCGGAAGGGCGGCAGGCCATACTCGACGCGCAAGAGGTAGTTCTCGGTGAGGAGCAGCGCACCGATCCCCTGTTTCTCGGCCATGGCGCAAAGTTGCTCGAGGGGGAAATCGCCGGTGGAAAGGTCGGAGTGGACGTGGAGGACCGCCGGAAGCCGGTCGAGACCCTCTGCTCGGCCGACGAGCACCCCGGCGAGGGCGGCGAGCAGCACGGCGACGCGGCTCACGCGAGCCTCTTGTTGCGGACCAGCGCTTCGTACAGGGCAAGGAGCTTCTCGTCCGCCACGACCGTCGAGAACGCCTCGGCCCGCTCCTGCGCGGCGTCTCCGAGCTTGCGGCGCAGCCCGGGATCCCGTCCAAGCTCGACGAGCGACGCCGCGAGCGCCTCGACATCATCGGGTCCGACCAGCCGCCCGCACTCGCCGTCGATGATGACCGCGGGGATCCCCCCCACGGCGGCCGCGACGACCGGCAGCCCGAGCGCCATCGCCTCGACGACGACGCGTCCCATGCCCTCGTTCCGGGAGGGCACGACCACGACGTCCGCGGCAACGAGGTGCGACGCCACGTCGGCCGTCTCGCCCGTCAGCACCACCCGGTCGGCCACACGCAGCGACCCGGCGAGCGTTTCGAGACACGTCCGCTCTGGTCCGTCGCCGACGAGCAGAACGCGCGTCGAGGATATCTGGGCGCTGACGCTCGGGAGCGAACGTACCAGAAGGTCGAAGCCCTTGATCCGGATGAGGCGGCCCAGACCGACGACGACGAACGCGCCCGGCGCGAGCCCGAGGCGCGCGCGGGCCTCGGCCCGGGACGGCGCGGCCGCGCGCAGCCGCTCAGTCGGGACGCCGCTCGGCACCGTGACGTACTGTTCGGGTCGGCCGATCCCTCGCGCCAGGTGCTCCGCGGTGCCGCGCTCGGTCAGGGTGATGATCCGATCGGTCCATTTCGCCGCCCGGCGCTCGAGCAGGGTGAGGAACGCGGTCCGGCGAGGACCGTAGTAACCGTAGAAGATGTGGCCGTGGGGCTGATGAATCACCCCTGGCACGCGCGCGATCCGCGCGGCCAGACGGCCGACGAATCCGGCCTTCGAGGTGTGCGTGTGCACGATCGCCGGGCGGGCACCCCGGATCAGCCCGAGCAGCTGGCGGAGCGCGGCCAGATCGGCGAGCGGGGCGAGCTCCCGGCCGAGGGACGGGATGTCGACGACCCGGCATCCGCGCCGGCGCGCGTCGTCGAGCGAGGGGCCCTGGGACTCGTGGAAGGACGTGGCCAGCGTGCAGTGATACCCCGCCCGGCTGAGCGCGACGCACGACGCGATCGTGTTCTCGGACGATCCGCCCAGCGTGAGCCGTGTGATGGCGTGGAGGACGCGCACGCTCATCCCGTCCCTTTTCGCGCGTAGAGCTCCATGGACGGTCCGACGAGGTAGCGAGCGCGC
>QHSR01000216.1 GCA_003221635.1 Candidatus Rokuibacteriota bacterium | reverse complement strand
GCGCTTCTCCCACCGTGCCAGGTGCAGACGCACCGCATGCGCCGGCGCGCCCGCGAGCCCGGCGGCCAGCGCCCCGCGATAACACCCGAGCGCGCGCTCGACGTCCACGGGCTCCCAGAGCCGACCGAGCCCGCTCAGCTCCGCGGCCGTCAGCTCCTCCCGGGCGGTCAGGGCTCCCCCAAACCAGCCGAGCAGCCCCACCAGCGTGAGGATGTCGTCCCGGTTGTGAGCGAGCACGCGGCCGAGCGGCGCGGACCTCCGCGAGCGCAGAAAATCGAAGTAGAGCGCCGGGATCAGGGCGCCGGGAATGTCGTCTTCGCGCACGACGCCGATCACCTCGCGCTCGAGCGTCGCGAGCCGGCAATCGGCGAAGCACGACGTCCACACTCGCCGCGCCGGGCGCAGGAGGTCAAGGTGGGGCAGGGTGGTCGGCCAGCGCCGGCGGGCCATGATGAAGCGCGTCTCGAGCAGCGCCGCCAGCAGCGCGGGCTCGTCGTCGAAGTCGCGCATGAAGTGCTGCACGAGAACGAGGCGGTCGTCCTCGAGCCAGGCGGCGCCGACCAGAAACGCGTAGGTGCCGGTGCCACCCGCGAGCCCGGTGGTCTCGGCGTCGAGGAAGAGGAGACGCCGGGCGTCCTCGACCGGGGTCTCCGCGCGCGCCACCGCGCTCAGGAGATCGAGGGGGGCCTCGAGAGCCGCGCCGAGCGGCTGACGGCCGTGCCGGTACGCGAGCGGGAACTCGCGGCGCACCACGAGAAGCTGTCCTTCCCCGGTGTCGACGAGCTCGCCCCCCAGCACTCCCTCGATGGGCGGGGCGGCCGGGCGCTTGGGGCGTCGCGTCTCGATGCGCCGGATGACGCGACGGAGATCCTCGAGCGAGTGCGCGGCCATGCGACGTCAGTCGGTCAGGGCTCGCAGGAGCGCCTGCGCCGTGGTCTTGGCTCTGCGGCCGACTTCGTTCACCGGCCCCACGCACGAAGGACAGCCGAACTGGCAGGCGCACGCCTCGAGCACCTCGAGCCCGCGCCGCAGGAGATCCGGCAGGATCTCGAACACGTGCTCGGCGAGGCCGATGCTGCCCGCGTGGGAGTCGTAGAGGTAGATCGTGGGGTTCAAGTGCTCCGCGTCCATCAGGCGCTGTTTCGCCGACTCGCGGGTCGCCACGGCGCCGCTGGTCGCCGGCGTCGTGTCGCCGAGCCAGGAGCCGAGATCCCGGATGTCGCAGAGCAGGAAGATCGGCGCCAGATGGTGGAGCAGGTACGCGACCGCGCGCAGGCCGTCGATCAGCTCTTCGCGCGAGGAGCCGACCCGCGCCAGGGGCTCGGGAGGCACGGTGAGCCAGACGGCCGTCGTCTGCATCTCCTGCTGGGGCAGCTCGACCTCGCCGGAGCCGACGTTCTCGAGCGTTCCCATCTTGATCTTCTTGAACCCGACGACCTTCTCGGCCACCAGCACCTCGCCCTGCTCGGCGAGGTAGGCGGACGGCGGGCCTTCGGCAAGGCGCCGGAGGATCCAGACGCCCTTGGCGCTGATCGCGTCGGTGAAGTAGTCCACGGCGACGCGCTTGACGTAGGCCACCTTCTCCTCGTCCTCGCGGAAGTGGAGCTCCTGCACCTCGTACGGCTCGCTCTCCACCAGATAGATCGCCTTGGGGTAGATCGTCGCGAACGCGCTGCCCCAGTCCACCTCGGCGATGATCTGGCGACGCTTCGTCTGCTTCTCGTCCCGCGCCGTCGTGTCGATGACGAGGAAGTTGTCGGTGGTGACGGTGCGAAGGGAAACGTGGTCCGCGGGGTAGGTCTCCGCCGCCCAATGCCAGTGGCGCCCGGCGTGGTGAAGCACACCCTCGTCCTCCAGCGCCCCCAGAAAACGCCGGATGTCGAGCTCGCCGAACCGCTCGTCGTCACCGATCGGCAGCTCGAATGCGGCGCACTTGAGGTGGTTCACGAGGATGAACGGGTTGTTCGGGTTCACGCGCGCGTGCTCGGGCGGCGTGCCGAAGAGATAGTCGGGGTGGGTCATCATGAACTGGTCCAGCGGCGCGCTCGTCGCCACCAAGACGGCGGCCGATCGGCCGCTCCGTCGACCGGCGCGCCCGGCCTGCTGCCAGAGCGATGAGATGCCGCCCGGATAGCCGGCGAGCACCGCGACGTCGAGGTGGCCGATGTCCACGCCCAGCTCGAGGGCATTGGTCGAGACGACCCCGAGTACCTCGCCCTCACGCAGCCCCTTCTCCACCGCCCGCCGGCGTGTCGGTAGATACCCCCCGCGATACCCGCGCACGATGCCGCTGTCACCCGTCCGGTCGGCGACGCCGCTCTTGATCGCGGTCAACAGGACTTCGGTGGCGAGGCGGCTCTGGGCGAAGATGATCGTCGCGATCTTCTCCCTGAGGAACCGGACCGCGAGCTTTGCCGCTTCGCCGAGATACGGGGCGCGGATGCCGAGCTCGCGGTTGACCACGGGCGGGTTGTAGCAGACGAAAACCTTGTCGCCCGTCGGGGCTCCGCTCTCCGTGATCTCCTCGACCGGCTCGCCCGTGAGGCGACGAGCCAGCTCCCCCGGGTTCGCGATCGTCGCGGACGCCATGATGAACTGCGGCGCCGAGCCATAGTGACGGCAGATTCGTCGCAGACGACGCAGGACATTGGCGAGGTGGCTTCCGAACACGCCCCGGTAGGCGTGCAGCTCGTCGATGACGATGTATCGGAGGTTCTGAAACAGGCTCGCCCATTTCGTGTGATGCGGCAGAATCCCCGAGTGCAGCATGTCGGGGTTCGTGAGGACGAGGTTCGCACGGGCGCGCACGGCGCGTCGCGCGTCCTGGGGCGTGTCGCCGTCGTACGTGAACATCCGCATCTCCGGCAGTTGCCGAGCGAGCTCTTCCAGCTCGGCGAGCTGATCCTGGGCGAGCGCCTTCGTGGGAAACAGATAGAGCACCCGCGCGTCCGGCTGGTGCACGAGGGCCTGCAGCGCGGGCAGGTTATAGCAGAGGGTCTTGCCCGAGGCGGTCGGCGTGACGACGACCACGTGATGGCCCTTCTCGATCAGCTCCCACGCGCGCGCCTGGTGCGAGTAGAGCTCGCCGATCCCGCGCCCGCGCAGTGCTTCGCCGATCCGCGGGTCCAGCGAGGCGGGGAACGGAACCAGGACGGGAGGACGCGCGGGAAAGTGACGCGTCGCCGTGATGCACGGTCCCGTCGACGGAGAGGTCAGCAGATCGTCGAGGATCCCGCCGAGCATCGCGGCAACTCTAGCACGGCCGGTGCGCCCAGCCGACTTCTAGTTCAATATTTTCGCGTACCCCCTCCGCGCTGAAGCCGACGAGGTGCGCGCGACCCACCCTGAGGGTCGGCGCGCAGGCCCCCGGTAGGCCCGAGCAGAGCGCTTGCCCTTGGCGACGTCGATCTCGTCAACCACGCTGATCTTCCTCTTCGCAAGGCACCCTTGCGCCATGCCTACAGAGGTTCAGCCCCTCCGGGGATAACTCCAGTCGACTCGAGCCAGGGTCGTTGTTTGTATCATAGCGGCGTGCGCCCCACGTATTGGCTTCCGCCCGTCCTCTGGATGGCGCTGATCACGTTGCTCTCGTCCGACATGGGAAGCGCCGCGCACACCGAACACTGGTTGCTGCCGATCCTGAGAGCACTGGCGCCGTGGGCGACGTCCGCCCAGCTGGAAGTCCTGCATTTCCTCGCGCGCAAGGGCGCGCATCTTTCGGAGTACGCGGTCCTGGCGGCGCTCTGGTTCCGCGCCCTCGCGCGGGGCCGCGGTCTGAGCCCACGGGCCGCCGCGTGGATCGCTTTCGCGATCAGCCTGGGCTGGGCGGGCCTGGATGAGGCCCACCAATCCCTGGTCCCGGCACGGACGGCGAGCCGCGCCGACGTCGCGATCGACGGAGCTGGAGCGCTCGTGGCGCTCGGCGTCGCTCGGCTCGGCTGGCGCGGAGTGGCCGCCCGTGCAACCACACTGCTACTCTGGGCCGGGCTGGTCGGCGGCGGCGTTTTCCTCTTCGTGAACGCGCTGGCCGGCGTGCCGTCGGGCGTACTCTGGCTAACGGTGCCAGGCGCCGCCCTCCTCTTGCTCGCGCGCCATCTGTTCGCGCGTCGTCGACTCGGCCGCTCCTAAGACTCGCGCGTCCGAGCGCGGCCGCCCGGGGGGCGGGGGAGCCTGTCCCAGCCCGTGTAGTCAGCGTCGATCGCGCGTGAAGTGGATAGTGTCGCCGCGCCGCGGCGGAGTGCCATCGGGTTGGGACAGGCTCCCCCGCCCCCCTCCGCCGGCCGCGCCCGGACCTCGACTAGACCTTGAGGCGCGGGTCGAGCGTATCGCGCAGGCCGTCGCCGAACAGGTTGATGCCCAGCACCGTGACCAGGATCGCGAGGCCGGGGAACGTCGCGAGCCACCACGCGGTCGAGATGTAAACTCGGCCGTCCGCGAGCATCCCACCCCAGGTCGGCGTCGGCGGCTGGACGCCGAGCCCCAGGAACGAGAGCGCCGACTCGATCACGATCACGCGCGCCATATCGAGCGTCGCGACCACGAGCCACGGCGTGAAGGCATTTGGGAGGATGTGGTGCAGCAGGACACGACTATCGCGGCTTCCGAGGGCGTGCGCCGCCTGCACGAACTCGCGCTCGCGTAGCGACAGCACCGCGCCGCGCACGACGCGGGCATAGACGACCCAGCTCGAGACTCCGATCACCACGATGATCACCGGCAGGCTCGGTCCCAGCACTCCGATGACGGCGATCGCGAGCAGGATGAACGGGAACGCCAGCTGGACGTCGGCGAGCCGCATGAACACGTCGTCGATGCGTCCGCCGAAGTAGCCCGAGACCAATCCGACCGCCATGCCGAGCACGCCCGAGATCGCGACGGCCGCGAACCCGACCATCAGCGCGGGCCGCGCGCCGAAAATCATTCGGGCCAGGATGTCCCGGCCGAGGTGATCGGTGCCGAGGTGGTGGGCGCGGCTGGCGGCGTCCTGCGACCCGGGGGGCCTCAGCCGGTTCGTGATGTCCTGCTCCGTCGGGTCGTACGCGGCGATCCACGGCGCTCCCATTGCGGCGATGACCACGACCATCACGACCACCAGGCCGAAGAGCGCCGTCCGTCGGCGAGCGAGGCGACGCGCGAATCGAGCCCACTCGCGCCGCGCCGCGACGCGTCCGACCGAGAGGTCCATGGTGCGGCTCAACGCGCTCATTGTAACGGGGTCCGTGAGGTCGGCTTGCACCGAGGGTGGCCTGAGAAAGGTGCCACCCGGCTCCGCTCCCGCGGGGTCCGTGAGGTCGGCTTGCACCGAGGGTGGCCTGAGAGAGGTGCGACCCGGCTCTGTTGGAGCGGGGTCCGTGAGATCGGCTTGCACCGCGGGTGGCCTGAAACCGGCGCGACCCGGCTCCGCTCCCGCGGGCAACCGTTCGGGTCCCGTAGCCGCAGAGTCTCCCCGCCCCTCACCGCAGCAGGATCCGGGGGTCGAGGTAGGTGTACAGGACGTCGACGACCAGGTTGACGAACACGAAGGTGGACGAGAGGAGGAAGACGGCGGCCTGCACCACCGGGTAGTCTCGGTTGTAGATGGCCTGAACCGACAGACGGCCGACGCCCGGCCAGGCGAAGATCGTTTCGGTGATGACCGAGCCCCCGAGCAAGGTGCCCAGCTCGATCCCGACGATGGTCACGATCGGGATCGCGGCGTTCTTGAGGGCGTGCTTCCAGACGACGGGCGGATCGCTCACGCCCTTGGCCCGCGCCGTCCGGATGTAGTCCTGGCTCAGCACCTCGAGCATGCCCGAGCGCGTCAATCGCGTGATGCGCGCGGTCGTGAAGAGCCCGAGGGTGATCGCCGGCAGGACGAGGTGCTCGAGCGAGCCGCGTCCGGAGGAGGGCAGCAGATTGAACTGCACGGAGAAGACCAGGATCAGCATGATTCCCAGCCAGAAGGTGGGCATCGACTGTCCGAGCAGCGCGACGACCGTCGAGACGTAGTCGATCACGGTGTTGCGCCGGACGGCCGAGACGATCCCCGCGGGGATCGCCAGGCAGAGCGCGACCAGCATCGCGGCGCCGGCGAGCTCGAAGGTCGCCGGCATGCGTTCGATGACGAGATGGAACGCCGGCTCGCCGTGGCGCACCGACTGCCCGAAGTTTCCGCGCAGCGCGCCGAGGAGAAACCGGTTGTACTGGACGATGAACGGATCGTTGAATCCCATCGCCTCGCGGAATTTCTGCACGTCCTCCGCGGACGCGTCGGGCGGCAGCAGCACGAGTGCCGGATCACCGGTCAGATAGAGGATGAAGAAGACGATGAAGGACACTCCCAGCAGGACCAGGAGCGACTGCGCCAGCCGGCGGGCCAGATAGACCTTCACGATGCCCGTCGCAAACGGGCGACCGCCTCGATGTGCGGCGTTTGCGGAAACATGTCGACGGGCTCGACCCACTCGAGCCGGTAGCCCTGGCGGACCAGGTCTCCGACATCGCGCGCGAGCGTGGAGGGGTTGCACGATACGTACACGAGCCGCTCCGGTCCGAGAGCCACGAGCGCATGAAGTGCCTTCGGATGGAATCCAGCCCGGGGCGGGTCGGCCACGACGACCTCCGCCCGGACTCCGTCGCGCATCAGCGTGGGGAGGACGTGGCGCACCTCGCCCGCGAGGAACGTGCAGTTCTCGATCCCGTTCTCGTGCGCGTTTCGGACGGCGTCCGTCACGGCGGCCGTCGACACCTCGATGCCGTACACCCAGCGGCTGCGGCGGGCGAGCAGGAGGCTGATCGCGCCGGTCCCCGAGTAGAGATCCATGACCGTCTCACCGCCATCGAGCCCGCACGCCGCCTCGACGACGCCGAAGAGCCGCTCGGCCTGCACGGTGTTGGTCTGGAAGAAGGAGCTCGCCGATACCTGGAACGTGAGCCCACCCAGCGATTCCCGGATGTGATCACGCCCGAGCAGCAGGTGTTCCTCCGAGCCGACCGCGACCGACGCCTTTTTCGCGTTCACGTTCAGGACCACGCTGGCCACTGACGGGACCCGCGCACGCAGTCGTTCCGCGACCGGGCCCAGCGCCACCACGTCGGGCGCGGTGGCGACGATGTTGACCATCGCCTCGCCGGTGCGGCGGCCCTCCCGCAGCGTGGCGAAGCGCAGCAGGCCCTCGCCCGAACCCTGGTCGTAGACGGAGAGCTTCCGCGCGCGCGCCTGCGCCCGCAACTCGTCCAGCAGCCCGTTCATTGTCTCCGACTGCAGGAGACAGCGCTCGATGTCCAGGACCACGTCGTAGCGGTCCGCCTGGTGAAGGCCGATCGCGGGCCGGTCACCGTCGCCACTCCGCACGACCGTGAACTCCATCTTGTTCCGGTACCCGTAGGCGTCCGGCGCCGCCAGGATGGGCCTGAGCTCGAACGTGCCGAGCCCGCCGATGCGCTCGAGACAGTCGCGCACCTGCTTTTCCTTGAAGGCGAGCTGCGCGGGATACGAGACGTGCTGGAGTCGACAGCCGCCGCAGCGGCCGAAGTAAGGGCACGGCGCCGCCACCCGGTCGGGCGAGGGCGTCTCGAGTGCTTCGATCACCGCCCGCCCGAATCGCGAGCGCGCCTCGACGATCCGCACGCGCACGTGGTCGCCGGGGATCGCTCCGCGCACGAAGATGACGTAGCCCTGAACCCGCCCGACGCCCTCGCCGCCAAAGGCGAGATCGTCGATCGTCAGATCGAGGACGTCGCCGCGCCTGGGTTTTGCCATGATTCACGCCACTATATCAGGGTTCCCAACCGCGCCCGCGGGGCCCTGCGTCCGGGATGCATGATAGATGTATGATACGAGAGCATGGATATTCGGTCGCCGCGCGCCGTCGCCGATCTGTTGCTGACCGCGGTGCCCGACCTTCGCGACCGTCTCCTGGAGCATCGAATTCGTCGGGCCTGGCGGGAGGTCGTCGGTGCCGACGCGGCGCGCCGAGCCCAGCCCCGGGCCTTTACCGACGGCTGCCTGACCGTGGCCGTGGACAACTCGCCGTGGCTTCACGAGCTCACGCTGCGTGGTGAGGAGCTGACCCGGCGCCTCAGTGAGCGGTTCAATGTCGTCCGCTCGCTCCGATTCGTCTCCGGAAGCATCGAGACCGAGCCGGCGGCCGGCGCGCGCGTTGAGACCCCGGCGCCGCTCGACGCCCGGGCCCAGCGCGAAATCGACGAAGCGGCTGGCGTCATTCCCGACCCCGCGGTCGCGGCTGCGGCGCGACGCCTCTTGACGAAGGCCTGGCGCGGGCTGCCCGTGATCATGGTCGTGACCGGGCTGACCGGCTGTGCCGCTGCCGGAGGGCCGACGCTGGCCGGGGACGAGCAGGTCCCGCGACGCGCGGCCGCCGCCGACCCCCGCGCCGATGCGTACTACACCTACTCCGTCGCCCAGATGCACATCCAGGCGGGCCGCTTCAAGGAGGCGGTCCCGCTCATGCGCAGCGCCATCAAGCGTGACCCGAACTCGGCCGCGCTCTGGACGCAGTTTGCCCAGGTGCTCGTGCGAGCGGACAACGTGGACGAGGCGGTGGGCGCGGCGCGGCGCGCCGTGGAGCTGGCTCCGGACCAGACGGCGACACGCATGACGCTCGCCGAGCTCCTGCGCGCGCAGCGGAAGTACGGGGAAGCCGAGGCCGAGCTCGAGCGCGCGATCACGCTCAGCCCGAACTCCGAAGAGCCTTACCTGATGCTGGCGCGCCTCCAGGTGGAGCAGAAGGCGTATGACCGCGCGCGCAGCGTGCTGCTCCGCCTCGCCGAGCGACAGCCGCGTCTGGCCCAGGCACAGTTCCTCCTCGGACGTCTCGCGATCGAGACCGAGTCGTGGGACGAGGCGATCACCCGCCTCTCCGCCGCCGTCGATCTCGATCCAGACCACGATGGTGCCTGGAGCGCGCTCGGCGCCGTGTACTACGAGCAGAAGATGTGGGATCGCGCCATCGATGCGTTCCGGCGCGTCGGGGCGCTGGAGCCGTCCAACCTCCGCGCCCGCTACTTCCTCGCGACGGCCTATATGGACGCCGGGCGCGATGCGGAGGCCAAGTCCGAGCTCGAGCGGATCCTGCGCGCCGATCCTCGGTCCATCGACGCGCGCGTCCAGCTCGGATTTCTCTACGGCCGGACCAAGCGTTTCGACGAGGCGATCTCGACTCTGCGCGAAGCCGTCAACCTCGAGCCCAAGCGGCCGGAGCTATTCCTCTACCTCGGGACGGCGTACTACCGCGCCAAGCAGTACGACCGGGCCGCCGAGACGCTCCAAGAGGGCCTCGGTCTCGACGACAAACAGAAGGACCTCCACTTCCAGCTCGGCGTCGTCTACGAGAAGCAGGCGCGGTTCAACGACGCGGTCGGCTCCTTCCAGCGCGTGATCTCGCTCGATCCGAAGCACGCCGAGGCGTACAACTACGTCGGCTACATGTACGTCGAGCGCGGCCAGAATCTCGACGAGGCGATCCAGCTGATCACCAAGGCCCTCGACCTGGAGCCCGAGAACGGCTACTTCATCGACAGTCTCGGCTGGGCGTACTACCAGCAGGGGCGATATCCCGAGGCCCTGAACGAGCTCAAGCGCGCCGTCGCCAAGACCAAGGAGCCGGATCCCGTGATCTACGAGCACCTGGGGGATGCGTTCATCAAGAACGGTCTCGACGACGACGCCCTCGCCGCGTGGGAGAAGGCTCTCCAGCTCGACCCGGACGCCAACGGGGTCAAGAAGAAGGTCGACGACCTCAAGGACCGCCAACGCCGGGTCAAGGGTGGCCCGAAGGCCTCTCAGTAGTCGCCTCCCCCTCTTGCTGCTTGCGCTGGTCGCCGCGTGCGCGACGGCGCCCCCCCGGGAGCCCGTCGGCGAGGCGGCCCGGGCACTTACGCTGCTCGCCGATCGCGCGAGCGAATTCACCGACCTGCGGGCCCTGGCCGACATCGATATCAAGAAGGGCCGCGAGCGCCAGCGTCTCCGCGGCGCTCTTCTCGTCAAAGCGCCGAGCTCGATCCGCTTCGAGGCGCTCTCGCCATTCGGACCGCCGCTCCTGGTCGTCACTATTCACGAGGGCCGACTGACCGCGTACGACGCTGTGAAGAACGAGGCTTATGTCGGGCCGGCCAATGCCGAGACGGCCTCACGGGTGCTCGGCCTGCCTCTCAGCCCCGAGGATCTCGTCGCGGCGCTCGCCGGACGCGTCGCGCCGCCACACGACTTGAGGTCCGCGGAGCTCTTGTCGTCCGACGATGCGGGGCCGTCCCTGAGTCTCGTGAGCGCCAGCGGCCGCCGGCGCGTCTGGCTCGACCTCGAGACGGGCACTGTCGGACAGCTGGAGATACTCGGGAGCCCGTTCAACGCTCTCATCAAGTACCGGCGGGACGGGACAGGCGTCCTTCGAGGATTCGACCTCGAGGCGGCGCAATCGTACGTCACCGGTTCCGTCGCCTATCGGGACCTCGTCGAGGGTGGCGGAATCGACGAGGAACGCTTCATCGTGACGGTCCCGAAAGGGGCGAAAACACAGAGCATCCGTTGAACGGCCCTCAGGCCCGTGCTATGGTTCGGTGTCTTGTCGAAGCGGTCGGGGAAGGCCCGTCGCCTCGTGCTCAGCGCTGCGGCCAAGGTCAACCTGGCGTTGGAGGTGCTCGGGCGGCGCAACGACGGTTACCACGAAATCGCCACGGTCATGCAGGCCGTGGATCTTTCAGATCGCCTGGTGCTCGAGGACGCGGATGTCCTCGAGCTTCGCACCACCGCTCTCGATGTCCCGACGGACGGGACCAACCTGGCGCTCAAGGCAGCGGCGACGTTGCGGGAGATGGCGGGGTCGAGCCGCGGGACGCGGATCACGCTGGAGAAACGAATTCCCGTGGCCGCCGGCCTCGGTGGCGGGTCGACGGACGCCGCGGCTGTACTCGTGGGGCTGAACCGGTTGTGGGGACTCCGGTGGTCGGGCGCACGACTTGCCGAGGTGGCGGTGACGCTCGGGATGGACGTGCCGTTCTTCCTCCACGGCGGCGCCGCGCTGGGGACCGGACGGGGGGAGCGGCTCGAGTCGCTGCCGAGTTGCGCGCTGGCGCTCGTGCTCGTGAATCCGCGCGTCGCCGCGAGCACCGCGGAGATCTACGGAGGGGTGCAACCCGCGATGTATTCTGACGGTGGCCGGACGCGGGGTATGGCGGCCGCGCTCCGGAGCCGGCAGCCGAGCCGGGTTGCGGCGGCGCTCGGCAATACGCTCGAGCGTGTCGCGACGTCACGGTACCGAGAAGTGGAGCAGATGGAGGCCGCCCTCCAGGCGGCCGGGGCGCTGGGGACGGCGATGTCGGGCAGTGGGCTCACGGTGTTCGGCGTGGCGCGGTCGTTCGACCATGCCCGGCAGATCCGAGCCAGGGTCGCACGAGCCCGATGGGCGTGCTGGGCAGTCCGGACCTTGCGCGGCCCCGCGATACGGGTACGGTAGAGTGAGCCGCGGGGGAGTCGAGAGGGGGGCGGAGCCGACGCCCCGCGGGTTCGCGGGGGAGTCGAGAGGGGGGCGGAGCCGACGCCCCGCGGGTTCGCGGGGGAGTCGAGAGGGGGGCGGAGCCCCCTTCTCCAAAAGAAACAGGCTGGGGCGTGGCCAAGCGGCTAAGGCGCGGGACTTTGGATCCCGTATTCGGAGGTTCGAATCCTCCCGCCCCAACCACACTTTTTAGAGCGAGGCGCCGATGGCGTACGAGCTGAAGCTGTTCACGGGTAACGCGAACCGCCCCCTCGCCGAGGAAATCGCGCAATACCTCCACGTCCCGGTGTGCGACGCGGAGGTGACGCGCTTCTCAGACGGCGAGGTGTACGTGCAGGTCAACGAGAACGTGCGCGGCGCCGACGTGTTCCTCATCCAGCCGACGTGCCCCCCGGCGAACGACACGCTCATGGAGCTCCTCATCATGGTCGACGCAATGAAGCGCGCGTCGGCCCGCCGGATCACGGCGGTGTTGCCGTACTACGGCTACGCGCGTCAGGACCGCAAGGTGCAGCCGCGCGTTCCGATTTCGGCCAAGCTCGTGGCCGACCTGCTGGAGGCGGCGGGTATCGACCGGTTGCTGGCGCTCGACCTGCACGCCGGGCAGATCCAGGGGTTCTTCAGCGTCCCGGTGGACCATCTCTTCGCCGGCCCGGTCGTGATGATCGACCACCTGCGCAAGAAGGACCTGCAGGATCCGGTCATCGTCGCCCCCGACGCCGGGGGCGTGGAGCGGGCGCGCGCGATGGCCAAGCGGTTCGACGCCGGCCTGGCCATCATCGACAAGCGGCGCGAGGGGCCGAACTCGGCAGTCGCCATGCACCTCATCGGCGACGTCAAGGGGCGCGACGCCATCGTGATCGACGACATCATCGACACCGCCGGCACGCTGCTGCAGGCGGTGACCGCCGTGGAGCGTGAGGGCGCCCGGCGAATCCTGGCCTGCGGCGTCCACGCGGTGCTGTCCGGGCCGGCGCTCGAGCGCATCAGGCATTCCCCGATCGAGGAGGTCGTCGTCACGAACTCGATCCCGGTGACCGACGACAAGCGCAGCGCTTCGCGGATCACGGTGCTCACGGTCGCCCCCCTCTTGGGCGAGGCCATCCGGCGCATCCACGACGAGGAATCCGTCTCGACGCTGTTCGCGTAATTCGATACTCAAGGAGCCATCCATGGCGATGCAAGAGCTGACGATCAAGCGACGCGACGCAACCGGCAAGGAGGTCGCGAAGCGCCTGCGCCGGGCCGGCTCCGTTCCGGC
>QHSR01000215.1 GCA_003221635.1 Candidatus Rokuibacteriota bacterium | reverse complement strand
TCAGGCGCTAGCGAAGACTATCGTCTGGGTAGTCACGCTGGTCACGCCGTCCGCCCTGGTCTACGAAGCCTACGCCCTCGTTGACGATCACGTCACGATCTCACGCTTTCTTCGTGGCTTGGCGGAGCGCCACCATCCCGTCTATTTCTTCGCGGGACTCATCTCCACGTTCTTGTTCCTGATTGCTCTGGTGGGCACGCATCTGCCGCTCTTTATCCGCGCCGCCGTGCTGGCATGGCTGTTCGTCTTCAGTCACATCTTCTGGGGCTTTTGAGATTGGACATTGCCCGGCGGCACCAGGGCGACAAGCTGCCGGTGGGCAACGCCCCTCGCTGCATGATATCATCGCGATATCACCGGGGAGGGATCGCCGCTTGGCCCAGGTCGTGATCCGCAACATCGATGAGGATGCGATGCGCCGCTTGAAGTCGCGCGCGGCCCGGAAGGGCGTCTCGCTCGAGCGCGAGCTCCGGACGATCCTGACCGAAGCGGCGCGCGCCGACCGCACCGGCTTTGGCGAGCGGGCGGCCGCGTTCCGTCGCAAGTTGGCCGGCCGCCGCCACAGCGACAGCACGCGCCTGATCCGGAAGGATCGTGATCGGTGAGCTTGGTCGTCGATGCCAGCATCGCGGTCAAGTGGGTTATCCCCGAGGTGCTGAGCGACGAGGCGGACCGCGTCCGTGACGGTCAGGACGACGTCCTCGCTCCCGATCTGCTGCTCGTCGAAGTCGCGAATGCGCTCTGGAGGAAGACCTCCGCCAAAGAGCTCTCTCCCCGTGAGGCCGATGCGGCGTTCGATCTCGTGAGACGCAGCGGGATCGACCTCCGCCCGACCGGGCCATTGTTACCGCGCGCCATGGATGTGGCGCGGCGGCTGGGCCACCCGGTCTACGACTGCGTGTACCTCGCTCTCGCCGAGCGCGAGCACGCGGCCTTCGTCACCGCTGATCAACGCCTCCTGCGCAGGCTGTCGACGCGGAGCCTCGACATCTCGATTGTCGACCTTCGAACCCTCTGAGAGGGCGGCCCGATTGCCCCTGAAATCCGGAAGACGGATAATCAGCAGCCATAGGAGGCGCCCGTGACTCCCGCGACCAGGACCAAACCCCAGGTGGCGATCATGAACGCGGTCCACGACCTGCCCGTGCTGGTCGCCCGCGACAAGGGGTTCTTCCGGGACGAGGGGCTCGACCTCGAGTTCGTGACCACGCCGGGGATGGCCCAGGTCACGACCTCGCATACCGTCAAGTTCGATTCCGTCTTCGAGCGCCCGCTCGATTCCGTCTACAACGAGGGGGGCATCGATTGTTACCGCATGTGCGAATGGGGCATCATGAAGCGCGCCGTCGAGGCCAACGCGCAGGGGCTGCGCGGGCGCAAGATCGTGGCGCTGGGCGCCTCCATGTCGAAGTTCGCCATCGTCGTGTCCCGCGACTCCAAGATTTACGAGCCCGAGATGCTGAAGGACAAGCCGATCGCGGTGACGCCGAACAACGGCTCGGAGTTCACCACGCTGAAGATGATGGAAGGCTTCCTCACGCCCGAGCACGTCACGAGGATCAACGTGGGGTCGATGCTCAAGCGCCTCGAGGCGGTGCGCGACGGTAAGGTCGCGGCGGCGAGCCTGGTGGAGCCGTGGATCAGCGTCGCGCGGAAGTGGGGACAGCGCATCCTGATCGAGTCGCACTCGACGCGCAGCGAGGCCGCGGGCGATGACCTCGACGGTCCGACGCTCGCCAGGATGTTCCGCGCGCAGGCGAGGGCGGTCGAGCTGCTCGAACAGGACCCGACGCCGTTCGTCCACTACCTGACGCGGGAGACGGGCGGTCTCCTCGAGCCGGACGAGCTGCAGACCTGGCGCCTGCTGCACGCCGCGCCGCAGCCCTACACGCGCGAGCGCTTCGAGGACACCTACGCCTGGACGGTGAAGTGGAACATGACCGTGCCCGGCGCGACCTACGAGAACACCGTCGACAACCGGGCGTGGCAGTAGCGCGCGGCGAGACCCCGCGCTGAATGCGGGCTACGTCACCGCCTGGTGGAGCAGGGCGTGGTCCGCGAGCACGAGCGCCGCCATCGCCTCCACCATCGGCACGGCGCGCGGGAGCACGCACGGGTCGTGGCGGCCGCGTCCCTCGATGGTCGTCTCCTCGCGATAGATGTTGACCGTGTGCTGCTCGCGCATGATCGTGGCCGTCGGCTTGAACGCCACGCGGAAGTAGATCGTCTCCCCGTTGGTGATGCCGCCCTGCACTCCCCCCGAGCGGTTGGTCCGCGTCCGGATGCGCTCGCCCTCCATGTAGAACTCGTCGTTGTGCTCGGCGCCGGTGAGGTCGGTCCCGGCGAAACCCGAGCCGATCTCGAAGCCCTTGCTCGCGGGCAGGCTCATCACGGCCTTGGCAAGCTCGGCCTCGAGCCGGTCGAACACCGGCTCGCCCCAGCCCACCGGGCAGCCACGCACGGCGCAGGTGACGACGCCGCCGAGCGAGTTGCCGTCCTTGCGCGCGGCCTCCACGGCCGCGATCATGCGCGCGGCGACGGCGAGGTCAGGGCAGCGGATCGGCGTCGCGTCGACCTGCTCGCGGGTCACCTTCTCGTGGTCGCACTCCGCGATGAGCCGGCTGACCTTGGAGACCCAGGCCACGACCGTCACGTTGAAGCGCACGGCGAGGAGCTTGCGCGCGATGGCGGCGGCAGCCACGCGACCGGCGGTCTCGCGCGCGCTCGTCCGGCCGCCGCCGCGCCAGTCGCGGACCCCGTACTTCGCGTCGTACGTGTAGTCGGCGTGACTCGGCCGGTACTTCTCGCGGACCTCGCGGTAGTCGCCTGGCCGCATGTCCTCGTTTTGAATGACGAGGCTGATCGGCGTGCCGAGCGTCTGCCCCTCGAACACACCCGACAAAATCCGTACCGTATCAGATTCCTTCCGCTGGGAAACCAGAGCGCTCTGCCCCGGTGCGCGGCGGTCGAGATCCGGCTGGATGTCGGCTTCGGACAGGGGCAGCCGCGGGGGACAGCCGTCGACGACGGCACCGGTGGCGCCACCGTGCGACTCGCCCCAGGTCGTCACGCGGAAGAGGCGTCCCCAGGTGTTGCCCATGCGTCGAGGATACGTGCCGCGAAGCTCAAACTCAAAGCCGTCCGCACTGGACCGGGCGGCCGCGATGGGGCTCGATACGGGTGCTCGTGGCCAGTGGCTACCTGGGTGAGATCGCCTCCAGTTCTCGCGCGCACTGAGCCAGCAATCGCTGCTCCACGTTCTCCGCCGGCTCCCGCTCGACGGTCGCAGTCGCGCTCAGCGGGGCGCCGGCGGACGACAGGCATTCGACAGTGATCCGGGTCACGAGATTGCCTCCGGGCGCCCGCTCGTACCGAGTGACACGTTCGCCGGGCAGCCCAGGCGACCTCGTATCGCTCCGGGGATACCCGTCGACGTTGAAGGCAACGCGTCGATGGAGGCCCCCCGGATCGACGACATCGGTCTGGACCACGGTGCCGTGCTCGCCCAGCGTATAGCTGAAAGTCCACGCGCCCCAGCCCGCGACTTCCTGCCTGACCACGCGCCCGGCCGCGTCGTAGTCGTGGTTGAGCTCGATGCCCGGCTCCTTGACGGAGCGCATGCGGTGGTGCTCGTCGTACGTGTACTCCGAGGCTTGCTCTATCCACATACGCTCGAGCGACGGCAACTGTCTCGTCTGATAGGCCCAGACGATCTCGAAGAGCACGGTCCCAACGCTCAGATGCCTCGACATCACGCTCGCCAGTCGACCGCCCGCGTCGTAGGCGTAACGCACGGTCATCGTCGATAGCCCGAGGCCCGTTTCAGCGCGAACGATGCGGTGCGCAGAGTCGTAGCGAAGCTCGATCTTGCGAAACCACCCGGCGCTGATGCGTAAGAGGTTCCCGAACGAATCACGCTTGAGCGTGAGGGTCCTGCCCTGTCCGTCGCGATAGCCGCTGAGTCCGCACTGTTCTGGACGAACGGCGCCCTGGCAGGGTGGAAACGAGTATCGACTTCCATCCTTGAGATCGAGGTCCCAGCCCCCGCCGTTCCAGCTCAGGCGGGACATGTAGAACTCCGAGGGGCTGGCGGTGTGGACGAGCACGGCATCGGTGCGGCCGGCGCCCGGCGAGATGCGGACGTAGCGTGCCCGCGCGCCGTTCGCAAGAATCAGGTCGAGATACTTGTGCTCGGCACTGCTGTCCAGAGCCAGGAACAGATCGTAGGAGTGACTCGTTCCGATGCCGAACGCCCTCGAACGGTGCCACCGACTCCCGTACGCGCGGGTGAACCGGATCGGTGGAGCGCCGTCCAGCACGATGTCGTCGTGTTCACGGACGTTGAGGCCGGTGAAGAGGTCGACCGGGTCGCCGGCGGTGGCACGGTCACCGCCAGTGGGAGAGGCCGTGGCCGCGACCAGCAGCAGGCTCGATGCGATCATCACCGTTGCCAGACAGCGCCAGGACATCCGGCAGCAGTCTCTCACACGGCCGGGACTCCTACCGGGCGAATGAGCAGTCGCCAACGCTACGGGTATCGTCGCGTGACGCGAGCGCTAGGCTGGTCCTAGAACCGCACCTTCACGCCTGCCCACCCCCCGATAGAAGCCCCGGGTGCGACGAAGCGCTGGACGCTGATAGGGTCGTCGAAGGCGTTCCAGTTGAGCGCGCCCGCGGTCGCATAGTTGGCGTTGGTCACATTGTCGACGCGCCCCCAGATCTCGAGATACTTGACGGGGCGGTAGCGAACGCTGAGGTTCAGCAACGTATACCCACTCACCTTGGCCTGCTGGTTGGCGTCGTCGCCACGCAGATAGTTGCCCGACACGGAGACCACGTCCGCGCCGAGCCAGAGGTTGTCCAGGATAGCGACCTCTGCGCCGAACTTGAGGTTCTGCTGGGGGACGCCGGGGATGCTGTCGCCGGGCTTCACCTGCACGCCGTTCGGATCGGTCACGCTGGCCAGGGTCACGCTGGACTGATATGTCGCGTCGACGAAGGCGTAGCTCAGGTGGTACTTGAGCCGCTTCCACGCCGATCCCTGCAGGCCCGCCTCCACGCCCTGGCGGCGCGTCTTCGCCACGTTCTGGAAGAAGCCGGCGCCGGTGGTCTCGGTCTGCGTGAAGAGGATGTCGTCGTGGACGTCGGTGCGGAAAAACGCCAGGCTCCACTGGAGCGCGTCACCCAGCGGCAGCTTCCCGCGCGCCCCGAGCTCGTAGGTTCGGGCGACGACCGGGTTGAGGGGCGGATCGGCGATAAACGCATTGGGCAGGTTGCACGGGGCGTTCGGGTCGGCGCACGAGAGCTCCGCCGCGGTGGGGGCGCGAAACCCCTCGCTGTAGGCGCCGAAGAACGTCTGGTTCGGGAGCGGCCGCACCGTCAGCCCCACCGCCGGGCTCACGTGCTGGAAGCTGTGGTTGCCGTCGAGGCTCGGGTTCTCCCCGCTCCGGTCGCGGATCCGGATGTTCACGTTCTGGTAGCGCCCGCCCACCGTGAGGGCCAGCCAGTCGGTGATGTCGAGGGTGTCGGTGACATAGACGCCGACGTCCTGCTGGTCGGTGCGGACGTTCACCGCCGTCTCGAAGGGGCCGCTCTGCTGCGTGCCTACGCTGTTGCCATCCGGGACAAAGTCGGCGTCAGCCCCGCTCTGGGTGAAGCGCGATCGGTGTCCGTCGTAGGCCACCCCGATCGTGACCTGGTTCCCGCGACCCAGGATCTTTCCTTTGTACGAGAGCTGCAGAATGGCGCCCCAGTCCTGGGTGACGGTCTTCGTCTTGCGAAACTCTCCCTCGGCCTCTCGCGCGAGGTCTCCGGCGAGCGGATTGCCATCCCGGTCGACGAATGCCGCCGCCGACCCCTGGCACCGCCCGAGGTGCACGACCCGCCCGTTGGGGTTGAAGGCCAGCGCGCCGCTGGCGTCGTCGACGCAGGAGATGTCCACGTCGCCGTTCTTAGTCGTGCGCTGGTAGTAGCGGGAGAACGTGTTTACCGAGACCAGCAGATCGTCCGTCAGCCACTGGCTGCCGCGCACGTTGACGAGGTGCATGAGGTTCTGGGTCTCGTCGGGGAACGTGTAGGCGGCCCGTCGGTCCCGCGCCAGCAGGGTTTCCGGGGCCAGGCCGTTGCCGGTCAGATCGTTGTTGGCGTAGTTGTAGCTGACCTCGACGTCGGTGCGGTCCGTCTTGTATCCGACCTTGCCGAAAAGCTGGCGCAGGTCGCTCCGCGAGTGCTCGCGCCACCCGTCCTCGTTGAGGGCGTTGAAGGTGAGATACCAGTCGAACGGGCCGCGGAAGCCGCCGTACTCCCCGTTGACGGCCCAGCGCCCGAAGGAGCCCCCTGACGCCTCCAGCTTCACGCCCGGAAAGTCGACGCCGCGCTTGGTATGCACGGCGAGCGCCCCGCCGAGGGTGTTCAACCCGAAGATCGGATTGGAGCCGGGGATGATGTCGATGCCCGCGATGGCCGACTGGGGGATGAGGTCCCAGTTGATCGTCTCCCCGAACCCGTCGTTGAAGCGCATGCCGTCCAGGTACATCGACACACCGATGGGGCTGCCGACCAGCGGCGAGGCCAGGAAGCCCCGGTAGCTGAGGTCGTTCTGCCAGGGGTTGCCCTGGTGACCGCTGGCGTTCACTGAGCCGAAATTACGATAGAGCATGCCCGAGAGGTCGAGCAGGTTCTGATTGTCGATCTCCTTCGCCTGGATCGACTGGACGTTGCCCGCGTACTTCTCGACCGGGGTCCCGAGGGCCGGAACGGGAGTGGAGTCGATGATCACGAGGGGCGGCAGCACCTCGAGCTTCGTCGCATCCGCCGGCTGCTCCTGGGCGACCGCCCGTGGGATGGAGACAACGAGGATCAGCGCGGCGAGCAGCGCACCCGTCAGTGACCCGATCTCCCGCCCTTTCAGAAGTTGAAGTGGGCCCCGATGCCGAAATACTCGACGGGCTCGTCGGCGCCGAAGGCAACGCGTGGAGGGAGGCACAGCAGAACCAGTGCAGCCAGTCCGAATTGGATGCATTTCATGGCGTGCTCTCCTTTGGAGAGCCTACACCTGGCAAAACCGGCAGGCTTACCTGCCCGTGTGGCGGATGTTCATCCGGAGAGATCCTCTCTATCCTGGATCTGACGCCAGGAAGGCGCCGCATTCAGGAAGAGAGGAGAACAATGACGACAGTGACGGATCTCTCCAACGCTCTGGCCGGCGCGGTCGAGCGGGCCGCGGGATCGGTGTTCGCGGTGCACGGCCGCCCGCGTGTGCCGTCGACGGGAGTGCAGTGGCGTGCAGGGCTCATCGTCACCGCGAGCCACACGGTCGAGCCCGACCGCGACGTGACCCTTACCGCTCCGGATGGTCGGACGCTATCGGCCCGGGTTGCCGGGCGCGATCCCGGACTCGACATCGCCGTGCTCCGCTCCGACGTCGATGGCATCCCCGCCGCCGACGTCGGCGACGATCATGATCTCCGCATCGGCCATCTGGTCCTGGCGCTCGGCGCCGGCCCCCGGGCCAGCGCCGGCATCGTCAGCGCACTGGACATTCGCGGCGGCCGCCAGCCCGGGGCCGGCGAGATACTGGCCGTCGATCTCACGCTCTATCCCGGCTTCTCCGGGGGGCCGCTCATCGACGTGCGCGGCCGTGTCGTCGGCATCACGACGTCCGGCGTATCGAGGCATCTTCAATGTGCGGTGCGCGCCGCTGTGGTCACCCGCTTGGCGGAGCACGTGGTACGTGGCGGAAAGATTCCGCGGGCGTACCTCGGCGTCGGCACGCAACCCGTCGTGCTTCCCGACCATCTCCGCGAGCGGCTCAGCCTGGCCCAGCGGACGGCGGTCATCGTCGTGAACGTCACGCCCGACAGCCCGGCAGCCGCAGCGGGGCTGGTCATCGGCGACGTCATCGTCGCGATCGCCGGGCATGCGATCACCGAGCCGGGAGATCTCCCCGCCGTGCTCCAGCCCGATCGCGTCGGCAAGGCCGTGACGATGAGCGTCCTGCGCGGCGGAGAGCCCCGGGAGCTCCAGGTAACCGTCGGTGAGCGTCCTTCCCGCGCTTGAGGCCCTGCCACCGCACCTCGCTCGGGTCGCGGACCGGCTCCAGCAGGTAACGGTCGAGATCGAGAGCCCGGGCGGGGGTGGCGCGGGCATCCTGTGGGCGCCCGATCTCGTCGTGACGAACGCGCATGTCGCCCGCGCCGCGTGCGTTCGCGTCGGGCTCGCCGACGACCGACAGGTCGAGGCGCGCCTGGTCGCGGCCGATCGTCGCGCGGATCTCGCGCTCCTCCGTCTGCCGCGCGTGGGGTTGGCTCCTGCCGCCCTGGCCGACTCCGACGCCCTGCGCGTCGGCGCCCTCGTCGTCGCCCTCGGCCATCCTCTCGGTCTGCGGAGGACGCTCACCGCCGGCGTCGTCCACGCCTTCGCGCCATCGCTGCCGGGCGGCCGACGCTGGATCCATGCAGACCTTCGTCTTGCGCCCGGCAACTCGGGCGGACCCCTCGCCGACACGGCCGGACAGATCGTGGGTATCAACACGATGATCGCCGGAGGCCTGGCGCTCGCGATCCCCATCAACGATGTCCGCCGCTTCGTCGTCTCGACCGTGGCAAGCCCCACATGAGCCGAGATACGCGAGCCTGCACCGTGATCGTCGTCGCGCAAGACTCGATGCAGGCGGCACGGGCGGAGGCCGCGCTTCGCGAGCTCACCGGTTGGCGCATCGAAGTCTGCAGGCCACGGCAGCTACAAGACCTCCTGGCAGAGCACCCGGAGGCGATCGTCGCGATGGTGCTCGCCGATGTCGACGCCCGCCGGATGCTGCGAGCCATTCGCACCTGGCCGCGGAGCCCGGCCATCATCGCGCTCTCCGACGACCCCGCGAAGCTCTGGACGTCCGCGGCTCGCACGCTCGGGCTCCGCGCGGCGCTCCCGCTCCGCGCGACGGCGGAGGAGCTCGCCGGCGCGGTCCGCGCCGTGCACGCCGGGCTCCTGGTCGTCCATCCGGAGGGGCTGGTGCCGTCGAGGACGGGCGACACGGCCGTGGCTTCGGGAGCGCCTCTCACCTCGCGAGAGCGCGAGATCGTGGAGTTGATGGCCGACGGGGCGAACAATCGGATCATCGCTGCGCGTCTCGCCATTTCGCGCCACACCGTGAAGTTTCACGTCGCGTCCATTCTCGCCAAGCTCGGGGCGCGCAGCCGCACGGAGGCGGTGGCGGTGGCGCTGCGCCGGGGAATCCTCGCGGTATAGCGCTCTGGTCGAAGCCGCGCCCGGCCCGGGACGCGAGCAGGACGCTCCCCCGCACTCTGCGGTAATCTAGGGCCGCGATTCTCTTACGGAGGGCCCGAAATGAACAACAGAATGGGGTTGTCGATCCTGGCATCAGTGGCGCTGCTGTCGCTCGGCGGGAGCGCCGGGGGACAAGCACAACAGACCACGATGTCGTTCTTCGTCACCAGCGCCGGCTCCGGAAAGGGCGGGGACCTCGGCGGCCTCTCCGGTGCGGACAAGCAATGCCAGCTGCTCGCGCAGGGGGCAGGCGCGGGCGGCACGACCTGGCGCGCCTATCTGAGCACGCAGGGCTCCGGCGCCGTCAACGCGCGCGACCGCATCGGCCGCGGCCCGTGGCAGAACGCCAAGGGCGTCGTCATCGCGAAGGACGTGGCCGAGCTGCACGGCAAGAACAACGTCACCAAGCAGACGGCGCTGACCGAGAAGGGTGACATGGTCAACGGCCGCGGTGACACGCCGAACATGCACGACATCCTGACCGGCTCCCAGCCGGACGGCACCGCGTTCGCTGCCGGCGAGGACCGCACCTGCGGCAACTGGACGAAGAGCGGCCAAGGAGCCGCGATGGTCGGCCATCATGACCGGCAGGGCTTGCGAGACGACGACGCGTCGAAGTCCTGGAACTCGTCGCATCCCTCGCGCGGACCGGATGGTGGCTGCAGTCAGAGCGATCTGAAGAGCACCGGCGGCAACGGCCTGTTCTACTGCTTCGCCACGAAATAGCCGGGGAGACACGATGATTGTTCGTGAAGCGATCGCCAAGAATACGGTCGGCGCGATGGCCGGCATCGCCTTTACCGGGTGCGAGCTGCTCAGTGCCACGCGGACCCGCGCGCGAGCGCAGGCGCCGGCGGCCGCGCGAGGGAAGGCCCGAGCAAGGCCGGTCCCGCGTCGCGCCGAAGCGGTAGCGACCAACCGGCGCCGCGAAGTGGTGGTGGGCGGCCGCCGCGTGAAGACGATCGACGTACACGCGCACTGCGTGATACCGGAGGCGTACGCCCTGCTGGGGCTGAAGGTGGACGACCATCGCGGACCGGGGATCGGGGAGGTGGGGCCGAGGCGCATCCGCGAGATGGACGCGCAGGGCATCGACATGGAGGCCCTCAGCATCAACCCGGCATGGTACCGGGCCGAGCGCGACGTCGTGGCCCAGGTGATCAAGATCCAGAACGAACGGCTCGCCGCCTTCTGCGGGACGTACCCGGACCGGTTCGTCGCCTTTGCGTCGGTGGCGCTCCAGTATCCGGACCTGGCGGTGCAGCAGCTCGTGGAAGGCGTGAAGAAGCTCGGGCTCCGCGGCGCCGCCGTCGGCGCGAGCGTCGCTGGCGACGAGTTTTCCGACCCGAAGTTTCACCCGTTCTGGGCCAAGGCCGAGGAGCTCGGGGTTCTCATCTTCATCCATCCACAGAGCACGCCGGACCTCGCCAGGAGATTCAAAGGCAACGGCTGGCTGGCGAACACCATCGGCAACCCGCTCGACACCACCATCGCGCTCTCGCACCTGATCTTCGAGGGGACGCTCGATCGCTTCCCCGGACTCAAAATATGCTCGGCCCACGGCGGTGGCTACCTGCCTTCCTACGCGCCGCGCTCCGACAACAGCCTCCGCGTCGCGCCGGACATGGATACTGGCGTCAAGCTGAAGAAGAAGCCGACCGAGTATCTGAGGCAGATGTATTACGACACGCTGGTTTTCACCTCGGAAGCGCTACGACACCTGGCGGCGGAAGTCGGCGTCAGCCAGCTCGTCGTCGGCACCGACCATCCGATCCCGTGGCAGGCCGAGTCGGTAGATCACATCCTGAAAGCACCGGGCTTCACCCCCGCCGAGCGCAGGGCCATGCTCGGTGAGACCGCGGCGAGGTTGCTGGCGATCAAGCTCTAGCCCGGGCGGTGGCGATGCAGCTCGAGACTGAAGGAAGCTCGCCTACGGCAGGAGATCGGCGACGCGGATACCCGCGGACGGCGCGGCGAGCGGCGTGATGGTGGCGTCGGCGCCGAGGGTCTCGATCGCCGCGTAGCCCCAATGCCGCCGGGCCGGACCGGGTCTCGCCGGCTCGCGATGCACCTCGAGCACGCGATCGACGAGGTTGACGATCCAGTAGTCTGCGATCCGCGCGCGAGCATAGGCCGCGGCCTTGCGTCCGCGGGCGAGCGCCAGGCCCGACTGCGCGACCTCGACGATGAGCGCCGGGCGCGTCGGATGCGCATTGACATAGTCCCGCGGCGAGCCACGGATGAGGCAGACGTCCGGCTCCGGCTCGGACCGGTCGCCGAGAATGATCGGACTCTGTGTCTGGACGAACCATCCCTCTGCGAACGCCCGCTCCACCGCCTTCGCCACGAGCAGCACCGCCGTCCTGTGCCGGCTGTGCTGCGGCTCCTTCACGAGTAACAACCCGTCGAGCAGCTCGATCGGGTCGTCCTCGTCGAGGAAGCCGTGGTCGATCAACCGCTCGTACTCGTGGCGGGTCCAGCGACGCAGGCCAGGCCGCTCCGCATGCTTCATGGCGATCAGGGCAGGAAGTGCGAGACGGGGATGCTCGATCCCGGCGTGGCCAGAGGGGCAACCCGCGCGGAGGGGTCGAACACCTCGCTGCGACCGTAACGCCAGCCGAACGGCGCTGCAGAATCGGGGACCGGCTCCCGGTACACCTCGAGGACGCGGTCGACCAGGTTGAGCACCCAGTAGTCCTGCAGGCCGGCCCGCGCGTAGAGACTGCCCTTGCGCTGCCGATCGAGGGCGAGGCTCGACTCGGCCACCTCGACAGTGAGGGCCGCACGCGAGGGATGGGCGCGGCCATAATCGTCAGGACTCCCTGGGACAACCGCGATGTCAGGCTCGGGCTCGGAGTCCTCGTCGAGCCCGATGGGCCCCTGCGTGCGTACTACCCATCCCGGCCCGAACGCCGCCTCCAGCGCCTTCGCGATTTTCAGGATGGCGGTGTAGTGGGCAGCGCCTTGGGGCTCGGCAACCATGAGCTCGCCACCGATGAGCTCGATGGCCTCGCCCGGCTG
>QHSR01000159.1 GCA_003221635.1 Candidatus Rokuibacteriota bacterium | reverse complement strand
ACTCTATGGCAGCCGCGCCATGGTGTCGGCGCCATACCTTTTGCGGCTGCACCCGACTTTCTCGGTGCCACGTCTGTCCCCATTCCTCGCGGACCGTCGTTGTTCTTGCGCGCCGCAGACGGCGGTTTCACTCGCTCGCACCGCCACTTGTTCAGCTTGCCGAAGGCTCCGCCGTTCGCTCGGGTTGGATCGGAGCCGCGACCGCAAGCAGGACGCTCCTACACGGGCACGCGCTTTGCACAGGGCGTGTGGGTCCGGATGAACGGAGAGGTGGAGGGCTCGTGACGCGACGTCGGTAGGAAGCGAGCACTCTCCTCCTCCAGCCGCGACGCGACCTCGCGCGGCGCCGGGGGAGCCGTCCCGAAGGGGCCAAAAGGGAGCGATTTCGGCTCTCGGAGTCCGATGATCCTTCTACGAAGCGATCCGCGCCGAGCGATAGCGATGCGTCAGGACGACGCCCCCGAGGCCCACAGCCAGGAGCAGGAGGGTCTCCGGCTCGGGCACGCTCACGGGCACGCCCCAGCCCACATACCGCCCCAACTGGATAGCCGGTCAGCCTCGCCGTCACCCCGGTCACGGTGTAGCCCGTCGCTCGCGGCAGCGCGGATTCCTGCCGTCGTCGAGTCTTCACCGCTTCGAGGTCCGGGCGTCACACGATCTGTCCGGAGGTTCGACCCGTGACGACTGATCGCGCGCCACTTCTGGACGGCAGCCCGAAGATGCGGGCCATCCTGACGATCATCGAGAACATCGCCGACACGGACGCGACGGTGTTGATCCGGGGGGAGAGTGGCGTGGGCAAGGATCTGGTCGCCCGGGCCATCCATGCCCAGTCGGGGCGCCGGGCCGGGCCGTTCGTGAAGGTCAACTGCGCGGCGATCCCGCCGGGTCTGCTCGAGTCCGAGCTATTCGGCCACGAGAAGGGCGCCTTCACTGGCGCGCACCGGCGCAAGCCCGGGCAGTTCGAGTACGCGCACGGGGGCACGCTCTATCTGGACGAGATCGCGGAGCTGCCGCTGGCCTTGCAGGCCAAGTTGCTGCACGTGCTGCAGGACTTCCGGTTCACCCTCGTGGGGGGCCAAAGAGAGCTCGCGGTCGAGGCCCGGGTGATCGCCGCCACGAACCGGGACCTGGAACGGGCGCTGACCCGCGGGGAGTTCCGCGAGGACCTCTACTACCGCCTCAACGTGGTGGAGCTGCGGATTCCGCCGCTCCGGGAGCGGCGCGAGGAGATCCCGAAGCTGGCGGAGTGGTTTCTCGCCCGCTTCAACGCGCAGTACGGGCGGCAGAAGCAGCTGACGCCGGAGACGCTGGTCCGGCTGAGCCAGCACCCGTGGTCGGGGAATGTCCGCGAGCTGGAGAACGCAGTGCGCCGCATGGTGTTGCTCACGGACGGCGAGCAGGTGTTCGAGGCCCAGGTCGCCCACGGGCGCACCGGGCAGGCCGCGGCCCCGGGGCCGGCGCGCCTCGTCACCGAGAGCTTGCGGGAGATCGCCCGCCGGGGCGCCCGCGAGGCCGAGCGCAAGGCCCTGGCCGAGGTGCTGGAGCGCGTGCGGTGGAATCGCGCCGCGGCGTCGCGGATTCTCAAAGTCAGCTACAAGACACTGCTCAACAAGATTGCCGCGTGCGAGCTGACGTCGCCCGCCCGTCGCGTCGTCTAGGATTCGATCCGCTCCCCTACTTGACAAGCGGTCGACGGGTGCCTAAGGCCCGCCAGGCGAAGGGCATTGATCTCAGAAGGCTGCGGCTTCCTGCCGCGTAGGAAGTTGAAGACCTTCTCCGAGTTCGTCATCGGATCTTGTCCATTCCTCATCTTGGGTGCGGAAAGCCTACGCTGGCCGCCCCTGGCTGTCCACCTCCACTACCGCTCGATGGTGAACAATCCCGCATAGGCGCGGCGGCACTGGAGGCCCTCCGACGCTTGACGGTCGCAGGACGAGGACGACGAGGAAGCGATTCAGGATCTTGAGCTGGTGGCGTTTCTTTGCGGCGAGCGTCGCATGCTCACCGACGGAGCGGCGGAGTGTTTCGACTACGTCACCCGTCATCCACTCATCCCACGTACTCCTGGCCGTTTGCATCGATCAGGGTGCCCGGCGTCGGCGGGCGAGATGGAAGATCATCAGTCGTCGTTGACCGCGCCCTCCGCTCTCACCGATTGTCGCAGGCCATGACGTCTGCGCTCTGCCCCTTGCCCCCGGCCCGCCGCCGCGCCCTGATGACCCGTGCGACGTCCCCCAGAAGCGCGGGCTCGAAGAGGAGGCGGTACTCCTCATCTCCGATCTGGTGGCGACGTGCCCCGAGTGCGACGAGTGGAGCCAGCTTGCGCACGGCCTGCGAGTCGACGGCCAGGAGCGCCCTGTCGTGGTGCTCGATCTGCCCATACCGACCCTCGATCCTCGGCCAGCCCTCGGCGTCCAGCGTCACGCGGTAGGGGCCAGCCTGAGTGCGGAGAGCCTCGGTGGCGGTCTGTTGGTCGTTCGTCTGTCTCATGGCGTTGATCTCCTCCTTGTAACCGGCGTCGTCGGGCCCCAGGACAACTCGGGGGGCCAGGCGGAGCCGGATGTCCCACGCGAATCGCGCAGGGGAATGAAGGCGCCGCGGTCGAGGCAGAAGTAGGGAGCGGGAGCGCGAAGGTGTTCGAGCGAGAAGGTTCTACGGCAAAACGCGGCGATTCACGGCAACTCTCAGAACGTGAGTCGTAACTGCGCGAGACTGTTGATGGTGGAGGGTAAGGGATTCGAACCCTCGACCTCGGCGTTGCGAACGCCGCGCTCTCCCAACTGAGCTAACCCCCCGAGGCCACGACCAGAGCGAACGTATTCTACATCACGCCTTGGAACCGTCCCCACCCTTGTTGAAGGCCTGGAGCAGCGGGCCGAAGAGGTCCAGCGGTAGGGGGAAGAAGGTGGTCGTCGACCGCTCCGAGGCGATCTCGCGCATCGTCTGCAGATACCGGAGCTGAACAGCGATCGGATGCCGCGTGAGGACCTCGGCCGCCTCGGACAGCTTCGCCGCCGCCTGGAACTCGCCGTCGGCGTTGATGACCTTGGCTCTGCGCTCGCGCTCGGCCTCGGCTTGCTTGGCCATGGCGCGCTGCATGTCCTGGGGCAGGTCGATCTGCTTGACCTCCACGGTCGCCACCTTGATCCCCCATGGCTCGGTGTGCTCGTCGATGATCCGCTGGAGCTGCTGGTTGATCTTGTCGCGCGCCGACAGGAGGTCGTCCAGCTCCACCTGGCCGAGCACGCTCCGCAGCGTCGTCTGGGCGATCTGCGAGGTCGCGTAGAGATAATCCTGAACCGCGATGACCGCCCGCTCGGGGTCGACCACGCGGAAGTAAATGACGGCGCTGACCTTCAGGGACACGTTGTCGCGCGTGATCACGTCCTGCGGCGCCACGTCGAGCGCGACGGTCTGGAGGCTCACCTTCACCATCTTGTCGATGAGGGGGACCAGCAGGACGAGCCCCGGTCCGTTGCCCTGCCCGCCCGGGTTCAAGATCGCCTTGGTGCTGCGGCCCAGGCGGAAGATGACCGCCCGCTCGTACTCGCGCAGGATGCGCGCGAAGGAGCCGATGAAGAAGAGCGCCACGAGGACGGCGACGATTGTGACCTTCAGCGTGAGACCGTCGACCGCGACGATCCGCACCTGGCCCCCGATCTCGACGGGCTCGCCCTCGGCGACCGCACGCCAGATCTCTCCGGAGACCAACACCTGGCCTTCGGGGGCGAGCCGCTCCCGGACGCTGCCGGTCTTGCCGATGAGCCCTTCGGCCCCGGTCGCCGGCGGCCGCCCGAGCGCGCGCACGCCCACGGCGACCACGAACAAGAAAAGTCCCGCCGTCGCGCCCACCGTCGGCACGATCACCCACCAGGATACGCGGAAGCCAACCTCGGGCGAATCGAAGAGCATCAGCGAGCCGAGGGCCATCGAGGTGATGCCGCCGATCGCGAGGACACCGTGGCTCACGATCTTGATCTCGGCCACCAGCAACACGATGCCGAACAGGATCAGGAGTAGCCCCGCATAGTTGATGGGCAAGCTCTGGAAGGCGAAGAACGCCAGGATCAAGGAGATCCCGCCGATGACCCCGGGCAG
>QHSR01000214.1:27416-31541 GCA_003221635.1 Candidatus Rokuibacteriota bacterium | reverse complement strand
CCGTCACCATCCTCTCCCAGGGCCGCAAGGTGAAGGTCAACCTCCACCCCTCCATCAAGGTCGACGCCCTCAAGCCCGGGCAGGAGCTCATCCTCAACGAGGGCCTCAACGTCATCGAGGCGGCCGGCTACGAGATCCAGGGCGAGGTCGTCATCCTCAAGGAACAGCTCGACGCCGAGCGCGCCCTCGTCACCCTGCGCGCCGACGAGGACAAGGTCGGCATCATCGCCGAACCCCTGCGCACCCTGCGCCTGAAAATCGGCGATCACCTCCTCCTCGACGCCAAGAGCGGCTACCTCCTGGAAAAACTCCCCAAGAGCGACGTCGAAGACCTCACCCTCGAGGAGGTCCCCGATATCGGCTACGAGAACATCGGCGGCCTCGGCGACCAGATCGAGGCCATCAAGGATGCCGTCGAGCTGCCGTACCTCTACGCCGACTACTACAAAGAGCACAAGCTCACCCCCCCCAAGGGCGTGCTCCTCTACGGGCCTCCCGGCTGCGGCAAAACCATGATCGCCAAGGCCGTCGCCAACAACCTCGCCGAAAAGATCTCCGAAAAACGCGGCGAGAAGATCAAGGGCTTCTTCCTCAACATCAAGGGCCCCGAGCTCCTCAACAAGTACGTCGGCGAAACCGAACGCAAGATCCGCGAAATCTTCGTCAAGGCCAAGGAAAAGGCCGCCGAGGACGTCCCCGTCATCGTCTTCTTCGATGAAATGGACGCCCTCTTCCGCACCCGCGGCACCGGCATCTCCTCCGACGTCGAGACCACCATCGTGCCCCAGCTCCTGGCCGAAATCGACGGCGTCGAGGGCCTCAAAAACGTCATCGTCATCGGCGCCTCCAACCGCCAGGACCTCATCGATCCGGCCATCCTGCGCCCCGGCCGCCTCGACGTGAAAATCAAGATCGAGCGGCCCGACCGCGGCGCCGCCGCCGACATCTTCGCCAAGTACCTCACCGCCGACATCCCCTTCGCCGAGTCCGAAACCCGCGGCGGCGACCCCGCCGCCGTCATCCCCGCCATGATCGCCACCACCGTGGAGGCCATGTACAGCCTCAGCGAGGAAAATCGCTTCCTCGAGGTCACCTACGCCAACGGCGATAAAGAAGTCCTCTACTTCAAGGACTTCTCCTCCGGCGCCATGATCGAATCCGTCGTGCGCCGCGCCAAGAAGCTCGCCCTCAAGCGCTACATCGCCGGGGGCCAGAAGGGCATCATGGTCGACGACCTCCTCACCGCCGTCCGCGAGGAGTTCAAGGAGAACGAGGATCTGCCCAACACCACCAACCCCGATGACTGGGCCAAGATCGCCGGCAAGAAGGGCGAGCGGATCGTGTACGTCAAACCCCTCATGGGCGAGACCAAAGAAAAGCTTCGCAGCGTCGAGCGAGTCGTCAACACGGGTCAGTACCTGTAGCGAAGCGGGAGGCGCCGAGCGCGCCTCCCAACCCATCAGTTGGCAATGGGGGGACGTCGAACGTCCCCCCATTTCCCCCCTGGGCCCGCTGACCGGGGGGCGTTCTTTCCACCGTTAGAGAGGACTGCATGGCGATCCCGAAAGTCATGGGCATCGAGACCGAGTACGGGATCACGGTCAAGAATCAGCCCGATTTCAACCCGATCCTCTCCTCGCTGCTGTTGATCAACTCGTACGAGACGTTTCGGTCCTCGCGGGTACGCTGGGACTACGAGGCCGAGAGCCCGCTCCGTGACGCGCGCGGGTTCGAGTACATGGAGGAGAAGGAGGGCACGTCGAAGGAGGAGTCGCGCCTCATCAACCTGATCCTCTCCAACGGCGCGCGATTCTACGTCGATCACGCTCACCCGGAGTACTCGAGCCCCGAAACGACGAATCCGCGAGACCTGGTCATCTGGGACAGAGCGGGCGAGCGCATCCTCAACCTGTCGCGGCAGCGCGCCGAGGCGGTGTCGCCGCCCGAACAACGCATCCTGATCTACAAGAACAACACCGACAGCAAGGGCAACTCGTACGGCACCCACGAGAACTACCTGATGGATCGGCGGGTGCCGTTCGCGCGCATCGTGCAACACATGATGCCGTTCTTCGTGACCCGCCAGGTCTTCACGGGCGCCGGCAAGGTGGGCGCGGAGAACAACGCCGACCCGTGTGACTACCAGATCTCGCAGCGCGCCGATTTCCTCGAGACCGAGGTGGGGCTGGAGACGATGCACTCCCGTCCGATCATCAACACGCGCGACGAGCCCCACGCCGACCCGGAGAAGTACCGCCGCCTCCATGTGATCGTCGGCGACGCCAACATGAGCGAGGTCTCGAACTACCTCAAGGTCGGCACGATGGCGATCGTGCTCAGCATGGTCGAAGACGATTTCATCGAGCGCGATCTCTCGGTCGACGGTCCGGTGGGGGCCTTCCGTGTGGTGTCGCGCGATCTCACCTGCCGGGAGCCGATCCGTCTCAAAGACGGGCGCACCATCACCGCCGTGGACGTGCAGCGGGAATTTCTCGCGATGGCGCACAAGTACTACCGGGAGCGCGAGGCCGAGCCCTGGGTCCGCGAGGTCCTCACCCGGTGGGAAACGACCCTCGACCATCTCGCCGAGGACCCGATGCAGCTCGGCCGGGAGCTCGACTGGGTCATCAAGCGCCAGCTCATCGAGAATTACATGGCCAAGCACGATCTCGACTGGAACGACTCGCGCGTCCAGATGATCGATCTGCAGTATCACGACATCCGTCCCGGCCGAGGCCTCTATTACAAGCTCGAGGAGTCCGACGCAGTGGACCGGATCGCGACGGACGACGAGATCTCGAAGGCCATCTACGACCCGCCAAAGGATACGCGCGCGTACTTTCGCGGCATGTGCCTGCAGCGCTACGCGGACGAGATCGTCTCAGCCAGCTGGGATTCCGTCATCTTCGACCTGAAAGAGGGCCCGCTCAAGAAGATCTTCATGCTGGAGCCCCTGCGGGGCACCGAGGCGCACGTGCGTCAGCTGCTGACCGAGTCGCCAACGGCGGCGGACCTGCTGCGCAACATCTCGCGTGCCGCCTCGGGAATGTGAGCATGAGCGGCGACGGGTGGCGCTCGCTCTTCAATGACTACTCGAACTCGAGCTTCGTCGAGCTGCTCCGCCGGGAGTCACCGCACCTGGTCCCGGGCGTCGGGCCCTGGCGGGCCGCCGAGGCCCCGGAGCCTGTCCACGGCACGACGGTCCTTTCCGTGCGGTACCGTGACGGCGTGATCATGGCCGGCGACCGTCAGGCGACCGCGGGCTACCAGGTGGCGAGTCGCCGCATCGAGAAGATCTTCAAGTCCGACGAGCTCTCGGGCGTCGGCATCGCCGGCGCCGCCGGTCCCGCCATGGAGATGGCGAAGCTGTTCCAGACCGAGCTCGAGCACTACGAGAAGGTGGAGGGCGAGAACCTCTCGCTGGAGGGCAAGGCGAACCGCCTGAGCCAGATGATCCGGATGAACCTGCCGGCCGCGATGCAGGGGCTCGTGGTGGTCCCGATCTTCGCCGGCTTCGACGAGAAGGCGGGCCTCGGCCGGCTCTTCAAGTACGACATCACGGGCGGCCGCTACGAGGAGACCAACTTCGACGCGCAAGGCTCGGGCTCGAAGGACGCGCGCGACTCGCTGAAGAAGCTCTGGAAGCGCGACATGCCTCGCGACGAGGCGCTCCGCGTCTCGCTCGAGGCGCTGATCGACGCCGCCGACGAGGACGTGGGGACCGGCGGTCCCGACCTGGTGCGCGGAATCTTTCCCTCCGTCAAGACCATCACGCGGTCCGGCTTCGGCGAGGTGCCGGACGACGAAGTGCGGCGCGTCTGCGAGGCGATCCTGGCCGACCGAGCGCGTAGCGGGAACGGGGCCTGACGCCATGCCGCTGCCGTACTACGTGAGCCCCGAGCAGATGATGAAGGACAAGGCCGAGTACGCCCGCAAGGGCATCTCGCGCGGCCGGTCCCTCGTCACCCTCGAGTACGGCGACGGCATCCTGCTGGTCGCCGAGAACCCCTCCACGCTCCTGCACAAGATCTCGGAGATCTACGACCGCATCGCGTTCGCGGGGGTCGGCAAGTACAACGAGTTCGAAAATCTCAGGATCGCGGGTATCCGGCATGCCGACGTCAA
>QHSR01000214.1:14540-27400 GCA_003221635.1 Candidatus Rokuibacteriota bacterium | reverse complement strand
CCTGGCCAACGCCTACTCGCAGGCCCTCGGCAACATCTTCACCCAGGACATCGAGCCGTTCGAGGTCGAGGTGCTGGTGGCGGAGGTCGGCGACACCAACGGCGGGAAGAGCGAGATCTACCACATCCTCTACGACGGCACGATCGAGGACGAGCGGAACTACGCGGCGATGGGCGGCCAGTCCGACGAGATCCGCCGCTTCCTCAAGGACCACTACCAGGAGGGCATAACCCTCGGCGACGCGTTGCAGCTTGGCGTCCGCGCCCTGACCGTGACCCAGAACAAGACGCTGACCGAGCGGGACCTCGAGGTCGCCGTCCTCGACCGGACCAAGGCGCGGCGCAAGTTCCGGCGGATCCCCGTCGAGGCGCTCGGTCAACTCCTGGGCGCGGCGAAGTAAGCCGTGTTAGGCTTGGGCAGGACAGGCCCATGAAGCGCCGGATACAACGTCGCCCGCTATCTGTTCGAGAAGGTCATCCCCGGTGCCCGCAACGCGAACGTCTTTCTAGAAAACGGCGCCCGGCTCTATCTGGACACCGGCTTCCACCCGGAGTACGCGACGCCCGAGTGCGACGACGTCACCGAGCTGGTCATCCACGACAAGGCGGGCGAGCGCATCGTCGAGGACCTCCTGCACCAGGCCGAGAAGCGGCTTCGGGAAGACGGGATCTCCGGCAACATCCTGCTCTTCAAGAACAATACCGATTCCGCCGGCAACTCGTACGGGTGTCACGAAAATTACCTGGTGAGCCGCGATGTGTCGTTTCAGAGGCTGGCCGAGGCGCTGATCCCCTTCTTCGTCACCCGGCAGATCTTCGCGGGCGCCGGCAAAGTGCTGCAGACGCCGCGCGGCTTCCACTACTGCCTGTCCCAGCGTGCTCAACATATCTGCCAGGAGATCTCCGGGGCGACGACGTCGTCGCGCTCGATCATCAACACCCGCGACGAGCCGCACGCCGATGCCGAGCGCTACCGGCGGCTGCACGTCATCGTGGGCGACTCGAACATGTCTGAAGTTGCCACCTACTTGAAGATTGGCACGACCGCGCTCGTGCTCGATATGATCGAGGACGGCTTCTTCGACCGCGATTATTCACTGCAATCCCCGGTGCAGGCGATCCGCGATATCTCCCACGATCCGACCCTGCGCGAGGCGATCAAGCTCAAGGACGGCCGCTCGATCACGGCGCTCCAGATGCAGCTCGAATACCTCGAGTACGCGACGCGCTACGTCAACTCGATCAACGCCGACACGACGACCAAGGATGTCCTCGCCCGCTGGGCCGACGTCCTCACCAAGCTCGAGTCGGATCCGATGCAGCTCAGCCGCGAGCTCGACTGGGTCATCAAGCGCCAGCTCATCGACAACTTCATGAACCGCCACCGCCTCTCGTGGCGGGACCCGAAGGTGTCGCTCCTCGACCTGCAGTACCACGACATCCGGCCCGACAAGGGCGTCTACTACCGCCTCGTCAGCAACGACCACGTGGACCGGATCACCGACGACGACGCGATCGAGCAGGCCAAGCACATGCCGCCGCAGACCACGCGCGCGCGGCTCCGCGGCGAGTTCATCCGCCAGGCGAATCTGAAGGGCAAGGACTATCGCGTCGACTGGGTCTACCTGAAGCTCAACGATCCGGAGCGCGAGACGATCCTCTGCAAGGACCCCTTCCAGTCCCACGACGAGCGGGTCGAGCGGCTCATCCGCTCCTTCTAGACCGCACCGGTCAGGCCCCGACCAGCGCCACAAGGGAAAGACCCCTCGCGGGACGTACGCACCACCCGGAGTGGCCCGGAACAGACGTTGACACCCCCTGTGCGGGGGTGCTACGCCTGAAGGTGCCAGCTGTAACCTCGCGCTCATCCGAGCGGTCTCACAGCGTAAGGAGCTCTCGATGTTCAGCAACCAGAAGGCGCTGGAGAACGACAAGCCCGGCTCGACGGTCCCGCTGCTCACGGTCGTCGGCGACCGCGCGCGGATGGAAGGCAAGTTCGACATCGCGGACTCGATCCAGGTCGAGTGCGAAATCGGCGGTGAGATGACCGTCGGCGGCAAGCTCGTCATCGGCGAGAAAGGCAGCGTCAACGCCAACGTCCAGACCGTCGACGCGATCGTCTTGGGCCACTACGCGGGCAACATGATCGCGACCGGCAACGTCGAGATCGCCGAGACCGGCCGCGTCACCGGCAACATCACGACCGACTCGCTCGTCATCTCGAAGGGCGGCTTCTTCAACGGTAACGTCACGAAGATGAACGAATCATCGAACGGCCAGCGGCCGGCCTACGCGGTCGAGGACGGCCGGCCAGCTCAGCTGAGCGGGCAGAGGTAGGCGGGCCCGCGGGGAACAGCGCCTATGTGGTGGGGGAAAAAGAGCAAGCGCCCGACGAAGGGGAGCGACCTCACGGCCTTCATCGATGAAGGGTCGGAGATCGAGGGGAAATACTCGTTCAGCGGGACCGTCATGATCAACGGCCGGTTCCGCGGCGAGATCACCTCCAGCGACAGCCTCATCATCGGCGAGAAGGGCGTCGTCAATGCCTCAGTCCGGGCGGGCATCGTCCTGATCAACGGCGAGGTGGTCGGCAACGTGAGCGCGTCCGAGCGGGTCGAGCTGCGCGGGACCGCGCGCGTCTTTGGCGACGTCGAGGCGCCGGTGGTGGTGGTCGAGGAGGGCGTGCTCTTCGATGGTCAGTGCAAGATGAGCAAGGCCCGGTCCGCGGACGACGCCTCCGCCACCCGCGATTCAACGGTCGTCGCCCTGAAGCGGTAGCTCCCCGCGCTCACGCCAGCGGGCCGATCGCGGCCTCGACAGCGGCGAGCGCCGTCTCCGCCTCGCAGAGCGCCAGCGCCGCATCGAGGTCGGCCTTGAGATAGCGATCCCGGTCGAGCGGTGGAATCCGCCGCCGCACAGCGTCCCGCGCGGCCGCGCTCCCGCGGCCCGGCCGGAGCGGAGCCCGAAAATCGAGCGCCTGGGCCGCCAGCAACAGCTCGATCGCGAGGACCTGGCGGGCGAGCCCGGCGGCGCGGCGCGCCTTCAGCGCCGAGCCGGCCGCCATCGAGTTGTAGTCCTCCTGCAGACCCGAGGTCGGAATCGACTCCACGCTCGCCGGCAACGCCAGGGTCCGGAGCTCGGCGACCAGCGCCGCGGCGACGTACTGGGCGATCATGTAGCCGGAGTGGACGCCACCGTGCGGCGAGAGAAAGGGCGGCAGCCCCTCGTTCGTCAGCGGATTCACGAGCCGGTCGATCCGACGCTCGCTGATTCCGGCGAGCTGGCCGAGCCCCAGCGTCAGCGTGTCCAGCGCCAGCCCCAGCACCTCGCCGTGGAAGTTTCCGCCGCTCAGCACGGCGCCGTCGGCGGGGAACACGAGCGGATTGTCGGAGACCGCGGCGAGCTCGCGCTCGATCACCGACCGCGCGAACGTGACCGCCTCGCGGGCGGAGCCGTGCACCTGCGGCATGCAGCGCAGGCTGTAGGCGTCCTGGACGCGCGTGCAGTCGCGGTGCGAGGCGATGATTCCGCTCTCCGCGGTGAGGCGTACCAGGTTGGCGGCGGACGCGAGCTGCCCCGGATGGGGTCTGAGCCCGTGGATCCGCGGGTCGAACGCCGCGTTCGATCCCATCAGCGCCTCGAGAGACATGGCGCCGGCGACATCAGCCAGGCGTGTGAGGCGCGCCGCATCGAGGACCGTCAGGGCGCCATGCCCGGCCATGAGGTGCGTGCCGTTGAGGAGCGCGAGCCCTTCCTTCGTCTGGAGGACGAGAGGATTCACGCCGGCGCGGGCCAGCGCCTCGGCCGCGGGAATCTGCTGGTCGCCGTCCGAAGCCGAGCCTTCGCCGAGGAGACAGAGCGCCACGTGGGCGAGCGGCGCCAGATCTCCCGACGCCCCGACCGATCCCATCTCGGGAACGACGGGATGGACGCGCCGGTTGAGGCACGCGACGATCGTCTCGACGACCGCAGGCCGTACGCCGGACGCACCGCGCGCCAGGGAGGCGGCGAGCAGGAGCATGATCGCTCGCACGTCCGCCTCCGCGAGGGGCGGGCCCACACCCCCGGCGTGGCTGAGGACGAGGTTGCGTTGGAGGTCCGCGCGCTCGCTGGGTGGGATGACGACGTCCTTGAGCTTCCCCACGCCGGTCGTGATTCCGTAGATCGGCTCCGCGCCCGCCGCCAGCCGGTCGACAAAGACGCGTCCGGCGCGGAGAGCCCGCTCGGCGCTCGGGGCCAGCGCAACCGGCTCACCCCGGCGGGCGACGGCCTCGACAGCCTCGAGGGCAAGCGGCCCCCCGTCTAGATCGACCATGGTCAGCGATCGCGCCTCGGCCGGCGGGGCGATCTCCGTCTTGCTCGCCTCGCACGCGGGGGCCCCAGCCCCCGGCCGTGCTCCGGCTCGCACTGCCGCCCCGCGACGGCCTGCGGCGCGCACCATCCCTGAGTCAGCTCGCGGACCTGCGCCAGGAGCTCGCTCCCGTCGACGGTCATGAGACGACCGGACTCGACGACCCGTCGCCCGTGGACCCAGACGTCCGTCACGGCCCGGCCGGACATCGCGTAGACCATCGATTTCAGGAGGTCGTTTCGCGGGTGGAGCGAGACGTCTTCGAGATCGATCGCGACGAGGTCCGCGAGCCGGCCCGGCGCGATCACGCCCGTCTCGAGCCCGAGGATCTCGGCGCCCGACCGCGTGCCGAGCCCGAAGGCGGTCACCGCGTCGATCGCCACGCCGTCGAGAAGCCGCACGCGCTGGAGGAGAGACGTCATGCGCATCTCCTCGAAGACCGAGAGACGGTTGTTGGTGCAGCCGCCGTCGGTGCCGAGCCCGATCCTGACCCCCGCGTTCAGCAGCTCGGGAACCCGCGTGATGCCGTCGCCGAGGAACATGTTGGAGCTCGGGCAGTAGGCGAGGGCGGCCCGCCGGGCGCCCATCAATGCGATCTCTTCGTCGTCGAGCCAGACACAGTGGACGCCGATCATCCTGGGGCCGAGGACGCCGAGGCCATCGAGATAGCGGATCGGCGTGGCGCCGTGCTCCCGGAGCGTACGCTCTCCCTCGTAGCGTCCCTCGGCCACGTGGATGTGGAACCGTGTGGCCTCCGTCTCCGCGATCTCCCACCCCGCGCGAATCATCTCGGGAGAGGCCCCGTGGGGGCTGTGAGGGGCGGGCTGCACCACCGTGGTCGGGTCGTCCCGATGCGCCGCGACGAGCTCCCGCGTCCGGCGAGCCGCATCGGCGACCGGCTCGCGATAGCGCTTGGGTGCGCCCTCCCAGTCGTACATGGCACGCGCAAGGACGAGGCGGATCCCGACCGCGCGGGCGGCCTCGATCACGGCCTCGGCGTTCTCGTTGCCCTCGTCCTGGAGATAGAAGAAATCCACGCAGGTTGTGGCGCCGCCCAGCAGCATCTCGGCGAACGCGAAGGAAGCGCCGAGCGCGATCCCCCGGCGGTCCAACCGCTGGGAGAACGGGTAGAGCACGCGGTCGCGCCAGGCGGTGAAGTCGAGGTCGTCGCCCAGGCCACGCAACAGCGACTGGAACGTGTGGCAGTGCGCGTTGACCGTTCCGGGTACGAGGGCCTTGCCGGCGAGCCGGACGTCGCCCGGCGCCGGACGGTCGATCCGATCGATCGAGGCGATCCGCCCGCCCTCGAGCGCCACCCCCTGACCCGACGTCCACCCGGCCTCGGTCAGCACGAGGTCGGGGATGAGCCGCGGGCTCACTCCGCCAGCCAGACGGTGTCGCGGTCGGTCGCGCGACTCTGACGCTGGTAGAGCTCGTCGAGGACCCGATCGGCCGGGGCCAGGACGGTCAGCACGAGCAACACGACGAGGGGCGCCGTCACGCGCGTCACCCTGGTGAGCCCGCTGTCCGAATCACGCCGTGATCCCCGGCAGGTCGATTCCGTGGCGCCGCGCCGCCGCGACGGCTTCCGGGTACCCCGCGTCGGCATGCCGCATGATCCCGGTGCCCGGATCGGTCGTCAGCACGCGCTCGAGACGTCGCGCCGCCTCCGGCGTGCCGTCGGCGACGACGACCATGCCGGCGTGGATCGAGTACCCGATGCCCACACCGCCGCCATGGTGGACCGACACCCATGTCGCGCCCGACGCCGTGTTGAGGAGCGCGTTCAGAATGGGCCAGTCGGCGATCGCATCCGAACCGTCGCGCATCGACTCGGTCTCGCGATTCGGCGACGCGACCGAGCCCGAGTCGAGGTGGTCGCGGCCGATGACGATGGGGGCCTTCACGGCGCCCCGTGCGACGAGATCGTTGAAGATCCGCCCGGCCCTGGCGCGGTCGCCGTAGCCGAGCCAGCAAATGCGCGCCGGCAGGCCCTGGAAGCTGACGCGCTCCCGGGCGAGACGCAGCCAGCGGACCAGGGGCTCGTTCTCCGGCATGGCCCCCATGAGCGCCCGGTCGGTCGCGTAAATGTCCTCGGGGTCACCCGAGAGCGCCACCCAGCGGAAAGGGCCCAGCCCCTCGCAGAAGAGCGGGCGAATGAACGCCGGAACGAAGCCGGGATAGCTGAAGTCGGAGACCCCCGCGTTCTCGGCCTCGCGCCGGAAATTGTTGCCGTAGTCGAACAGGACCGCGCCCGCCTGCTGGAACTCGAGCATCGCCCGCATCTGGGCGGCGATCGACTCGTACGCGCGTTTCACATATGTCTTCGGGTCATGTGCGCGCAACGCGCGCGCGTCCTCCACCGACAGTCCGGCCGGCACATATCCGGTGAGCACGTCGTGGGCGGCGGTTTGATCGGTCACCACGTCGAAGCGAACGCCGCGGCGGGCGAGCTCGGGATGCACTTCGGCGGCGTTGCCGTGGACGGCGATCGAGAGGGGCTCGCGGCGGGCCCGCGCCGCGTCGGCCCAGCCGAGCGCCTCGTCCAGCGACGACGCCATGCGGTCGACGTACCGGAGCCGGAGCCGCCGCTCGATGCGCTCGCGGTCGATCTCGACGAAGAGTCCGACGCCGCCGTTCAGCGTGACGGCAAGCGGCTGGGCTCCGCCCATTCCCCCGAGCCCGGCGGAGAGCACGAGCCGGCCCGTCAGCGAGCCGCCGAAGTGCTTCCGCGCGCATGCGCCGAACGTCTCGTACGTGCCCTGCAGGATCCCCTGGGTGCCGATGTAGATCCAGGAGCCCGCCGTCATCTGGCCGTACATCGTGAGCCCCAGCGCTTCGTACTGCCTGAAGTGCTCCCAGTCGCCCCACGCGGGCACGAGCAACGCGTTGGCGATGAGCACGCGGGGCGCGTCGGGATGGGTCCTGAACACGCCGACGGGTTTGCCCGACTGGACGAGAAGCGTCTCGTCGCCCTCGAGCCGGCGGAGGGTCCGCACGATCGCGTGAAACGCCTCCCAGCTGCGGGCCGCCTTGCCCGATCCGCCGTAGACGACGAGGTCTTCCCATCGCTCCGCGACGTCGGGATCGAGGTTGTTCATGAGCATCCGGAGCGCCGCCTCCTGCGGCCAGCCCTTGCAGGACAGCGCGGTGCCGCGTGGCGCGCGGATGGGCGCGACGGGGCGCTGGGTGAGCGAGGCCATCAGCCGTCACTCTATCGAGACGCGGCGTTGAGTACAATGGCAGCGCGTCGCCATGCCAATCCTCAAAGCGTTGATCGCCGCGCTCGCCTTCGGGCTCAGCGCGCCGCTCGCGAAGCTGCTCCTCGACGTCGTGCCGCCGCTGTTCCTCGCCGGGCTCCTGTATCTCGGCGTCGGAGTGTTTCTCGGTCTGACGCGACTCGTGTGGCGCCGCCGGCCGACCGCCGGCCGACCGCTGACGCCCCGCGATCGATGGATCCTGGCCGCCGTCGTTCTGGCGGGAGGCGTCCTCGCGCCGCCGCTGCTTCTCTGGGGGCTGGCGCGGAGCCCCGCCACGGTCACGGCGCTCCTGCTCAACCTCGAGGTCGTCTTCACGGCCAGCCTGGCCGGCATCGTCTTCGGCGAGCACCTGGGTACGCGGGTCGGCGGCGCGGCCGTCGTCATGGCGCTCGGCGGCATCGCGCTGGGGTGGACTCCGGGAGGCCCCGGCATCACCGTCGCGGCTGTGGCCGTCGTCCTCGCGTGCGCGCTGTGGGCGCTCGACAACAATCTGACCCGCCTCATCGCGGAGAGCGACCCGTTGCTCATCGTCGAGGTCAAGGGGCTGGTCGCGGGGAGCGTCAACACTCTCCTGGCACTCGTGAGCGGGCAGCCCCGGCCCGCGCCGGGCACGATCGCGCTCGCCATGGCCCTCGGCGCGGTGAGCTACGGCACGAGCCTCGTGCTGTTCATCCTGGCGATGCGTGAGCTCGGCGCCGCGCGCACCGGTGCGTACTTCGCGACGGCGCCCTTCTTCGGCGCCGCCGGCGGCCTCTTGCTCGGCGAGGCGTTGACGGCCGGCCTCATCGCGGCGGCGGCGCTCATGGCGGCGGCGACGTGGCTCCTGGTCCACGAGCGCCACTCGCACCGTCATCGGCACGCGGCGAACGTCCACAGCCATCGGCACGTCCACGACGCGCACCACCAGCACGCGCACGATGGCCGGGAAGGCCCGGAGCCCCACGTTCATCCGCATCAGGAGGGCCCGCTGGAGCACGAGCACCCTCACACCCCCGACATCCACCACGATCACGGCCATCGCTGAGGCGGTATACCGCACCGCTGAGGCGGTATACAGCACCGCTGAGGCGGTATACTCGCGGCGCCCGACCGACCAGCGCCGACGAAAGGACGTACATGCCCGTCAATAATCCGGCGGTCCGCCTCGGCATCGTCCTGGCCCCCTTCGCCGCCCTGCCCGCGGCCGAGTTCATCGCCGTCGCCCGCGAGGCCGAGGCGCGCGGCTATCACATGGCGTGGACGGGCGAGGCCTCGGGCTACGACGCGATCACCCTCATGACGGTGATCGCGAGCCACACCGAGCGGCTCCACGTGGGCTCCGCGGTGGTGCCGGTCCAGACGCGAACGCCCGTCGTCCTCGGCCAGAGCGCGGCGACGCTCAACCACATGGCACCCGATCGCGTCGTGCTCGGCATCGGTCTCTCGAGCCGTGCCATCGTCGGCGACTGGCATGGGCTCGCCTTCGCGCCGGCGCTCCAGCAGATCCGCGAGGCGGTCCAGATCATCCGGATGGTCGCCGCCGGCGAGCGGGTGAACTTCGAGGGCAAGTTCTATCGTGTGAAGAATTTCCGCCTCGGGGCGCCCCCGCCCTCGAAGCCGGTTCGCGTCGTCCTCGCCGCCCTCGGTCCCGAGATGCTGGAGCTGGCGGGAGAGATCGCCGACGGCGTGGTGCTGAACTGGATCCCGCCGGAGACCGTCCCGGTCTCGATCGGGCACCTGGAAGCCGGAGCGCGGAAGGCGGGCCGGACGCTCGGCGACTTCGAGATCGCGTCCTTCATCCGTACGTGCGTCACCGACGACGCGCCCGCCGCGCGCGAGGCGCTGGCGCGCGACATCACGGGCTACGCGACCGTGGACGCCTACGCGAGCTTCTTTCGCAGCGCCGGCTTCAGCGACGAGGTCGACGCGGTGAACGCCGCCTGGCGGGCGGGTGACCGCGCCGGCGCGGTGAAGGAGGTGTCACCGCGATTCCTCGCCGGCCTCGGCGTCGTGGGTCCGGCCGCGTTCTGCCGCGAGCGCATCGCCGAGTTCGCGCGCGCCGGGCTCACCCAGCCGGTGATCGTGCCGTTCGCGCCGGGCGCGGGCAGTGACGCGCGCGAAGCACAGCTGCGGACCTTGCGCGCCTTCCCGTGAGCGACGCGACGGGGCTCCGAGTTCTTGGCGTCATCCCGGCGCGTCTTCAGTCCACGCGCCTGCCCCGCAAGGTCCTCCGCGAGATCGCCGGCAAGCCGCTGGTCGTCCACGTGTACGAGGCGGCCCGGCGGGCGCCGGAGCTCGCCGACCTGCTGGTGGCGACGGATTCCCAAGAGGTCGTCGGCGCGTGCGCGGCGTTCGGCATCCCGGCGCTCATGACGTCCCCCGAGCATCCGTCGGGGACCGATCGGATCTGGGAGGTCGCGCAGGCGCGCGCCGCCGACGTCTACGTGAATATCCAGGGGGACGAGCCGCTGATCACGTCAGACCACATCCGGCTTCTCGTCGGTCCCTTCCGTGAGCGCCCCGGCACCCAGGTGACCACCCTCAAGATCCGCCTCGCGGCCGAGGACATGTCGAACCCGAACGTCAACAAGGTCGTCTGCGGCGTCGACGGCCGGGCGCTCTACTTCTCGAAGCATCCGATCCCGTACGATCGCGACGGGCTCGGCGTCGTGCGCTACAAGCACCCAGGCTTCTACGCCTATCGGAAGGCGGCGCTCGACGCGTTCCACCGGCTGCCGCCGTCACCGCTCGAGCTCACGGAAAAGCTCGAGCAGCTCAGGTTTCTCGAGAACGGCATCGACATCGTCGTCGTCGAGACCGAAGCGCCGACGATCGGCGTGGACACGGAAGCCGACTTGAGAGCGGTCGAGGCTCTCCTGCGGGGGCGCGGCCCGGCGTCCAGATGATCGTTCGACCCACGCACGATATGCTAGGGGCTCCGGGCACTCTCCACGGGCTAGAACCGCGACGCCGTGAGCCTCACGTCGGCCTGCGCCCAGGCCTTCCGGAAGCTCTCGTCGACCTGTGCGGCATCGGCCGTCTTCCCCTGGGTCCGCAGACTCTGCGCGAGCCCGAATAGCGACCAGCCGTTGCCGGGGTTCCTTCGCAGGTCCTCACGGTAAACCAGCTCGGCGTCGCCTGCCCGGCCGGCCTGGAGCAGCACGGCGCCCAGCGTCTGGCGCACGGGGAAATACCACGGCGGCGGCTCCGTGAACCAGTGGGTGTCCTGCTCGGCGACCGTCGCGCGCAGCAACCGTTCGGCCGTCGCAACATCGCCGGCCTTCGCCGCGAGCTCGCCCCCCAGCAGATTCGCCGCGAGCTGGAGCAGGTTCTTCGCGCGGAAGAAGAAGGCGACCGTGCGCTCCGGGGGCACCGACTGCAAGATGCCCTCCAGCTCGCGCAGCTCTCGGGTGGCGTCGGCGGCCTGCCCCTTCGCGTTGAAGGCGAGACCGCGTGAGTAGCGCCAGACGCCCCACGTGTATGGCCAGTCGCGGGGCGGCGCGGGATAGCCGAGCACCTCGTCCCAGCGACCGAAGCGCGCGAGCGCCACGATCGGCGCGACCGGCGCGGTCTCCATGTCCGGCATCGCCTTGATCATCTCCAGGGGCGCGTTCTCGGCAAACTCACGCGCTGCACGGATGGTTTCCGTGCTGCGGCCTTGCATGCTGGCCGATTGCCAGATGAAGTCGATGTTGTGCGGATAGTAGAGCCCCCGATAAATTCCGCTCGGCTGCGCCGTCTTGAAGTACGCGCGGTCATAGAGGACAGGACGGACATCGGCGGGATGCTGTCCGTGAGCTCCGTGCGCCTGGCCCTGCACGGTGTCCGGTCCCTGCGCGGCGCAGCCGGTCAGAGCGAGAAGTAGCGCGGAGAAGACGATCAAGCGATGCCTCGGCAATGTGTGCTCCTTCCCGGGTCCTGGAGACCCACGCGTGGAAACTATCTCCAAGCGAACGTCGACGAGACGCGTGTAGCGCGCACACCTTTTGCCAGACGCGCGACGATCGAGAAGCGATAGCCACGACGCCATGTTCTCCGCGGCGAGCCTCCGTAGGATTCTCTCCCGGAGGGCTTCACGCCTGAGCGTTCGGGCGGATCGCCCAGAAGGAGATGTCTCGCCAGGAAGCGACACCTCGCGCCCGCGGGCTTGGGGCCCCCCAAGGTCAACGGTAGGCGCACGGCGGCACCGGGGTCCGGAAGGGCGCCTGAGTCAAATGCTCGCCGGGCGGGAAGAGCCGTAGCTGTCGCGGTCGAGGCGCGCGTGCCAGCCGCCGGCCGCGAAGCATCAGGAACCACGCCGCTCGCGCCACGTCGACGCCCGCCGCCCGGAGGTCACCCGACCACCGGATCACCGACCGACGCCTCGCGGCGACCAGCGCGCGCGCCGTCGCCGGGCCGATTCCCGGCACGCGCACCAGAGCCTCGTACGAGGCGCGAGAGACCTCGATCGGGAAGCGCTCGGGATGCGCCAGCGCCCACGCCGTCTTCGGATCATCGTGGAGCGTCAGGTTGCCGTCCGCGCCGAAGATCAGCTCGTCGTACTCGAAGCCGTACTGCCGCAAGAGATGCTCCGCCTGGTAGAGCCGCGCCTCGCGCGCCGCCGGCGTCGCGCGCCTCCCCTCCAGCGGCGTGCCCACCACCGGTTGGAAGGCGCTGAAGTGGGCGTGGTGAAGCAAACCATGCCGCTCGAGTCGGGCCACGAGCCCGAGGATCTCTCGGTCCTGCTCGCCCGCCGCGCCCACGACGAACTGCGTCGTCGGGCCGACCGTGGGGAGCCCCGCCGGAGCCCCGAGCCGGCTGCGCTCGAGGACGAGTCGACCCGCCAGCTCCAGCTTCGGCAGCAGGTCCCCCGCGAAGTCCTTTTCCCGCGCGAGGGACCGCACGTAGGCGTCGCCGGGCGCTTCGAGGTTTATCGACACGCGGCTGGCCAGGCGCACCGCCGTCTCGACCTGGGCGGGCTCGGCACCGGGCAGGAGCTTCAGGTGAACGTAGCCGCGGAAGCCCTCGCGCCGTCGCAGCAGATCGACCGCCGCGAGCATGCGGTCGGTCATCTTCGACGGGCGACCGGGAACGCCGGACGTCAAGAAGAGCCCGTCGGCGAGACCGCTGCGGTGCGCGCCCATGAACACGCGGGCGACTTCTTCCGGCTGGAGGTAGGTGCGCTGGACTTTCCCGCCGCAAAACGTGGGACAGTAGCCGCACGAGAGGGAGCAGGCGTTGGTCTGCATGACGCGCATGAGACGCGTCACCCCCTGGCCCGGATAGCGCACC
>QHSR01000214.1:0-14425 GCA_003221635.1 Candidatus Rokuibacteriota bacterium | reverse complement strand
AGGAGACGAGTAGTCCAGCCGCCTCGCGTCAACCTCCGCGCTCGGTGTCTCCTCTACGAATCTCGAGCGCCCTTGCGGGGACCTGGATCCCCTCGGCCCGGAAGCGCCGGAGGATGCGCTTGCGCAACTCGTGCTGGACGAGAAACTGGTCGGTGAACGACTTCACCTGACAGACGAGCGTGAAGTCGAGGGAGAAGTCGCCGAAGCCCGGGATGAGCCGCACGAATGGGGCGGGCTCCCCCAGGAGACCCGGAACCTCGCCGACCGCGCGCGTCGCCTCGTCGACGACGAGCGCCTCGATCCGGTCGGGATCGGACCCATAGTCGACGCCGACGCGGACCAGCAGCGCCAGCCGCGGCTCCGGCAGGTCGTAGTTGGTGATGATCGATTCGGCCACTTTCTTGTTCGGGATGGTGACCACGACGTTCTGGAGCATTCGGACTCGTGTCGAGCGCCATCCGATGTCCACGACGTGACCCTCGACGGTGTCGGCGACCTTCACGTAATCGCCGACACGGATCGGCTTGTCGGCCAGAAGGTGGGCCCCCGCGAAGAGGTTCGAGAGCGTGTCCTGAAGCGCCAGCGCGACCGCGAGACCGCCCACCCCGAGCGCGGTGAGGAGCGGCGTGATCTGGACGCCGAGCGCGGTGAGCAGCATGAGCGCGCCGACGATGTAGACGGCGCCGCGGGTGACGGACTGGCCGAGGCCGGTAATCAGAACTCCGAGCGCCCTCCGCTCGCTCGCCCGCTGGATGAGGATGCTCAGCGTGTTCGCGACGGTGATGGTCACGGAGAGGATCACCGCGACCTCGAGGACGAGACCGAGCTGCTCGGAAAGGCGCCGCGAGAGGCGCTCGGTCTGGCCGGCGAACTCGACCGCGACCCAGAGTCCGAGGACGACGGACCACAGGACCGAGGGCAGCCGGATCGCCCGAGCGAGCGAGGCCCCGCCGTTCGGCGACCGCGCTCGCCCGTCGAGCACGGAGATGAGGAAGGTGCGGAGCAGTAGCGCAACGAGGGTGGCGGCGACGAACGCGAGAGCCGGCCCCGCGAGCGGCCACATGGCGCTACATGCTATCGTAGTTTGCGCCCATGAGTCAGCGTGGACTCTTCTACGGCTGGGTCGTGCTCGTCGCCGCGGCCACGGTCGTCGCGATGGGCCAGGGATCGCTCTTCTCGCTCGGTGTGTTTCTCAAGCCGCTCGAGGACTCGATGCACTGGAGCCGCAGCGCCGTCTCGTTGACCGCGCTCGTCAACTGGATGGCGATGGGCGTGGACCGCTACGGAAGCCGCGCCGTGACGGTCGCCGGCGGCTCCCTGCTGGGCCTGGGCCTGGTGCTCTCCAGTCAGGCGACCGCGCTGTGGCAACTCCACGTGACCTTCGGCTTCGCGGTGGGGTTCGCGGCGGGCGCGTTCCTGACGCCGCTCTCCGCCACGGCGACGAAGTGGTTCACGGCCAACCGCGGCCTCGCCGTGGCCATCGTGTCCGCCGGCGGCGGCGCCGGGATGCTTGCGATCTCGCCCCTCGTCCGCTGGCTCACGTCCGCCTACGACTGGCGGGTGGCGATGATCGTGCTGGGCGACCTGGCCTGGCTGGTGACGATCCCGGTCGCGCTCCTGATCCGCAACGCGCCGGCCGAGATGGGCGCGGTCGCGCTGGGCGGTGCCGCCGTGCCCCAGCGCAACTTCTCCACCGGCCAGGTCCTGCGCGCGCCGCAGTTCTGGGCGATCGCCCTCACGCACTTTGCCTGCTGCGCCGCGCATGCGGGACCGATCTTCCACATGGTGACGCACGCGATCGACCAGGGCGTGGCCCCGATGCTCGCCGCCACCGTTCTCGGGGTCTCGGGTCTCTCATCGATCGCCGGACGGATCGCCGGCGGCATGATCGCCGATCGCTTCGGCGCCAAGCCGACGCTCATCATAGGGCTCGCGTTCCAGGCGGTCATGGTCTTCGCGTACCTGTTCACGCGCGACACCTGGAGCTTCTACGCCGCCGCGGTGGCCTTCGGTGTCTCCTACGGTGGCGTGATGCCCCTTTACGCGCTGGTCACGCGCGAATACTTCGGCGAGAAGGTGATGGGGACGGCCTACGGGGCCGTGTTCCTCGTCTCGACACTCGGCATGGGGCTCGGCTCCTGGGCCGGCGGCTGGATTCACGACGCCTTCGGCACCTACGCCTGGCTCTTCATCAGCTCGGCCGCGATCGGGCTGATGGCGACGATCCTGGCGTTCTCCTTCCGGGTTCCACGTCGTCTCGTGAGCGGCGCCCCCGCGACCGCTGGCGCCCGCTGATCCAGCTCAACAGCTGCGGTACGCCATCCCGGGCGGCAAGGCGCCGAGATGCCAGTAGCGATTGACACGCCGATGGCGTGGATGATACTAATTCGTCGCTTTTCCCAACGGTTAGGCCGCATCCAGTGCCCGCAATCCTGATCAGGGAGGATCACATATGGACGTCCCAGGGATGAATCGAAGGAAGTTCATCAAGGTATCAGGCGTGGCGGCGGCCGCCACCGCCGGCATCGAGGGAATCCTGGCCGCGCAGCGGGCGCCGGCTCGCGCACAGGGCACCAAGCTCCACCTCCTCCGCTGGAACGACTTCGTCCCGGCGGCGGACGAGGTCCTGGCCAAGCAGATGCCGGAGGCCTCCAAAGCCCTCGGGGCGGAAGTCACGCTCGAGCGGATCAACGCCAACGATCTCCAGGCGCGCATCACCGCCGCGATCTCGTCGGGGAGCGGCCCCGACATCATTCACGTGCTGAAGAACTGGCCCCACCTCTACGAGAAGAGCCTGGTGGACGTGAGCGACGTCGCCGAGGCGACCGGCAAAGCTCAAGGCGGCTTCTACCCGGCGATGACGGAGCTCTGCAAGGTCGGCAGCACCTGGCGCGCCGTCCCGCACGCGATCGTCGGGGGCCAGATCGCCTATCGGAAGTCCCTGTTCGAAGAAGTCGGCGCCAAGGAGTTCCCGAAGACGTGGCAGCAGTACCGAGAGGTCGGCACGAAGCTCAAGGCCAAGGGGTACCCGATCGGCCAGACCGCGGGGCACACCTTCGGCGACGCGCCGGTGTTCTGGTACTCGTTCATGTGGGCGTGGGGCGGTAAGGAGGTCGAGAAGGACGGCCGGACCGTCGCGCTCAACTCCAAGGAGACAATCGAGTCGGTGAAGTTCGCGGTCGGGTTCTGGAAGGACGCCTGCGACGAGGGCGGCCTCGCGTGGGACGACTCGAACAACAACCGTGCGTTCCTGTCGGGCACCATCTCGGCGACCATCAATGGCGCGTCGATCTACGTCGAGTCCTTGCGAAACAAGGAGAAGTACAGGACCGAGAAAGGCGCCTTGATGCACACCGACATCCTCCACGCGCCGAACCCGGCCGGGCCGGCGGGTGTCTTCCACCTTCATGCCCCGTTCAGCCACGCGGTGATGGGCTACTCGAAGAATCAGAAGCTCGCCAAGGACTTCCTCCGGTGGCTTCACGGCAAGGAGCAGTTCGAGCCCTGGTTCGTTGCCCAGAAGGGATTCAGCGTGGGTTCGACGACGGACTGGGAGAAGCACAAGATGTGGGACCTCGACCCGGTCATGATGCCGTACCGGACCGCCGCGCGTGCGTTCCGGCTCTACGGGTATGCCGGGCCGCCCGGACGTGCGGCGTCCGAGGCGGAGTCGAAGTACATCATCACCGACATGTACGCCAAAGCGATCCAGGGCATGAAGCCCGAGGATTCGGTGAAGTGGGCGGAGACCGAGTTGAAGAAAATCTACGCCTAGCCCTCGGGGACGCATCGTCTTGCTGGAACGGCACGGTGCAGAGACGCACTCCCGACCGATCGTGGGTGGGGCGGGCGGAGCCACGGAGGCCGCCCGCCTCACCACGTTTCACCGGGAAGCCACGAGCATGGGTCCGATCGCGCGACTTCTCGAGGACGAGCGGGTGCTCGGCTCGCTCATGCTCGTCCCGACCCTCATTCTGCTGGGGCTATTCATCGCCTACCCCTTCGTGAAGGGCGTGTGGCTCAGCCTCACGAGCGCGACCGTCGGCAACCCGGGCCAGTTCCTCGGCGTGGGTAACTACGTCAAGATCTGGAATGACTCGATCTTCCAACGGGCGGCCTACAACACGTTTGTCTATACGGCCATTGCGACCGTCGGCAAGCTCTCGCTCGGCATGTGGCTGGCGCTCCTCCTGAACCGCCACTTTCGCGGCAAGCGCCTTGTCCGGGCCTCGATGCTCCTCCCCTTCATCGTGCCGACGGTGCTGTCCACCTTTGCCTGGAAATGGATGTTCGACCCGACCTTCAGCGTCCTGAACTGGACCCTCTACCACTTCGGCTTCATCCAGACCCGGATCGGCTGGCTCACGGACCCGGTGATGGCGCTGGGCTCGGTGATCATCGTGAACATTTGGCGCGGGATGCCGTTCTACGCGATCACCCTCCTGGCCGGGCTCCAGACCGTCAACCCGGAGCTTCACGAGGCGGCGGCGATCGACGGCGCGACGGCCTGGCAGCGGTGATCCAGACGTTCTCGGACTTCCAGCTGATCTACGTGCTGACCGGCGGCGGTCCGGCGAACTCGACGCATCTGGTCGCGACGTACGCGTATCAGCTCGGCGTCGCCACGGGCCTGCTCGGCGAGGGCGCCGCGATCTCGCTCTTCATCTTCCCCGTGCTGTTCATCGTCGTGTGGATCCAGCTCCGCTATCTGCGCAGACTGGAAGCCACATGATGGGGAGTAGTGTCCGTGGTCATTGAACGCCGCTGGAAGAAGTGGGTGTACTTCTACATCCCGCTCACGGTCTTCGTGATCGTCACGCTCTTTCCGTTCTACTGGATGCTGGTGACGGCCTTCCGGCCCGACGGCGAGCTCTACCGGCCGTGGCGAGCGGTCAACAACACGCCGTTCTGGACCACCCAGCCCACCGTCGAGCACGTGCTCTATCTCTTCAAGCAGACGATGTTCGCGAGCTGGCTCTGGAACACGATGTTCATCGCGCTCCTCTCCACGTTGATCGCGCTCTTCTGCGGGCTCCTGGCGGGCTATGCGCTGGCCCGGCTCCGCTTCCCGCTGGCGGGTGGCCTCGGCACGGGCATCTTCGTGACCTACCTGGTGCCGCCCACGCTCCTCTTCATCCCGCTGGCCGACATCATCCGGGATTTCCGGCTCGGCGACACGCCGTGGTCGCTGATCCTGACCTATCCGACCTTTCTCATCCCGTTCTGCACGTGGCTGCTGATGGGCTACTTCAAGACGATCCCGAAAGAGCTGGAGGAGTGCGCGCGCATCGACGGGGCCTCGCGGGTGCGGGCCATGATCCAGATCGTCTTTCCGATCGCCACACCCGGCATCCTGTCGGCCGGAATCTTCGCCTTCACGTTGTCCTGGAACGAGTTCATCTACGCGCTCGTCTTCCTTTCGTCCCCGCAGCAGAAGACGGTGCCGGTCGGCGTCGTCTCCGAGCTGATCCGGGGCGACGTCTTCTTCTGGGGGCCGCTCATGGCGGGGGCGCTCTTGGGCTCGATCCCGGTCGCCCTCATCTACTCTTTCTTCGTCGAGCACTATGTCGCCGGGCTCACCGGCGCCGTGAAAGGCTGAGGCGCGCCGTGGGCAAGATGGTGTACCATCGCGACATTCTCAGCGAGGAGACACGTTCATGGCCCAGGTGATGATGAAGGACCTGAACAAGAAGTACGACGAGGTGCACGCCGTCAAGGACGTGAACCTCCACATCCGCGACAAAGAATTCGTCGTCCTGGTCGGTCCCTCCGGGTGCGGCAAGTCGACGACGCTCCGGATGGTCGCCGGGCTCGAGGAGATCACGGCGGGCGAGATCGCGCCCATGGACCGCGACATCGCCATGGTGTTCCAGAACTACGCGCTCTACCCGCACATGAGCGTCTACGACAACATGGCGTTCGGGCTGAAGATGCGGAAGTTTCCCAAGCCCGAGATCGCCAAGCGCGTGCAGGACGCGGCCGAGATCCTCGGTATCCAGGAGCTCCTCAAGCGGAAGCCGCGGCAGCTCTCCGGCGGCCAGCGGCAGCGGGTCGCGGTGGGCCGCGCGATCGTGCGCCATCCCCAGGTGTTCCTCTTCGACGAGCCGCTCTCGAACCTCGACGCGAAGCTCCGCGTGCAGATGCGGGTCGAGCTCAAGCGCCTGCACGAACGTCTCGAGACGACGGCCATCTACGTCACGCACGACCAGGTCGAGGCGATGACGCTCGGCGACCGCGTCGTGGTCATGAAGGACGGCTGGATCCAGCAAGTCGGGGAGCCGCTCGAGCTGTACGGGAAGCCCGCCAACCGGTTCGTGGCCGGCTTCATCGGCTCGCCGGCGATGAACTTCGTCGAGGTGACCGTCGCCGACGCGAACGGCGCCCTGTGGGCGGACACGCCGGGGTTCCGGGTGAAGGTGCCGCTGGCGAGCGCGGGCCGGCTCGTGCCTTACCGCGGCCATCACAGCTTCGACACCGTCGTCGAGGTCGTCGAGCCGCTCGGATCCGAGATCCTGCTCGATCTCAAGGCCGGACCGAACGTCATCGTGGCGCGGGTCGAGCCGACCGTGCGCGTGAAGCACTCCGACAAGATGCGGCTGGCGCTCCACCCGGAGCGCGTTCACTTCTTCGACAACAAGACCGAGCTGGCGATCTGATCGCGTAGTGGGGTCCGTGAAGGCGGTCGGGCGCGCCCGAGATATCCGGCTCGCCTACCTGCTTCTCGCACCCGCGGTGTTGCTCCTTCTTACCGTGCTTGCGTACCCCGTCGGGTGGGAGGTGTGGACGAGCCTCACCGACCTCTCACCGCTCAAAGACGGCGCTCCCGAGTACGTCGGGTTCACGAACTACCGGCGCCTCCTGGCCGGCGCCGAGTTCTGGCGGCCCGCGCTCGTCACCGTCGTGTATGCGGTGGTCACGAGCGGGGCGAAGCTGGCGCTCGGGCTCGGCTTCGCCCTGCTACTCGCGCGGTCGTTCCGCGGCCGGGCCCTCGTCTTCCTGGCCGTCTTCCTTCCCTGGGCCTACCCCGCGGGCGTGAGCGTGATCGGCTGGTACTGGACCCTGAACCCCCCGACCACCACCGCCTACGCCCCGTTCATGGGACATCTGAAATACGCGGTCGACGGCACCTTCGGCACCGGAGCCTGGGCTTTTGTCAGCGTCATCCTGTTCAACATCTGGCGAGGCAGTTCGTTCATCGGGGTACTGCTCCTCGCCGGCATCAACGCCGTTCCGCCGGAGCTATTCGAGTGCGCGGTCTTGGAATCGAAAAGTCCGTGGCGCCGCTTCTGGCTGGTGACCGTACCGCTCCTCAAGCCGTTCCTCGCGCTGGCGGTGTTCCTCTCGCTCACCAGCGCCTTCGCCGACCTCGCCAACGTCTGGATGCTCACGGCCGGCCGCATCGTCTTCCCGATCATCGGCACTCATGCTTACTTCCTCGCCATCAAGGCCGGTCAGTATGGACCCGCCTCGGCGCTCTCGCTGACGCTGGTTCCCGTCCTGCTCGGGGTCCTCCTCGTGCTGTTCCGCCTGTTCGATCCCCCACGGCGGGAGGCCGCATGAACCCGAGGTCCTGGTGGGCGAAGCTCGGCCACGGGAGCCTGATGCTTCTCGCCACGGTTTACTGCCTCTTCCCGATCTACTTCATGCTGGTGCAGTCGCTGAAGACCCCCGAGGAGGACGTCTTCGGCAATCCATTCATCGTCGTGAATCCGACCCTGGAGAACTTCGCGGAGCTGTTCGAACGCAAGGGCGAGGTCCGGGGCTTCGTCGGGGACGCGCTGCGCCGCTCTTACCCCTTCCTGGACTGGCTCGCCAACACCCTCTTCGTTTTCGCCGGGTCGGTGGTGGCGACGCTCGTGGCGAGTGTCGCCGCAGCCTACGCGCTTGGCCGGCTGCGCCCGCCGGGCTTCCGGTGGTGGCGGCGCGTTATCCTCGCCACCTACGTCGTCCCGCAGACAATCCTCTTCATCCCTCTCTACCAGGTCGTGAGCGCGCTCGCGCTGGACGACAGCATGCTGGCCCTTCTCCTCGTCTACCCCAGCATGGCCCTGCCCTTCTGTGTGTGGATGCTCTCGAGCTACTTCGAGCACCTGCCACGGGAGATCGAGGAGGCGGCCCTGATCGAGGGCGCAAGCCGCGCCACCGCCTTCTTCCGCATCATCCTGCCCATGAGCCGCCCCGTGCTCGTCGCCGCGGGCATCTTCACCCTCGGGACCGTCGCCAGCGACTTCATGATCGCCTCCGTCTTCCTCCTGTCCCCGCACAACCAGACCATCACGGCCGGGCTCGGCACCTTCGACGTGGCTCTCGACGAGCTGGCCGCGGTGGCCGGGGTCAACGTGCTGGCCATTCCCGTGGTGGCGATCTCCGCCGTCTTCGCGCGAGGCTTCGTGCGCGGCCTCACGGCCTCGATGGTCGAGGGCGCCTAATGCTGACTCAGGGAGCCGGCGTGATACGGATGATGCGGTGGAGCGCCGACTCGGGGACGTAGAGGGCGCCCGTAGCGTCGAGCACGATGCCGCCGGGATCGCCGAGCTCGCTGGCCACGATGCTGACGCTGCCGGCCGGCGAGATCCGGAAGATCTGACGAATCTGGTAGCCGGCACAGACGAAGATGCTCCCGTCAGGGCCAGTCGTCAGATTGGTGCGATGGTAGTGACCGGCGGGGAGTCGAACGACGAGACGGAGCTCGCCATCGGACCCGAGCCGGAGCACTTCTCCGACGGAGCTCAAGAACACGAGGTCGTCGCCCGGAGTCGCGGTCACGCTGATGAGCCGCCACATGGGCTCGCGGTCAGGACGAGTGATCTCCCTTCGCGGCAGGATCGGGACGAGCAGATCGGCCCGCCGGGGAAGCGGCCGCTCCTCGGTGGGATCGATGCGGAAGACCAGCGGGCCCCGATAGCCTTCATCGACGAGCCAGCTGAGCGAAGGCGGCAGGGGCGTCTCCGAGCGAAGATGCGATTCCGGGCTCGCGTAGTCGACGAAGATGAGACGCCCATGCCGATCGAGCGTCAGTGCGGTCCCGCCGAGGAGGTGATTCAGCCCGACGGCTACCGCCTGGAGCCGCTGGTCGTCCCCCAGGCGGTAGATACGATTGCCGTTCTCCTCTCCGAGGTAGAGGTTCCCGCTGCGAGGATCGACCACAAGACTCCCGAAGACCGTCTTTCGCGGCTCGTTGGCGAACGGGATGACGACGCGCGGCACGCGCGCCGCGTCGATCGGCAGGGGTCCGCGCAGATCCAGACGGTAGATCTCACCCGCCGCGTCCCCGGACCAGCCCAGGCCCAGCACCACGAGCCTTCCGCGAGGATCGACTGCGAGCTGGATCGGGCGGGGAAGCCCGGTGGCCACCACGTCGACTCGCAACCCCGGCGCGACTTCGGCGCCCGACGCCGGTCGAGGATTCGAGGCGACACACCACATCAGCGAGAGCCACACGGCACACCCGACGACATTCGAGGGCCATGGGAGCCTTGACATTCTCGAACTGCCTCTGCTAGCCTCCGCGTGGCTTAGCGGGTTCGCCTGCGCCGACTGAGCGGTGCGGAGAGCCGGAGTCACACCTTCTCCTGGAGAGTACACCGATGATCACCAAAGCGTTGATCGTTGCGGCGGTGAGCTTGCTCGCGATCGGCCTCGAGACCCTTGCCGTGTATGCCCAGGGGGACAAGGTCGCGGAACCCAAAGGGGTCACGGTCAAGGGACTGGTCACATCGCTCGGGGGATTCTCGGCCACGGTGAGCACGCCGGTCTTCGTCACGGGATCGACGGTGGAGCTGGCGCCTGGCGGGCAGACCGGCCGCCAAGAGTTCAGGGTGCCGACCTACATCTACGTCATCGAGGGCACACTGATCACCGAGTACGAGGCGGGGCCGATCGGGATCAAAGGCACCCAGTACCACGCGGCGGGGCAGTCCTTCATGGACAGCGGGGGGGTGGGCTGGTGGCACAACTTTGTCAACCGCTCGGAGAAGCCCGTCAAGTACCTGATGCTTCATCTCGGCTACCCCGGTCGTCCCGATCCGGTTCAGAAGCCGGACAAAGAGTAAGCTCAGCTCCTCGCTGATCGGCGCAGCCCGCCCCGGCGACGGGGTCGGCTCCGACGCTCTCTACTTCCCGACCCCGCCGGTGATGCCCTGGATGAACCGGTCCAGGAAGAAGTTGTAGAGGATCGCCACCGGGAGCCCCACCATCAAGGCCGCCGCCATCAACGAGCCCCAGTAGTACACGTCGCCCCGGATCAGCTCCGTGGGCACGCCGACCGTGACCGGCTTCTGGTCGCCGGGCGCGACGAAGGCCAGCCCGTAGAGGAAATCCTGCATCGAGAGCGTGAAGGCGAAGATCACCGCGGTCAGGATTCCGGGGAGGCTCACGGGGAGCACGACGCGCAGGAGCGCGCCGAGGTAGCCGCATCCGTCGACGCGGGCCGCCTCCTCCATTTCCAGGGGCACGGTCTTGAAAAAGCCCATGAGCAGCCAGGTGCAGAATGGGATGGTGATGGTCGGATACACCAGCACCAGCGCCCACCAACTATCCTGGAGCCCGAGCATCGATACGACCCTCGCCAGCGGGATGAAGAGGATGATGCCCGGGACCAGATAGGTCATGAATACCGCGATGCCCAGGTTCTCGGACCCGGGGATCCGGAGCCGCGCGAGCGCGTATCCCGCCGGTACCGCGATGAGCAAGGTGATGACGGCGACCCACGCCGCGATGACCATTGTGTTGACAATCCAGGCGCCGTAGTTCGTGTTGTAGAAGAGGTACGAGAAATGCTTCCAGGTGGGCGGCAGGTGGAACCAGAGCGGGAACTGGTCCATCCGGTAGAGGTCGGGGTCCTGCTTGAAGGCCGTGATGGCCATCCAGTAAATAGGGAAGATGGCGATGACGATGTAGGGGGTAAGCGCCCCGTAGATCCAGACGTGGCGCCGGATCTCTCTCTGGCGGCGAGTGCGCGAAGCGGCCATCGGTCAGTACTCTCTGCGCTTCAAGTTTCTGAGGAGCAGGATCATCAGTGGCAGGAGCAGGGGGAAGAGGAACAGGGCGATCGCGGCTCCTCGTCCGAGCGCTCCGGCCTGGATCCCGACCTGGTAGGCAAGAACGGGCAAGATCTTCGTGGCGTTCGCCGGACCACCCTGGGTCAAGAGGTACACGACGCCGAGATCGGACAGGGTGAACACGGTATCGAAGAGAAAGCCGATCAACAAGATCGGCGCGATCATGGGAACCACGACGTGGCGGAAGCGCTGAAAGAAGCTGGTCCCGTCCACCCGGGCGGCGTCCAGGACCTCAGTGGGCACCGAAGTGAACCCCGCGAGCAGCACGATGGCCGAGAACGGAAAGTTGCGCCACACGTTCACCATGATGCAGGCGGCCAGCGCCAGGTGGGGTTGGCCGAGCCACACCGGCCAGTCCGCGGAACCGTAGGTCCCGATGACGCCGATCCGGCTCAGGAACCAGTTGATGACGCTGAACTGGGAGTCGTACATCCACTTCCACCCGAGCACGCTGATACTGATGGGAAGCGTGAACGGGATCACGACGAGGCCGCGAACGAACTTCCTGCCCCAGAAGGGCTGCAGCAGGAGAAACGCGAGGCTGGTCCCGAGCAGGCCTTTGAAGATAGCGGCCACCACCGTGAAACCGATGCTGTTGCGGAGCGCGATGTAGAAGACGTCGCTCTCGAAGGCGGCCCGGAAGTTCTCCAGGCCCACGAAGCTCGCGGTGGTGTCGGCGACACTGGCGTCGCTCAACGCCAGAAAGAGCGAGAACACGAACGGAGCTCCGACGAGGAGGAGGACGTACACGACGGCGGGCGCGAGCAGGAGGTAGCCGAAGGCGAGTCGCCGGGACGTCTGGCTCGCGAACCACCCGCGAGGGCGCGCCCGAACAGTGATCGAGACGGCAGCGGCCCGGGGGCTTGCCGCCTCCGGGCCGCTGCTCGACGAACCTATCGTCATGCCTGCTTGTGCTTGGCGTATATCCGGCGATATTCGCCCACCCCCCACTTGATCGCGTCTTCCATGCTCTGGCCGCGACAGAACTTGGTGATCATGTCGGGGAAGATGAACGTGTTGACGATCTCCTGGATCGGGGTGGTCGAGGGGCCGGGATAGCCGTAGAACGCGACGATCTTCGGAAAGTCCTGGAGGATCTGCAGCTTGGGGTCGGTGCCGATGACGGGCATGGGCTTCTTGTACCGGTCGTTGAGATACGGCATGTTGTAGCCGCGGCTCTGGACCATGCCCTCGAGATCGTTGTCGATCAGGTACGACAGCCATTCCTTCGCCGCTTGCTGGTTCTTGGAGAACTTCCACACCATCCAGACGTTCGGCGCCGCGACACTCACCCGCTTGCCGGGCAGCCCCTGGGGCTCGAGCCCAAGGAAGGTGTTACTGAACACCGGTGGATTGGTGTCCTCGGTCGTGCGGTAAGCCGAGATCGCGTCGTGAACCCAGCACGCGATGCCCGAAGCCAGGTAGCGATTGTCGGACGCGTCATCCCAGGAGAACACCTCCGGCGTCATCCCCTCATCGAAGAGGGCCTTGGCGAACTTGAGAAACTCCCGCAGCTCCTTGGAGTCGAGCGTGGGCTGGTCACCGGAGGGAGTCGCCTCGGTGCCTCCGTGGCTGAAGAACATCGAGCGCCAGAAGAGGTTCGCGTCAGCACACTGGGAGAGCGCGATCCCGGTGGGATGCCCCTTGGGTTTCAGCGTGCGCGCCGCCACCCGGGCCAATTCCCAGGTGTCCGGATATTTTAGATTGCTGGCGTCGAACAGGTCCTTCCGGTAGAGCATCGGCGCCAGGATGTAGAAGATCGGCAGGCCAAACCAGCGCCCTTCCACCTCGACGAGCGACCTCGCCGCGGGGATCCAGCCCCCGTACTTTTTGCCGGCCGCATCGGCGATGTCGGTGAGATCTACCAGGTTCTTGTAGTAGAGCCGGGTCAGAATGGACGAGCCGTTGTAGATAATGTCGTGGCCGGCCCCGGCCGCAAACTCGGCCGCCATGCGCGCGGGAATATCGAGATGGGGAATGTGGTCGACGCGCACCTTGACACCGTTCTTATCGCCCCACTCCTTGGCGAACTTGTCGTACCAGGCACTCCACTGGAGTATGCGGAGCGTCGTCCCTTTGATCTGCGCCGGAGCCTGACGGGCCTCGAGCATCGTGAGCAGCGAGGTGCCCGCCACTCCCGCTCCAGTGACCGTGAGGAACTTCCGGCGGTTAACGGAGGAGGAGGGGCTCCGGGCCGGTCGGGGATCACGCATTGTCAGCCTCCTTGGCTGTCCGGACACCAAACTCACCTAAAGGATTAGCTTCTTTATGCGTTCAGACCGCTAGTTGTCAAGTGGTCTCGGCCGCGTTGCCGTTTCCCGATGCTATCCTCGCCCTCATGCGGCGGCCGCTCCTGGCACTCCTGATCGTCCTGGCGGCGATCGGAGTCTTTGCCGGAGGGCTGGCCTGGCTCCTCGACACACCCCGCCCACCGGCCGGCGCTGCGCGCGGCGAGCGACTGTATCTGGTGCTGTGCTCGACGTGTCACGGCGCGGACGGACGCGGCTCGTGGCGAGCGGCGCTCTTCCTGATCCGTCCCGGCAACCTCGCCGACGCCGCGATCATCGGTCGCCGCTCCGACGAATACCTCTTCGACATCATCAAGCACGGCGGGGCGCCCATTGGGAGGCCAGGGATGCCGGCCTTCGGCGCAACGCTCCGCGACGATGACATCAAGGAGCTCGTCCGCTACGTGCGCGGGCTTGCCGGCTCGCCCTAGCTCAGGGGAGCTTCTCGATCCGGAGAAGGATGAGCTGATCGTGCTGCTGGCGAACGGCGAGCTTCACGCGGTCGCCCGGTTTCGGCGTGATCGGATCGAGGAGCGCAGGCGCTCCGGTGATCGCCATCAGCTCCATGGCAGCCATGCCGAGCGGCGCGACAGCCTCGTGGCGCACGAGAATCATATCCGGTCCCGCACGAGCCACGATCGTCCCGCGAACCTCATAGGCCGAGGGACGCAGGACGGTGCCCCAGATGCCCGCGGCGAAGGCCGCGAGGAGCGCCGCGAACAGCAGGACTGCGACGCGGCGCGGAACGAAGGGTCTAGTACTTGGTGGCGTCCCGCTCCCAATCGAACGCTCTGACGTCCGCCTCCGGCCTGAGGTCATCGCCGGTCACGTACCACCGACCGCCGCATCCCTCTCTGGCGAAAAATGCCGCGGTCCTGGGCTGGGACCCGACGCTGATGACCATCACGAAGATCCCGGAAGCAATACCAAGGGAGCACAGGATCGCCTTGCCAGGTACGTAGACGACATTGGCGATTCCCGCACCAACGTTGTAGGCGACCGAGTCGGAGCCGCGCGGATTCAGCGGCATCGGTTCCGCCATCGACGCCGCCGGTTGCGGCGCGGGCTGCTGAGTGG
>QHSR01000213.1 GCA_003221635.1 Candidatus Rokuibacteriota bacterium | reverse complement strand
TCCTCGACGAGATCGTCCTCCATCGAGAGGTCGCGGCGGAAGCTCGGCACGGTGACCTCGAGGCCGGCGCCCCGAGCCTTCACCGGCAGGCCGAGGCCCGCGAGAATCTTCCTGGCCTGCGCGAGCGGCGGCGCCACGCCGAGGACGCGCTTCACCCGCGACATCCTGAGGCGTATGTGCTGGGGCTGGCGCTTCCGGAGATAGGCGTCGACGATGCCGCGCGCGATGGTGCCGCCCGCCAGCTCGGCGATGAGCGCGGCCGCGCGGGCGGACGCCGTCACCAGCATCTCGATGTCGGCCCCTCGCTCGAAGCGGTACGCGGCGTCGGTCCGAAGACCGAGCGCGCGCGAGGTGCGCCGGATCGAGGCGGGGGCGAACCATGCGCTCTCCAGCAGAACGCGCGTCGTCCGATCCGTCACCTCCGTGTTGGCGCCCCCCATCACCCCGGCGAGCCCGATGGCCCGTCGCGGATCGGCGATGAGGAGCATCGAGGCGTCCAGCGCCCGCTCCTGGCCGTCCAGCGTCGTGGAGCGTTCGCCCGCGCGGGCGCGGCGCACGACGATCGTCCCGTCGGCGACGGTCTCATAGTCGTAGGCGTGCAGCGGCTGGCCGAGCTCCCAGAGGACGTAATTGGTGGCGTCCACGACATTACTGATGGGGCGCAGCCCGATCGCGCGCAGCCGTGCCCGGAGCCACCCGGGCGAAGGGCCGACGGTGACGCCGCTGATGACGCGCGCCGTGAACCGATGGCAGAGATCCGGCGCCTCGATACGGACACGCGCGAGCGTTCGCGCGGCCTCACGCGACTTCTTCAGCGCGATCGTCGGCGGGCGGAAGCGGGCGCCGGTGAGCGCCGCCAGCTCGCGCGCGATGCCCACGACGGACAGACAGTCGGGCCGATTCGGCGTGATCTCGACCTCGAGCACGTGGTCGTCGAGGCCGAGGGCCGCGATCAGGTCGTCGCCGGGCCGGGCGCCGTCCAGAAGCAGAATTCCCGCCTCGTGCTCCTCGCCGAGCCCGAGCTCCCGCTCCGAGCAGAGCATGCCCTGCGACTCGGCGCCGTGGATCTTCGCGGTGGTGATGCGGCGGCCACCCGGCAGGACGGCGCCCGGCGGCGCGAAGGCGGCGCGGACGCCGACTTTCGTGTTCGGCGCGCCGCACACCACGGTGTAGCGCTCTCGTCCGGTGCTCACGCGGCACAGGAGCAGCCGGTGTCCGTGACTTTCGCCGAGCTCGCGCTCGATCGCCTCGATCTCGCCCACGACCACGCCCTTCCAGTCGGGCGTCAGCGGCGTCACCGACGCGACCTCGATGCCGGCGTTGACGAGGCGGTCGGCGGCCTGGGCGGCCGTCAGCCGAAGATCGACGAACTCCCTGACCCACGCGTACGGAATCTTCATTGTCGCGAGGTCCGTGAGCCCGGTGCTACCGAGGGTGGCCTGAGAACGATGCGGGGTGGCGCCGTCACGCGAACTGCCCCAGGAAGCGCAGGTCGTTCTCGAAGAACAGGCGCAGATCGTCGATACCGTACTTGAGCATCGCGATGCGCTCGATGCCCATGCCGAATGCCCAGCCGGTGACCTCTTCGGGATCGTACCCGACGTTGCGTAGGACTTGGGGGTGCACCATGCCCGAGCCGAGGATCTCGAGCCAGCCGCCCTGCTTGCAGAGCCGACAGCCGTCACCGTGACAGACGAAGCACAGCACGTCCGCCTCGGCGGACGGCTCGGTGAACGGAAAGAAGGACGGCCGGAAGCGGATTTGCGACCGCGGCCCGAACATCTCGCGCGCGAACAGCGCGAGTGTGCCCTTGAGGTCCGCCATCGTGATCCCACGGTCCACGGCAAGTCCCTCGACCTGATGGAACATCGGCGAGTGCGTGGCGTCGGCGACGTCTCGCCGATAGACCTTCCCCGGCACGATGATGCGCACCGGCGGCTTCTGCGCCAGCATCGCGCGGATCTGCACCGGTGAGGTGTGGGTGCGCAGGAGCGTGCTCTCCGTGAGGTACAGCGTGTCCTGCATGTCCCGCGCGGGGTGGTCGCGCGGGATGTTGAGCGCCTCGAAGTTGTAGTAATCGGTCTCGATCTCCGGGCCCTCGGCGACCGAGAAGCCGAGCCCGGCGAAGATCGCGACGATCTCGTCGTGCACGCGCGTCAACGGGTGGAGCGAGCCCCGGGGGGGACGCCGGCCGGGAAGCGTGAGGTCGAGCCGCTGTCGCGCGCGCTCGTGCTGCCGTTCGGTCTCGAGCGTCGCGCCGAGGCGCGCGTCGAGGAGGGCCTCGAGCTCGCGCTTGGCCTCGTTGGCCGCCGCGCCGACCAGCGGCCGCTCCTCGGGGGGAAGCGTTCCGAGCGACCGCAGAAGCTGCGTCAGCTCGCCCTGGCGGCCGAGGACGCCGACGCGGACCCGTTCGAGCTCGGCCGACGACTGCGCGGCCGCGACGGCCTCCCGCGCCTGCTGGACGATCGCGTCGACGCGGGGGTGACCCACGAACTACCGGCTCTGGGCTTTAGCGGTCTCGGTGAGCTTCGCGAACGCCGACGGATCGGTGACCGCCAGCTCCGCCAACACCTTGCGATCGAGGGTGATCCCCGCCTGTCTGAGCGCGGCCATGAACCGGGAGTACGAGAGTCCCACCTGGCGGCAGGCGGCGTTGATCCGCACGATCCAGAGGGCCCGCGCCAAGCGCTTCTTCTGCTTTCGGCCGCGGTACGCGAACGCCCCGGCGCGCAGGACGGTCTCAGCGGCGGTCTTGTAGAGCTTCCGCCGCCCGCCGACGTACCCCTTCGCCTTCTTGAGGATCTTCTTGCGCCGCCGGCGCGTCTTTGCTCCACCTTTTGCCCGTGGCATGCTCCGGCTCCTCCTCGATCACAGATAGGGCACGAGCACCCGCAGCCGGGCCTCGTCCGCTTTGCCGATCATTTTTGCCGCGCGGAGCTTCCGGCGGCGCTGGGGGTCCTTCTTTTCGAGCTTGTGCTGTTTCCAGGCGCCCGCGCGCATGAGCTTCCCCGACCCGGTCCGCTTGAGCCGCTTCGCCGCTCCGCGCTTGGTCTTCATCTTCGGCATCGAGCTGTCCTCTCCATAGGCTGCCTCGGCTAGTTGTGGGCCTTGGGGCTCAGGATGATGTGCAGCATCCGTCCCTCGAGCCGAGGATTGTTCTCGGTGTTGGCGATGTCCTGCGTCGCCTCGACCATCTTGTTGAGCATCTTCCAGCCGAGCTCCGTGTGCGCCATCTCGCGGCCCTTGAAGCGGACCGTGACCTTGGCCTTGTGGCCCTCCTCCAGGAAGCGGCGCACGTGCTTCAGCTTGAAGTCGAAGTCGTGCTTCTCCGTCTTGGGCCCCATCTTGACTTCCTTGACCTGGATGGTCGTCTGCTTCTTGCGCGCTTCCTTCAGTCGCCGCGCCTGCGTGTACTTGTACTTGCCGAAGTCCATGATACGGCACACCGGCGGCTGGGCGTCGGGCGCGACTTCGACGAGGTCGAACTCCTGCTGGCGGGCGGTGTCCAGGGCCAGGGCGATCGGCATGATGCCGAGCTGCTCGCCATTGGCGCTGACGACGCGCACTTCCCGGACGCGAATGCCCTCGTTGATACGGATGTCCTTGGCTTGACTGATAGGCGTGGCTCCTCGTTAGCCGCGTCGCGCGGCGTGGTAGTGCGCGCCGTAGGTCGGCGCGGGGCGGGGGCCCCGCCGGCCGAGGCGCGACTCTAGACGGTCGTGCGCGCCGTAGGCCGTCGCGGGGCGGGGGCCCCGCCGACCGAGGCGCGACGGTAAACCGATGATGGGTTCGGCCGATCGGCCGATCACGGGCGGCCCACGGTGAGGCTGGCGTCGCGCGCGGTGATCTCACGAGCGAGGTCGGCGAGCACACGTTCGAGCGGCACCGCGCCCAGGTCGTCCCCGGTACGGTGGCGGAGGCTCACGGTGCCGTTCTCGGCCTCGCGCGCGCCGACGACGAGCATGTACGGCACCTTCCGCAGCTGCGCGTCGCGGATGCGGTAGCCGAGCTTCTCGTTACGGTCGTCGAGCTCGGCCCGGACGCGGGCGCCCCGCAGGCGGCCGTGGACGGTCCGCGCGTACTCGATGTGCTTTTCGCTGATCGGGAGCACGCGCGTCTGGACGGGCGCGAGCCACGTCGGGAACGCGCCGGCGTAGTGCTCGACCAGAACGCCGACGAAGCGCTCGAACGAGCCGAAGATCGCCCGGTGGATCATGACCGGGCGCCGGGCCGCGCCGTCGCTGTCGATGTACTCGAGCGCGAAGCGGTCCGGCTGCTGGAAGTCGATCTGGATGGTGGCGACCTGCCACCGCCGTCCCAGCGCGTCCTGGACGTCCACGTCGATCTTGGGCCCGTAGAAGGTCCCGTCGCCGGGGTTCAGGTCGTACGCGAGGCCGTTGACGCGCAGCGCGTCGTGCAGGGCGCGCTCGGCGGTCTCCCACTGCTCGTTCGTCCCCAGCGATTTCGCGGGCCGCGTCGACAGCTTGAAGAACGGCTCCAGGAGGAAGGTCTTGTACCACTCGCGGACCAGCTCGAGCAGCGCGGTGATCTCGTCCTGGATCTGGTCCAAGCGGCAATAGATGTGGGCGTCGTCCTGCGTGAACTGCCGCACGCGCAGGAGGCCCGTCAACGTGCCCGATCGCTCGTTGCGGTGCAGCCGGCCCATGTCCGCGAAGCGCAGCGGCAGGTCCCGGTACGAGCGCAGCACGTGGCGATAGACGAGCGTGGACTCCGGGCAGTTCATCGGCTTCAGGCTGAAGACCTGCTCCTCGGACTCCACCAGGAACATGTTGTCGCGGTAGTGGTCCCAGTGTCCGGACTGCTCCCAGAGCCGCTTGTTGACCAGGATCGGTGTCGAGATCTCCTGGTAGCCCCGCGCGTCCAGGACCTCACGGACGAAGCGCTCCAGCTCGCGCACCACCGTCCAGCCGTGCGGGAGCCAGAACGGCGCGCCCGGTGACACGTCGTGGAAGGCGTAGAGATCGAGCTCGCGGCCGAGCTTGCGGTGGTCGCGCTTCTTCGCCTCCTCGAGCCGCCACAGGTGTTTGTCGAGCTCCTCCTGCGTGAGCCAGGCGGTGCCGTAGATCCGCTGGAGCATCGGGTTCCGCTCGTCACCGCGCCAGTAGGCGCCGGAGGACGCGAGGAGCTTGAAGTGCTTCACGTGACCCGTCGACGGCACGTGCGGCCCGCGGCAGAGGTCGATGAAGTCGCCCTGCTGGTAGAGCGACACGCGCGGCGCGGCGATGCCCTCGAGGATCTCGACCTTGAAGGGCTCGCCGCGCTCGCGGAAGAAGCGAATCGCCTCGTCGCGCGACATCTCCTGGCGCTCGAAGGGGTGATTCGCCGCCGCGATCTCCCGCATGACCTCCTCGATCTTCACGAGGTCCTCGGGTGTGAACGGTTCCGCCTTGGCGAAGTCGTAGTAGAAGCCGTCGTCGATCGCGGGGCCGATCGCGACCTTGACCGCCGGGAAGAGGCGCCTCACCGCCTGGGCCATGACGTGCGAGGTGGAATGACGCAACGTCGCGAGCGGCGAGGGATCGCAGTCGAAGTCGCCGGTCAGCTTGAGATGTCGCTCTTCTTCAGACAGTGGTGCGCTCGTCTGTGTGGGTGAATGGTAGGCTCGGGCGGTTTCGAACCGCCGACCTCCTCTGCGTCAGAGAGGCGCTCTCCCACTGAGCTACGAGCCTATCCAGAGTGGGGATCATGCTACATGCCGCCGGGCGAACCTGTCAAGGCAAGGTCCTGGAATTACAAGCGTTTCAACGAAGGATGTTGGTGAGCGAGCTTTCGACGAGCACATACTGGAACGCGGCCACGATGCGTACGCCCGCGCTGCCGAGCTTCACCGTCGCCATCAGCGAGGCGGGTACCGGCGGAAACGGCGAGGCCAGCTTGATCGCGTTCGCGGCGTAGTCGTCGTAAATTTCGTAACCCGACTGCTGCGCCACCTCGAGCATCGGCACGCGGCCGTCCTTGAGGATGCCGAACACGATCACCAGCCTGGCCGATTTGTAGTCGCAGTGGCCCGTCGCGGCGTCCTTGATGCACGGATAGCCCCACTTCTCCTTGATCATTCGCCGGACACGGTCGAGGTAGTCGTTGTACTTCGGGTCGGTCGAATCGAGCGGGATCGGCTCGCCCTCGATGCCCGCCCATCCTTCTCCCTTGCCACCGGCGCCTCCCGGCCCCGGACCGCCACGGCGCAGCGCCGATCGACTGTCGATCAGCGGCTCGCGTGGCGCCGGCACGGCCGCGACGCGCGGCGCCGGGCTCGCCGGGGCGGCTTCGCGCGGCGGAGTCTCGGGGGCGCGCGCCGGCTCGCTGGCGGGCGACTCGGCAGGCGGCGCAGGCGCTTCGGCCACGCGGGGCGCCTCCGCGACCGGTGTGGGCGCCTCGGGGGCCGCGGGGACGGGCGGCGCGTTCGCGACGCTTGGCTGCTCGAGCATGCGCGGCGCCGGCCGGCTCGGCGCCGATTTTGGCTGCGGCGGAGCCGCGCGGGGGGCAGGCGGCGCCGGCTGGACCTTTGGGGTCGGGGCCGACGGCGCCGGGGAGGCGGGCCCGCCCCGCTGTGCCTGCTCGTCCGCCTGCGGTAACTCGATGAAGAGTGGTTCGCCCCGCTTGACCATGAGGGGGGTCGACGGCCCACCCAGCCAGAGCAGGACGCCGACGAGCAGGAGATGGATGGCAACCGACACCACAACCCCGGCGAGGGGACGCTGCCTCACCCATTCCCACGTGTGCACGCGCATCGCGACGATTATAGCCCCGGAAGCGTTAGAGGTCCCGGTCCATGGCCTGCGCAATCCGTCGCACTCGTTCCATCAGGGCGGCGAACCGCTCGGGCTTGAGCGACTGCGGGCCGTCGGAGAGCGCCTCCTCGGGTCGAGGGTGCACCTCGATGATGAGCCCGTCGGCCCCGGCCGCCACGCCGGCCATCGCCATCGACTCGACGAACTCCCAGTGGCCCGTCCCGTGGCTCGGGTCGACGACGATGGGCAAGTGCGAGAGCTTCTTGACGACGGGCACCGCGTTCAGGTCGAGGGTGTAGCGCGTGGAGGCCTCGAACGTCCGGATGCCGCGCTCGCAGAGAATGACGTTCGGGTTGCCCCTCGCCAGCACGTACTCGGCGGACAGGAGCCACTCCTGGATCGTCGTGGCCATGCCCCGCTTCAAGAGGACAGGTTTTCCGGCTTCGCCAACGCGCTTGAGTAGCGGGAAATTCTGCACGTTGCGGGCTCCGATCTGGAGGATGTCGGCATGCTCGGCGACGAGCTCCACCTTGTCGGGCTCCATCACCTCGGTGACGATCGGCAGCCCGGTCTCCCGCTTCGCCTCGTCGAGCAGCTTCAACCCCTCGTCCTCGAGTCCCTGGAACGCATAGGGTGACGTGCGCGGCTTGAACGCGCCGCCTCTCAGGATCTGGGCGCCCGCGGCCTTCACGTGTTCCGCGGCTTCGAGAAGCTGCAGGCGCGACTCCACCGAGCACGGTCCGGCCATGACCACGATCGACCGCCCGCCGATCGTCACGTCGCCGACGCGGACCTGGGTCGACTCCTCGCGAATCTCCCGGCTGGCGAGCTTGTAGGGCTTGAGGATCGGGGTGACGGACTCGACGCACTCGAGGGACTCGAGGCTGCGGAGCGCGTCCTTACCGCGATCGTCGCCGACCGCGCCGATCACGGTCCGCAGCGTGCCGCGGATCGTGTGGGGGCTGTAGCCCATGGCGGTGATCCGACGGCAGACGTCTTCCACCTCGGCGCCCGTGGTTCCTGACTTGAGCACGATGATCATCGCTGTCTCCTTTGTAGCGGGGGCCGGGAGGCCGGCTTGGACCGAGGGTGGCCTGAAATAGGCGCGACCCGGCTCCGCTCGCCCGTTCAGCCCGTTAATCTGGCGCTTCCCGGCTCCGCTCGCCCGTTCAGCCCGTTGTAATCTGGCGCTTCCCGGCTCCGACATGTTCGACGTCTGCTCCTCTTCGTGGGTGAAAAACAAAAGGCCGCGGGGTGACCCGCGGCCTGGGTGCGTGTGGCGCCGCGGGCTCTTGGTCCGCCCGCGGCTCCCTGCCTATCTCAAGTCAGAGCGCCCGAGCGGACCTCGGTAAAGTAGTAAAACCCGAAGAACCCGAACCGGCGCGTCGAGGTAATCATGACGTGTCGCGCAGTCTACCGAGCGCGGCCGCGGCCGTCAAGCTGTTTCCCGGGCCTACACCCTATCGGCCTTCCGCTTGTGGACCCGCTTGATGATGCGATCGCGGTAGTGGTAGAGCGGCAGGCACAGCGCGATGATGATCGCGAGAAAGGCCATCGCGTAGATGTACTGCTGCTCGGCCACGTGTGCGCCGAAGTACGAGGAGATCCACGTACCAGGAATCCGGGCGAGCGTCGAGACGATCGCGAAGATCCAGAAGGGCATCGGGCTGATCCCGAAGAGGTACGAGACGATGTCCTTTGGGAAGCCGGGGACAAGGTAAATGACGAAGCAGAGGATCGCGCCCTCCGCCTCGATGACGAAGTTCATCCGGTTCCAGTGGTGCTCGCTGAGCCACGGCCGCACCAGCGGCTCGCCCCACTTACGCCCCACCCAGAAGCAGAAGAGCGTGCCGAGCGTCAAGCCGAGGCTCGAGTAGAGGAGCCCGAGCCAGGTCCCGAACAACGCCCCGCCGACCGGCCCGGTGATCTCGCCAGGGATCGGCGAGATGATCACCTGGAGCGCCTGGATCATGATGAAGACGATCGGCGCCATCCAGCCCCATGACCTGACGGTTTCCTTGAGGAACTTCTTGTCCTGGTAGAGACGGACCAGGAATCGGACGATCGGCGCGTCCACGACGACGAGCCAGACGACGACTGCGAGCAGCGCGAAGAGTATCGACGTGACGATCGCCCATCGCGCGCGGTCCGTCATCGGCGCAAGCGGGCGGCGTTACAGCCCGGGACGGCGGTCTCTCCAGGGCGAAGCGGCCTCGAAGGCGGCGGACGCGGCGAGCACCGTGCCGTCGGCGTGGCGGCGCCCGACGATCTGCAGGCCGACCGGGAGACCGTCGTCGGCCCAGCCGGCGGGCACGCTCGCCGCGGGCTGGCCCGTCATGTTGAAAGGATACGTGAACGGCATCCACCCGAGCGCCGAGACGTCCTGCCCGGCAATCTCGCGCGGCGGGAGGGCGCCGGCGGCGAACGGCAGCACGGCCGCCGTGGGCATGAGCAACACGTCGAAGCGCTCGAGAAAGGTCTGGACCTCCGCCCAGTATTCCTCGACACCGGCGACAGCGCGCAGGTAGTCGCGCGCGCTGATCCCGCCGCCGCGGCGGATGAACCTCACGAGCGACGGGTCCATCAGCGGCTCGGCGTCGGGGAGCCGATCGGACCACGCGGCATAGAACTGCGCGGCGATCATCGTGGAGAAGAGCTCCTCGGGACTTTCCCAGCCCGGATTGACGACCTCCACGTGACAGCCGAGCGCCTCGAACGCCCCGGCCGCATTCTCGCAGACCGCCAGGACTCGCGGGTCCACCGCCGCGTAGCCGAGATCCGGCGCCCAGGCCACGTTGAGCCCCTTCACGTCGGCATCGCACGCCTCGAGATACGAGCCGCCCTCGCGCGGCAGCGACCCGCGATCGCGGTCGTCGCCACCGGCGATGACGTCGAGCACGGCCGCCGCGTCACGCACCGTGCGCGTGATCGGCCCCACGTGGCCGACGCGCTCGAATCCACCGAATGCCGCACGATCCGGCACGCGACCGAGCGAGGGCTTGAAACCGTAGACGCCGCAGAACGCGGCCGGGATCCGGATCGAGCCCCCCGCGTCGGTCCCGAGCGCCACCGGGCCGACACCGCTGGCGACCGCCGCCGCGGCGCCGCCGCTCGAGCCACCCGGCGTCAGGGCCGGATCCCACGGATTGCGCGTGACGCCGAAGAGCGGGTTCTCGGTGAGCGCCTTGTGGCTGAATTCGGAGGTGTTGGTCTTGCCGAAGAGCACCGTGCCGGCCGCCTTCAAGCGGCCGACCGCGAGCGCGTCGTGTTCCGGCACGAAGTCCTCGAAGAGTCGCGATCCTCCGGTGGTCGTGAGACCGCGTGTCGCCAGGATATCCTTGATCGACAGGGGGACGCCGTGGAGCGGACCGATGGGCTCGCCCTTCATGACCGCGATCTCCGCCTCGCGGGCGGCCGCACGCGCGGCGTCAGTGGCGACGAGGCAGAACGCGTTGATCCTCGGGTTGACGGCGTCGAGCCGCGCCAGCACGGCATCGAGCACCTCGAGCGGCTTGATCTCCTTCTGCCGGATGAGGTTGGCGAGCTCGAGCGCCGAGCGCCAGATCATCATTGACGGCCCGCATTGTATCATTGCGCTCCGTGCAGGTGGTCGACCGCCGCGGGACTCTCGTCGCGATGCTGCGCCGCTCCGCCGCCGGGTCCCTCGAGCGTGCCTGGGTGCGCATCCCCGACGGCTCGTGGCTCGGCGTCGAGCCGCGGGCGACGCGGGAAGCCCCGTGGGGCTGGTCCGATCGGCTGTGGCACGCGGACGAGCCGTCGAGCGGTGCGTGGCACGGGACTCCCCTCACCGTGTTCGAGGCGCTCGACTGGACGCGGATCGACCGGATCCCGGCGCTCGGCGAGCCCGCGCGGCTGCCCCCGGGCGGCGGCACCGCCATACTCAACCTCATCGCCACCCTGGCCGCCGAGCAGGGTGCCGAACGGCTTGCATATCAGGGCCCCTACCCGACCGAGCAACTCTTCCTCGCGCTGCTCGAGTCGTTCCGCTACGAGCCGGCGTCGGCAGATCCGCTCGCCACGTTCATGCGGGGCGGCCTCGAGTGGAGGCCCGCGCCGAGCGAGCGTGTCTTCGTCGCCGACGACCTCTACGTGCAACTCCGGGAACGCATCGAGAAGGTCGTCTGGCGCGGCGTCACGTATTATCGCCCAGACTGGCAGGGCGTGGCGCGCCACTCGCCGCGCCGGATCGTCGACGCGCCCGAGGGGGTGCGCTGTGGGCTCTGGGCGCTCGCGCTGTGCCTCGAGGACCATCTCCTGCTCCATCCCAATGGCGATCTCGTGACGATCCTCGCGGGCGCGCCCTCGACGTCGCCGAGCCGGCTCCTGTCGCCGAGCATCTGGTCGGGCGTCGTCGCCGCGGTCGCGGCGCGTTGCGCGGAACCGCTGGCGCCTCTCGTGGAGTCCGTCGCTGGCGCGTTCTCGCTCGAGTGGGGGCCCATCGCCCGAGACCTGGTGCAGATCGGACGGGGCCGCGTGAGAATCTCGGAGCGGCTGCGGGAAGCGCTCGCGGGGCGGCTGGCGACGGCGCCGGCCCGGGCCGACCGCGCCGCGCTCGGGCTCGCCGTGATCGCGGAGATGGCGGCGCTGGTCGGCGACGAGCTGCGCGGTCGGGCCCAGGCGGCGATCCTCGGGCTGCCGCCGGCCGCTCAGCCGGGTGCGCTCGAAGGCTCGGGGAGGCTCGGGCCGCGGGGCGGCGCGGAGCGCGCGCGCGACATCGCCCTGGCGGTGGACGCCCTGGTGGCCGAGGTCGCGGGCTGAGCGTCAGCTCATCGCGCGGGCGATGATCCAGATATTGAACGCGATGAACGCGGCGACCGAGAGCGTCGAGAGCACCACGTAGCCGAGCCAGAGTGCTTCCTCGCGGCCCAGCCGCACCCGACCGGCGCCGGTGAGCAGCCGCTTCACGTACGTGAGCGCGTCATGTTTGAGCGTCGGGACCCCGAGCACGTCGACGAGCACGTGGTAGCCGTCCATCTCGATGAAGCAGAAGGGATAGAGCGCGATCACCAGCGCCTGCCACTGGATGATCCCGGACGCCGCCGCGAACGCCTGCGTGAAGCGGCCCACCGGGGCGTGGGCGGCGACGATGAACCCGACCGCGCCCAGCACCAGATGCACGAGCGCGCCGGTGACGGCGGCGACGACGCGGGCGCGCCGACTGGCCATGAAGATGTCGGTGATGTCCACGTAGAACGTCGGCACGAAGCCGTGCAGGAAGGTGAACCCGAACTCGCGCACGCGCCGGCGATAGTGGA
>QHSR01000049.1 GCA_003221635.1 Candidatus Rokuibacteriota bacterium | reverse complement strand
TCCCGCTCGACGGCGATCGCAGCCTCGACATGGTGATCCGAAGGATGAAGCGGCACGGAGCGCAGGCTCTCCTCGAACTGTTCGAACGCTATGACGCTGGCTCGGTGTCGCGCATTGCCATGGACCGGGCCGAAGCGAGATACCACTCCTTCCCCGGGAGAGACGAGGCGGGTGCGTTCCGCAAGATGGGATTCCGCCTGGTATGATCCCGTGTCTGCTGACCTTCGATGTCGAGGACTGGTTCCAGGTTGAGAATCTGCGAGCAGTCTTCTCGCCTGCCTGCTGGGAGACGATCCCCCGTCGCGTGGCCGAGTCCACCCGTGTCATCCTTCGGCTTCTCGCGGAGTCTGAGATCCGCTCGACCTTCTTCATTCTCGGCTGGGTGGCCGAGCGCGAGCCCGAACTGGTCCGGGAGATTGCCAAAGGCGGGCACGAGATTGCCAGCCACGGGTACGGTCACGTCCTTCCAATGCAGCTCACGCCGGTTCAGTTTCGGGACGACGTCATCCGGGCTCGCAAGGTGCTCGAGGACGTGTCGGGCCGGGAAATCGTCGGGTATCGGGCGCCATCATTCAGCATCGACCGCGAACGCTTGGCAATCCTCGCGGGGTGTGGATTCCGATACGACTCGAGTCGTCACCCCTTCAGTATCCACGACCGCTACGCCCGCCTCGGCAATCTGGGACCGCCTGTCGTTCCCGGACTCTACCGCCTCGACGGAAGGATGGTCGAGCTTGAGCTGCCCGTCGAGCGCATGGGTGTCCTCGCGCTCCCGGTTTCTGGCGGCGGCTACTTCAGACTCTACCCGGCCGCCCTGTTCCGGAAGCTCGTCTCGCGTGCCATCGCCCACCGGGGTTATTACGTGATGTATTTACACTCCTGGGAGTTCGACCCCGCGCAGCCGCGTGTCCACGGCGCCGGACTGGCGCGGTCCGTTCGGCACTATATCAACCTCTCACGCACACTGTCCCGCATGCGCGAGCTCATCGCAATGCTCAAACGTCAGGGCGCTTGCTTTGCCACGGCGCGCGAGTTCATTGAGGGCGTCTTGCCGTCGGAGGCCATGCTGAGGGAGCGAGCACCATGTGCGGAATCGTCGGCATCGTCGGCCTGAATCCGCTCGAGCCCGTCGACGAGGCGCGGCTCAAGCTGATGCGGGACGTGTTGCGCCACCGGGGGCCCGACGGAGAGGGACTGTGGGTCGACGGGCATGTCGGGCTCGGATTTCGCCGGCTCGCGATCATCGACGTTGAAGGCGGCGCCCAGCCGATGTGCAACGAGGACGGGAGCGTGTGGATCGTCTTCAACGGCGAGATCTACAACCACGCGACGCTCCGGCCGTGGCTCGAGGCTCGCGGTCACCGCTACCGGACCCGGAGCGACACGGAGACGATCGTCCACCTCTACGAGGAAGAGGGTGCGCGCTGCGTGGAGCGGCTCCAGGGCATGTTCGCGTTCGCCGTGTGGGACCGGGCGCGGCAGCGGCTCCTCCTCGCGCGGGACCGGCTCGGAATCAAGCCACTCTACTACGCGTGGACGGACCGGGAGCTGATCTTCGCGTCCGAGATCAAGGCGATCCTGGGCGGCGGTACCGTGCCGCCCGTCTTCAACACGGCGATCCTGCCCGAGTTTCTCGCGAATCGCTTTGTCGCCGGAGCCGAGACGTTCTTCCGCGGGGTGTCCAAGCTTCTGCCGGGGCGGACGCTGTCCTGGTCGCCGCGCGACGGGGTGCGAGAGCGCCGCTACTGGGGACTGCCGGCGGACGTGGACGGCTCCAGCGCGTCACTTGCGGAGCAGGCGCGAGAGGTGCGCGTGAGGCTCGAGACCGCCGTCCGGAGCCACCTCATGAGCGATGTGCCGCTCGGGCTCTTTCTCTCGGGCGGGCTCGACTCGAGCGGGCTGGCTGCGCTGATGGCGCGTATGGTCAAGGAGCCGATCCGCACCTTCTCGGTGGGTGTTCCCGACGCCGACGCCAACGAGCTCGCCTATGCGCGGCTCATGGCTCGGGCGATCGGCGCCGAGCACCGGGAGGTCGTCGTGTCGGCGGGCGAGTTCTTCGGCGCGCTGCCCCGGCTCGTGTGGCATGAGGACGAGCCCATCGCCTTTCCCTCGAGCGTGCCGCTGTACTTCGTCTCGCGCCTCGCCCGGGACCACGTCAAGGTGGTCCTGACCGGGGAGGGGGCCGACGAATTGTTTCTCGGCTACAACCGGTACCGAGTGACCGCCTGGAACGAGCGTGCGGGGCGGCTCTACCGTCGCGTCCTGCCGTCGGCGTTGTGCGCCGGGATGCGAGAGTCGGTAGGCCAACTGCCGAGGCGGCTTCGACACTACGCAGAACGGACCTTCCTTGCGCTCGACTTGGAGCCGCGCACCCTCTTCTGCGAGAACTTCGCGGTCTTCCCGACGGCGCTCCAGGAGGAGCTCCTCACCGATCGGGTACTGCTCACCGCGCGCGATCCCTACGGCGAGGCGCTTCGATGTTATACGCACGCGCCGGGCGGCACGCTCGAGCGGATGAGCCACGCCGACCTCCAGACGTACCTCGTCGAGCTGCTGATGAAGCAGGACCAGATGAGCATGGCCGCGTCGATCGAGAGCCGCGTGCCGTTCCTCGACCACGAACTCGTCGAGTACGTGACTGCGATCCCCGGCCGTCTGAAGCTACAGGGCTGGCGGACCAAGGCGGTGCTGCGTGCAGCCGTCAGGGACGTCGTGCCGCGGGAGATCCTCGCCCGGAGGAAGATGGGCTTCCCCGTGCCCGTGGGCCGGTGGCTTCGCAGTCCGTTCTGGCCGGTCGTCCGGGAGTTCGTGCTCGGGCCGCGGGCGCTACGCCGGGGCCTGTTTGAGCCGGGAGTGCTGCGCCGGCTCGCTGAGGAGCACAGGGCCGGCGTGGCGGAGCACGGCGACCGCCTGTGGCTTCTCGTCAATCTTGAGATCTGGCAGCGGCTCTTCCTCGACGGCGAGGACGTCCACAGCGTGATGCGGGCGGTCCCGTGAGTGAGCGCCGGATCCTCTGGGTGAAGGTCGGTGGGTTGTGGCCGCTCCACACGGGAGGGCGACTCCGGAGCTTTCACATCGTCTCCGAGCTCTCACAGCAGCATCGGGTGACGGTGCTGACGACGCACGGCCCCGGCGACGATCCCCAGGCGCTGGCCGAGCGGTTGCCGCGGTGCGAGCGTGTCGTGTCGTTCCCGCACCTGTCGCCCAAGCTGGGAAGCGCACGCTTCGTGCGGGCGCTCGTGCGGTCCTGGCTCTCCCCGCTGCCTGTCGACCTGTGGAAGTGCCGTGTGCCGGCGCTACGCGCAGAAGTCGATCGGCTCGTCGGAGCCGGTGCCATCGACGTCTGCGTGGCCGACTTCCTCTTCGCGGCGCCCAACGTTCCCCTCCGCGGCGCGGTTCCGGTGATCCTCTTCGCCCACAACGTCGAGCATATAATCTGGAAGCGCCTCGCCGCGATCGAGAGCCGCGCATGGCGACGCGCGTGGACCGCGCGCGGCTGGCGGCGCACACTCTCAGCGCCCGCATCCGGTCGATCCCGACCGGCGTCGATACTTCGCACTTCACTCCGAACGGCGTGCCGGAGGTGCCAACGCGCCTCGTCTTCACCGGCTCGATGGACTGGTACCCCAACGAGGATGCGGTCCTGTTCTTCATCGACGAGATCCTGCCCGCGATCCGGCGTGAGGCGCCTGAGGTCGCCCTCACCGTCGTTGGGCGGAATCCGTCGTCCCGCCTGCGGACGGCGGGCGAGACGGCCGGCGTCCGGATCACCGGCACCGTGGAGGACGTGCGGCCCTGGATCGCCGAGGCGGCCGTCTATGTCGTGCCGTTGCGGGTGGGCGGGGGGACGCGGCTCAAGATCTTCGAAGGGCTCGCGATGGGGAAAGCGGTCGTCTCGACGACGATCGGCGCCGAAGGGCTTCCGCTCGTCGACGGGACACACTTCCTTCGCGCCGACGGCCCGGCCGACTTCGCCCGCGCGGTCGTGTCGCTCCTGCGGGACCCCGACCGGCGGAAGGCGCTGGGAACGGCCGGCCGGCGGCTCATGGAGGAGCGATACTCGTGGGCTCGGGTGGCTGCTGAGTTCGAGGCGCGATGCGAGGAGGCGCTCGCCCAGCCATGAGCCCGCGCGAGCGGCCGCGGGTCGCGCTCGTGTGTCACGAGGCCGACCGGATCGACGCCGAGGGACTCGCCGCTTGGCTGGCGACTTCGCTGAGGCTCGTCGGCGTCGTAGCGATTCGCGAGGGGCCGGGCCAGATCGTGCGAAGGGTGCGCCGGGAGATCAGGCGGGTCGGCTTGCTTCGGTGCCTCGACGTCGCCGCCTTCCGCCTCTACTACCGCGTCTGCCTGGCAAGAGCGGACACCGCGTGGATCGCCGAAGAGGTGGCCCGGCTGCGGGCGAGATACCCGATGAGTCCCCGCGGCGTGCCGCGCCTCGTCGCCCCGAACCCCAACGCGCCCGAGGTCCGGGATTTCCTGCGAGGGCTCGATCCCGATCTGGTGATCGCCCGCTGCAAGTTCATCCTGAGACCCGACATCTTCACCATCGCTCGCGCCGGCACGTGGGTGCTTCATCCGGGAATCTGCCCGGAGTATCGGAACGCCCACGGATGCTTCTGGGCCCTGGTGAACCGTGACCTCGACCGCGTCGGCATGACGCTCCTGCGGGTCGACGAAGGGGTGGATACCGGCCCCATCTTTCTCCAGGCCTCGTACAAGTTCGACGACCTCCGAGAGTCCCACGTGGTTATCCAGTATCGCGTCGTCCTCGAGAACCTCTCGGCCATCGAGGCCACGCTCCTCGCCGCATGGACGCGTGCCGCGCGGCCCATTCCGACCGACGGGCGGCGCTCCGCCGTCTGGGGCCAGCCGTGGCTGTCCGCGTATCTCCGGTGGAAGCGTGCGGCGCGCCAGGCGGCACGATGAAGCGCCTGCTGTCGCTGCTGCTGCACGACGTCTACCGCTCTCACTCTTCGGAGAGCGGATTCCTGGGACCGGCGGCTGACCGCTACAAGCTGAGCCTGGCCGAGTTCGACGCGCAGCTCGCGGGTCTGGCTCGGGTGCGGAAGGACCGACCAATCCTCATGACCAATGAGGCCGCGCCCGATTCCGAGGAGGTGCCCTTCGCCATCACCGTGGACGACGGGGGCTT
>QHSR01000081.1 GCA_003221635.1 Candidatus Rokuibacteriota bacterium | reverse complement strand
GCGCCCAGTGGATATGGCGGTTGCGGCTGCCGTGCAGACCGGACTCGGTGAGCGGGTTGCGTCCGGCGCTGAAAAGGATCGGGACGTTCGAGCGCGCGGCGTTGATGATGCCGCCGACCGCGTTGCCGGCGCCGACGATCACGTGGACCATGACGACCTGAGGGCGTCCGGTGACCATCGCGTAGCCGTGGGCCATCCCCACCGCGGGCACCTCGTGCGGGATCGTCATGGGCCGCGGCACCGGCTGGCCCTGCGCGAGCCGTTTGGCGTACGCGTCGATGAGCGGCGCGAAGTCCGTCCCGGAATTCGCGAAGAAGTACTCGACGCCTCGCGCGGCCAGGAGCTCGAGGTAGGCGTCGGCGGTGCTTTCGATGCTCGCTCGCTTGGTCATCGCGGTCTCTCCCTCTTGTCGTGAGCCCTCGCCGCAGTCATTTGAGCCGCAGCCGGAGCATCCGGCGCGCGTTGCCCTCGTAGATCTTCGCCTTCTCCTCGTCCGTGGCCCGCATACGCGCCATGGCCGCGATCGTGTCACGGATGAACCCGGGACCCTTCTCGGGATCGAAGGGCATGTCGGTCCCGAAGAGGATGTGGTCGGCCCCGAAGAACGCCAGCCCGGACTCCATCGCGTGCCAGGCGCCGAAGAGGGCGGTGTCGCCGTAGAACATCCGGAAGTAGTCGATCGGGCGCTTCCGCAGGCGCGTGAGCGCGCCCATGTCCTCGGGATCGTCGCTCCGGCTTCCGAGCTGATCCAGGCCTCCGCCCACGCGCCCGGCGCAGAAGGGGATCATGGCGCCCATGTGGTGAGTGATGATCCGGAGCTCGGGATGCCGATCGAAGATTCCCGAGAACACGAGGCGCCCCATGGCCACGGAGGTCTCGTAAGGCCAACCGAACGCCCACCACATGTCGTATTTCGAGCGCTGCTCGCCCGCATAGTCGGCGAACGCGGCCGGGCGCGCCGGGTGCATCCAGATAGGCAGGTCGCGCTGGGCCATCCGGTCGAAGACCGGCTGGTACTCCGGCAGATCGAGCGGCCGCCCCGCGACGTTGGTGTAGACCTGCACGCCAGTGGCGCCGAGATCGTCGAGGGCGCGGTCGATCTCGCGCAGGGCGGCCTCGGGATTGTTCATCGGAAGCGATGCGACGAAGCCGGGGAAGCGGTCGGGGTGCTTCGCGACCACCTCCGCCATCCCGTCGTTGGCGAGCCGAGCCAGCTCGGGGCTCACGTCGGGGCCGCCCACGACCTCGATCGGCGGGTTGGCGAGCGTCAGGATCTGCAGGTAGCCGTCGTAGCGGTCCATGATCCGCAGGCGCTGCTCGACGTCCACCAGGACCGGGATCCCCGACATCCGCTTTTGCAACGCCATGCCCGGCGGAGCGACCTGCAGCATCCGATCGAAATACCGGCGCGGCATGATGTGGGGGAAGACGTCGATCTTCACCGGGGTCACCTCCTAGTCTCCGCCGGACGAGGATAAGCTCACGCGGCCCCGAAAGGAAGAAGCAGGGTAGAGTATGGGGCCATGGCGTCGGGACGCGTCCGGGGCGGCTTCAACCAGTACGGATTCACCGTGGGAATCCTCATGCTCGACACCCGATTCCCGAGGATTCCGGGCGACATAGGCAACGCGTCGACGTTCCCGTTCCCGGTCCGCTACCAGCGCGTGGAGGGCGCCGATCCCGACCTGGTCGTGCGCCGGGGCGCCGCGGGCCTGCTGCCCGCGTTCCTCGACGGGGCTCGGCGGCTCGAGCATGAGGGCGTGGGCGCGATCACCACCAACTGCGGATTCCTCGTGAAGTTCCAGCGCGAGCTGGCGGCGGCGGTCCGCGTCCCGGTGTTCACCTCGAGCCTCCTGCTGGTCCCGCTGGTTCACCGACTGCTGCCACCCGGACGCCGGGTGGGCATCATGACCGTGAACGCGGCCGGCCTCACCCAGGAGCACCTCACCGGCGCGGGCATCGGCGATATCCCGATCGCCGTCGCCGGCATGGAGACGGAGAAGGAGTTCACGCGCGTGCTCCTGGGCAACGAGATGGTGCTCGACGTCGACGCTGCGCGCGAGGAGCACGTGCGGGTCGCCCGGCGGCTCGTCGCGGAGCACGCGGACATCGGCGCGATCGTGCTGGAGTGCACCAACATGCCCCCGTACGCGGCCGACATCCAGCGCGAGACCGGGCTTGCCGTGTTCGACATCGTCTCGCTGGTCACCATGGTCCACGGCGCGCTCGCGGCCGGCCAGCCGCCACGGACCGCGTGACCGACTGACCGCGCCGGGGAGCGGTCATGGCCAACCCGGCGGTCATCGAGATCCAGCGATTCTGGGAGCCGCTGGTGTGACGCCCGCCACCTCGAACGGGTGGCTGCTCGAGACGCGCGGGCTCACCAAGCGGTTCGGCGGCCTGGTCGCGGTGGACGGGCTTCCGCTCGCGGTCCGTCCGGGAGAGGTCCGCGGCCTCATCGGTCCCAACGGCTCGGGCAAGACGACCACCGTCAACCTGCTCTCGGGCTTGTATCGCGCCGATGCCGGAGAGATCGAGCTGCGCGGCGAGCGGATCGACCGCTTGCGCCCGCACGAGGTCTCGGCGCGGGGTGTCGCCCGGACCTTTCAGACCCCGAAGGTGTTCGGCAACATGACGGTGCTGGAGAACGTCCTGCTTCCGGCTCTGGCGGCGCTCGACCGCGGCGGTCACCGCCCGAGGTCGGAGATCCTCGAACACGCGCGCGGGCTGCTGGAGGTCGTCACGCTCGACCGGCAGCGCCACGCGCTGGCCAAAGAGCTTTCGGGCGGGCAGAGCATGCTGCTCCAGATCGCCCGAGGCCTCATGGTGCGTCCGATCCATCTCTTCCTCATGGACGAGCCCTTCGCCGGAGTGCATCCGACGATCAAGGACATCATCATGGAGACGATCCTCCGGATGAACCGCGCGGAGGGCGTGACGTTCCTGATCGTGTCCCACGAGATGGCGACGCTGCGCCGGCTGTGCGAGCGGGTCTCGGTGATGCACGAGGGCAAGCTGATCGCCGAGGGGTCGTTCGAGGAGATCGCCAACCACGCCGTGGTCCTCGAAGCCTATCTGGGGCGGTAGGTGGCGCTGCTCGAGCTTCACGGAATCGCGGCGGGCTACGTCGACGGCATCGACATTTTGAACGACGTCCACCTTCGGGTCGTCCCCGGCACGGTGACGGGGATCATCGGGCCCAACGGCGCCGGGAAATCGACACTGCTCAGGACGATCTTTGGATTTCTCCATCCGCGCCGCGGCCGGATCGTCTTCGACGGACGTGACGTCGGAGGCCTCGCACCCCACGCGCTGAAGCGGCTGGGGATGGCCTACGTGCCGCAGGGCGCGAACATCTTTCCCCAGCTCACGGTGCACGAGAATCTCCAGATCGGGACCTGGATCTTTCGCCACGACCGGGCGCGCGTCGCCGGGATGCTCGAGCGCGCGTACGTCGCCTTCCCGCGCTTGCGCGACAAGCGCCGGCTCCGCGCCACGGTGCTCTCCGGCGGCGAAGCCAAGATGCTCTCCGTCGCCAAGGAGCTGGTGACCGACCCGCGGCTGCTCCTGGTGGACGAGCCCTCCGCGGGCCTGGCCCCGCGAATTGCCGATCGGGTCTACGACCGGCTCCGCGAGGTCCAGGCCGGGGGCGTGACGATCCTCCTCGTCGATCAGAACATCACCAAGGCCGTCGAAGTCTCCGACTACCTCTACATGCTCGAGATCGGGCGAGTGCGGCGCGAGGGCCCGCGCCAGGATTTCGCCGACCAGCTCCGCGAGATCATCCGCGACGCGCTCCTCGGAGCCTGATCCTGCCGCGTCTCGTTCGTCGTCTGGGCTGGTGCGCGCTGGCGTACGCGGCGCTGGCGTCGCTGCCCTGGGCGACCTCCGAGTACCACACCCACGTGCTGGTCACGAGCCTCTACTACGTCATCCTCGCGATCGGCTGGAACCTGCTCGCCGGCTACACCGGCCAGTTTTCGCTGGCGCACCACACGTTCGCCGGCATCGGCGCGTACACATCGGCGCTGCTCGTCCTGTACGCGCGCGTGCCGATCCTCGTGGGCATCGGCGCCGGGGTCGTCGTGGCGGCCGCCGTCGGCTACGGGCTCGGCACCCTGTGCCTCCGGATGCGCGCCATCTACCTGGCGCTCGCCACCTGGGCCTTCGCCGAGTCGGTGCGGCTTCTCGTCACGGTCGAGTACGAGATCACGCGGGGCGACCTCGGGCTGGCCGCGCCGTTCCTCTTCGGCACACCGCGGCCCACGGCGTATTACTACCTGTTCCTCGCCCTGGCGCTGGGGGCGGCGCTCGTGGCGAAGGAGCTCGTCGACTCGCGAGTCGGGTCGTACATGCGCGCGATCCGTGACGACGAGGAGGCGGCCGCCGTCATGGGCGTGGACACCTTCAAGTGGAAGCGATTCGTCTTCGCGGCCTCGGCGGTCTTCGCCGCGGTCGCCGGCGGGTTCCAGGGCCACTACGTCGGCCTGCTGTCGCCGACCCCGATGAAGTTCAACGAGATGGCCATGATCATCGTCATGGTCATCGTGGGTGGCCTGCGGACCTTCGCCGGACCCATGCTGGGCGCCGTGTTCATCGAGGTGCTGTCGGAGGCCCTGCGGGCCTGGGGTGAGGTCCGCATGGTGCTCTTCGCCCTGCTCGTCATCGTCATCGCCCGCGGCTATCCCGCGGGGCTGGTCGGAATCTGTCGCGCGCTCGCCGCGCGGCTCGTGGCGCGGATCCCGGCGCTGGAGCCGGTCTTCTCGCCACGGCGGCAGGGGGACTGAGCCGGTCGAGGACTCACACGCTCCGCTCACGCTCGCCGAAGAGGCCCGTGGGTCGGAAGACGAGCAGCGCGATGAGCAGCAGAAAGCCGTAGAGGTCCTTGTACGCCGCCGACAGGAACACCGACCCCAGCGCCTCGATCACGCCGAGGAGCACGCCGCCGACGACGCTGCCGAGGACCGAGCCGAGGCCGCCGATGACGATGATCTCGAAGCCCTTGAAGGTCGAGATGGCGCCGTTCTCGGGATAGACGAGGAAGTCGGGCGCGAGGAGCGCGCCGGCCGCCGCCGCCAGCGAGACGCCGACGCCGAACGCCAGCATGTCCAGGCGGAGGACGTCGATCCCGGCCGTCTGGATCCCCACGCGATTCTGCGCGGCGCCCCGCAGCGCGCGCCCGACCCACGTCTTCTTGATCACCAGGGAGAACAGGGCCAGCAGGACGAGCGTGCCGACGACCGCCACGACCCGATTGCCCGAGATGGGCAAGGTCACGAGCGTCATGGGCCGGGCGTAGTCCGGCGGCGCGTACTGGTTCGGTCCGCCGAGAACGATCGCCAGGTTTCGGAACAGGACCATCAGCGCGATCGTGATGATCGTCGCGTACTCGTCTCGCCGCTCGATGCCACCGACGAACATCGGCCGCAGGAGAAACCGCTGGACGACGAGCCCGAGGAGGAAGACGGCCCCCATCGCCAGCGGGACCGCCAGATACCAGCGCCGGGGACCGAGCAGGCTCACGATCAGCGCGTACTGGACGTAGCTGCCGATCATGTAGAATTCGCCCATCCCCCAGTTGATCATCTTCATGATGCTGTAGATGAAGGTGATCCCGAGGGCCATCAGGCTGTAGATGACGCCGATGACCAGCCCCGAGAGGACGTACTGGGACAGGAGGACCGCGTCCACCGAGGCCACCGGCGGCTCGTCAGCGCTTCGGTCCCGGCATCCAGTCGCCCGTCTTGAGCTCCGCCGGGTAGACGATCCTGACGTCGGCGAACGGCATCTCGACCGCCGTGTACTGCGTCACCAGCATCGGCGGCGTCCACTGTTGCCAGTACGGACCCTCGCCGCGCGAGAAGCTGATCGTCCCGTTCCAGCCCTCGAACTTGTTGGCCAGGAGCGCCTTGACCAGCTCGTCGGACTTGTCGCTCTTGGCGGCGTTCAGCGCGTCGGCCAGCAGGACGACCTGGGCGTACCCGTTGAAGGCGCCGTAGATCGGGTCCTCCTTGAACTCGGCCACGTACTTCTTGCGGAACGCCTCGCCCCGGGCCGTCAGCTTCATCGTCGAGTGGTAGTACACGATGAAGCTGGCCCAGTTGCCCTTCTCGCCCAGGTTCTTCCAGTACTCGGGCCGCGCAGGCGCGTCGTAGGAGATGAGCGTCGGCACCGCGGGGGTCAGCCCAACGTCATAGGCCTGCTTGGCGATGAGGTACATCGGCGTGCCGATGCCGCCGTTGAGAAGGACGTCCGGCTTCCAGTTCTTGATGTCCAGGAGCTGCGGCGTGAGGTCGACCACCGCCCGGTCGAAGATGATCGTCTTCAGCTCCGCGCCGGGGAGCATCGACGCGAATGCCTTCTTGGTCTCGTCGACCAGGCCCACACCGTAGTCGGTGTTCTCCGTGATGAGCGCGGCCCGCTTGAAGCCCCGCTCCTTGATCCAGCGGGTCCACAGCGCACAGCGGTCGGGATCGATCACGTGGGTGCGGAAGGTGTAGGTCAGGTGGCGCTCGGTGATCTGGCGCGCCGAGGCCTGGGTGGAGAAGACGGGCACCTTGAATTGCTCCGCGAGCGCCTGCACCGCCGTCATCACCGAGCTGTGGAACTGGCCGACGACCGCCACCGCCTGATCCTGGCTCGCGAGCTTGCGGAATCCGGCCGACCCTTTCTCCGGCGTGCCCGAGTCGTCCTCGATGACGAGCTCGATCTTCCGCCCACCGAGCACGCCGCCCCGGGCGTTGACGTCTTCGGCGCCCATCTTGGCGCCGCGAACGATGAACTGCCCGGCGGCAGCGTCCCCGGGGGGCGCGAGCGGCGTGAGGACGCCGATCTTCACCGGCTTCTGGGCGAGGGCGGGCGCGGTGAGCCCGATAACGAGCAACGCGGCCAGCCGAGCAGTCCGAGCTCGTCCAATCATCGCGATCCTCCAGTGAAGGGCGTGTGTGCGGAGCCGAGCGGGCTCATGCTATGCGGGCGGTCGGTCAGCGTCAACCGCCCGCCTTCCCCAGTCCACCAGACGCGCCGTCCGGCCGTGCTAGAGTGCCGCGCAGCGCTGCGGTCGGGGAGGCCGTGAATGTATCAGAACATCCTGTGGGAGCAGAAGGACCGAAGTGCCGTCATCACGCTCAATCGCCCGCGAGTGCTGAACGCGCTGAGCCGCGCGCTCAAAGCCGAGCTCTCGGACGCGCTGACGCGCATCAAAGCGGACCCCGGCATTCGCGCCGTCATCATGACCGGCGCCGGCGACCAGGCGTTCAGCGCGGGCCAAGACCTCACCGAGGCGAAGGACATGAGCGGCCCGGAAGCCGAGGAATGGGTGAGGGAGTACGAGCTCCTCTACGACCAGATTCGCGTGCTCGACGTGCCGGTGATCGCTGCGGTGAATGGCTGGGCGATGGGGGCCGGCTGTCAGCTCGCCCTGCTGGCGGACGTTCGCCTCTCGTCCGAGAACGCGCGCTACGGGATGCCCGAGATCCGGGACGGCATTCCGGCCGTCTTCGGTCTCGAGCTTCTCTGGAACACGATCGGGATGAGCCGGGCGCTCTATCTCGTCCTCAGCGGCGAGTCCCTCGACGCGCGCCAGGCGCAGGAGGCAGGATTGACGGTCAAGGTGGTCGCACCGGTGGAGCTCCTGGCCGAAGCCGAAGCGCTCGCGCGGACGATGGCTGCCCATGCGCCAATCGCGATGAAGCAGAACAAGCAGTACGCCCGCCGGAGGACCGAGGCCGATTTCCGCGCGTGCGCGAGGTTTTGCGAGAGCGCGCACCACGCGGCCTTCGCCGCCGGCGACGCCAAGCGCGGCATGGAGGCGTTCCTGGCCAAAAAGCGCTGACCCACCGGTGGGCCGATTGGATTTGACTTTTAACTGCTTCCCGGTGCGAATTCGGCCGACGGCAGCCCGTATTTGTAAGGATTGCCGCTCGAGAATTCTGTCCGCATGCACGGCTATTCGTTGCCACCGAAAAGGCACGGTCGATTTCGTCAGCTTGTTTGGCCTGGACGGCGAGAAGGGTCAAGCCCAATGTCGCAGCCGCGGCTTGGGTCAGCGCCCGCAGTAGAGCGCCTGTGAAAAACATTTCACGGATTGAACCGGCCGCTGGAGGTGCTACACAGGGCACCACTCGCAATTCGAGGAGGTGTCCCCGCTTCGTTGTCATTTTTCCCCTAGGTACAGCATGAGGACGCAGCAAACGCTTTTGGGCAAAGACCCGATGTCTCCCAGGGGGACGCTCGCCTGACTCGTGGCTCTGCGGCTCTGTCTCACGACGGGTGTGCCCCTATCGGGGGTCTTCGTTAAGCAGACTCAGGGTTGCACCTGAGGTGCCAGGAAGCGATCGCTTCGGGTCACGACGCATCGAAATCTGGAAATCGTGTCGCGAATACCCTCCGGCCCGACGTGTTTTTGGCGGCTTTCGAGTTAGGGGCCCTGGTTTTCCCCGCCGGAATCAGTCAAATGCCCGATGGGAAGAATGGGCCGCGGGACCTAGAATGTCCGGGGGTGCAAGGTGCCCCAAGGATGAAACTGCCTCCGCTCCCTCGGCTGTGGTTGGGCCTGGCGGTTCTCGCGGGCATCTACTTCGCCGCCGGGAAGCTCGGCCTTCGACTGGCCTTCGAGCACGCCAGCGCGACGGCGGTGTGGCCGCCAACCGGTATCGCGCTGGCGGCAATGCTGCTGTACGGATACCGCATGTGGCCCGCGATCTTCGTGGGGGCGTTCCTCGTGAACGCCACGACGGCCGGGTCGGCCTGGACATCGCTCGGTATCGCCGCGGGCAATACGCTCGAAGGGCTCCTGGGCGTCTGGCTGGTGAGACGGTGGGCGAGCGGCTGCGGCGCCTTCGATCGAGCGAGGGACATCTTCAAGTTCGCGGCGCTGGCGGGGCTGTTGAGCACCACCGTCAGTGCGACGGTGGGAGTGACAAGCCTCACGACGGCCGGGTACGCCGGCTGGGACCGGTTCGCGGCGATCTGGCTGACGTGGTGGCTGGGCGATGTGGTCGGGGCGCTCGTGGTGACTCCGGTCCTCGTGCTGTGGGGGACGGACCGGATTGTGCGCTTCAAGTGGGCGGACGCGTTCGAGCTGTCAATGGTGCTCGCCTCCGTGATCCTCGTGGGTGGGTTCGTGTTCGACGACCTGGGGTTCGCCGTGGCGAGCAACTATCCCCTCGAATTCCTGTGCATTCCGCCGCTGGTGTTCGCCGCCTTTCGATTCGGTCAACGCGAAGCGGCGACGTGCGTGGCGCTGCTCTCGGGGATCGCGATCAGGGGGACGCTGGAGGGCTTCGGGCCCTTTGTCCGGATCTCCCAGAACGAATCGCTTCTGCTGCTCCAGGCCTTCATGGGCACGCTGACCATCATGTCCCTGCCGCTCGCGGCCGTCGTCCGGGAGCACGCGCGCGCCCAGGCGGCGCTCGCGCGCGCCGCCGCCATCGTGACGTCCTCGGACGACGCGATCATCGGCAAGACGCTCGACGGCCTCATCACGACCTGGAACGAAGGAGCGGCGCGGCTCTACGGGTACTCGGCCCCCGAGGTCATCGGGCAGCCGCTCTCGATCATCATCCCCCCGGAGATGGGCGAATCGGAGTTGCCCAAAATACTCGAACAGCTGCGGCGGGGCGAGCCGATCGACAACTACGAGACGGTGCGGATGGCGAAGAACGGGCGGCGCATCGACGTGTCGGTCACGGTGTCGCCGATTCGGGACGCGAGTCGCCGGATCGTCGGCGCGTCGTCGATCGCTCGCGACATCACGCGCCGGAAGGAGATCGAGGCGACGGCCCGCGAACGCGACATCTTGCGGTCGGTCGCGAGCCTGGCGGCGGGGGCCGCGCACGAAATCAACAATCCGCTCGCCGTCGTCATAGGCCAAGCCCAGTTGTTGATCGACGACTCCGCCGCGACGCGGCGTCGCCGACTGGAGGAGATTCTCGAGGCCGGGGAACGGATCCACGCGATCGTTGCGCGCATGAAGCACCTGACCCGGATCGAGATAATGGAGAAAGCTGCCAGTCTGCCCGAGATGCTCGACATCATGAGGTCGAGCGAGCCGGACACGGGTGGGGGACTGGAGGCCGCGGTCGCGGGGAGGCAGGCCACCAGCCCATACCTCGTCATCGTGGCGCACGAGCAGCAGTCACGGTACGAGAATCTCAAGGACACGTTCGCCGACGAGAGTGCGGGCGTGATCCTCGACCGTCGAATGGGCGAGCGGCGTCGACGTCACGTCCCGGTGGAGGTGGAGAGACGCCGAGGGGACCGGCGCCGGCACGACGTCACCGCGGATCTCCAGAAACACGGCTGGGTAATCGTCCTGAACGGATCAACCTCTTCGGCACCAGTTCCTTCGGGAGGGGTGTCGGCCTGACGGCGCGCGTAGTTGATGACCACCACAGCAGCCCCGGCGGCACCCGAAGGTCGCGTGTCCCGGCGGCGGGGATGTCGGCGCTGCCGACCGCGTAGCCGTCCACCGCCGAGTTGTCGGTCGGCGGCACGTCGAGCGGCACCCGCACGTCTTCGGGTGATTTCAATGGCGACGGCGTGCTGGATCTGGCGGTCGCCGGCGGTTGGGCCGACAGCGTCTCGGTGCTACTCGGCGCCGGCGATGGGACCTTCCGAGCGGCGGTGAACTTTCCGGTCGGGAGCGGCGCCTTAGCCGTGGCCGTGGGCGACTTCAACGGTGATGGGGCGCAGGATGTGGTCGTGGCCGACTACGGCTCCAACGACGTCTCGGTGCTACTGGGCACTGGCGACGGAGCGTTCCGGACGGCGCCGACCTTCGATGCCGGCAGCCAACTTCTAGCTATCGCCGTGGGCGACCTCGATGGCGATGGCGCGCCCGACGTAGCGATGGCCCTTAAGGGTTCTGACGTGGTCTCTGTCCTGCTGGGCAATGGTGATGGGACGTTTCACACGGGACTTAGCTTCTTTGTGGGCGTCTTTCCCATTTCGCTGGCGGTGGGCGACTTCAATGGCGACGGCAAACTGGATCTGGCGGCGGTCGACGCTGGTTCCAACACCGTCTCGGTGCTGCTGGGCAACGGTGATGACACCTTCCAGCCGGCACTGACCTTCACCGTAGGCACTGACCCCGATCCGTAGCCGTCGGCGATTTCAATGGCGACGGCAAGCTCGACCTGGTTGTGGCCAACTACGGGTCCAGTGACGTCTCGGTCCTACTGGGCACCGGCGATGGGACCTTCCAGGCCGCCGTCGCCTTTCCCGCAGGCCGCTCTCCCCTCTCGGTCGCCGTGGGTGACCTCAATGGCGATGGGGTGCCAGACTTGGCGGTGGCCAACGATCGGTCCAATGACGTCTCGGTGCTGCGAGGCACCGGCGATGGGACCTTCCAGGCCGCCGTCGACGTCCCTCTTCCTGCAGGAAGCAATCCTTCCTCGGTCGCCGTGGGTGACTTCGATGGCGATGGCAAGCCAGATCTGGCGGTCGCCATCCCGCGCTCCAATCACGTCTTGGTGCTACTGGGCACTGGCGAGGGGACCTTCCAGGCGGCGCTAGCCTTTGGGGCGGGCAGCCATCCTGTGTCCACTGGCCGTGGGCGACTTCAATGGCGATGGCAAGCCAGATCTAGCGGTCGGCAATACTACGTGCTGGTCCTGCGCCCTCTCGGTGCTGATGAACGACACGCCTGTTCCCCGTTGACGTAAGGGGCGCCCCATGGCGAGCATCTGTTGCTCGCCGCCGCTCATCGTCCCGGCCAGTCTGACGGCGGCGCCCTGCCTCGCGCTGGAGGTTCTCCGGGGGCCGATGTAGGCGACGTACTGGTCGCAGGTCATGCCTCTGGCGAAGCGCGCGGGGGTCCCGACGGTCGGCTTGCGGTTCACGGTCATCCTCACCTGCAGTCTGGCGTCAGTGGCGCGTCCACTCCTTCAGGAGCGTCTCGTCCATCTCCACGCCGAGCCCTGGGCCGTCGAGCGCCAGGATCGCGCCGTCGGCATACTGCACGGGCCGGCGCACCACGTCGCCGGCGAGGAGCAACGGGCCGAACAGCTCGCAGCCCCACGTCACCGGCGCCGCCGCCAGCGCCACCTGAAGGTACGCGGCGGTGCCGAGCGAGGTCTCGATCATGCAGCCGACGTAGCAGGTCATGGCGGCCGCTTCGGCGATGCGCGCGATGGCCATGGTGCCGAGGATCCCGGCCGACTTCGTGAGCTTGAGGGCGAGGATGCTCACGCCGCCGAGGCGCGCGATGGCGAGCGCGTCGTGGATCGAGCAGCAAGACTCATCGGCCATGATCGGTACCCGCACGGCGCGCGCGATCTCCGCGAGACCGTCCCGATCCCAGCGCGCGACCGGCTGCTCGACGAAATCCAGGCCGTATGGCTCGAGCGCGCGGATGGCCTGGAGCGCGCTGGGCCGGTCCCAACCCTGGTTGGCGTCGACGCGAAGGGAGACATCGGATCCGACCGCCTCCGGGGATGGGCGGCCGTCTTGATCTTGAAGATGCGGTGGCCGAGCGCGACCTTCGCGCGAGCCTCCGCGACCTCCGCGTCCGAGCTCTCGACGGCGAGCGACCACGACAGCGGCACGCTCTCGCGCACGCGCCCCCCGAGCAGGCGGTGCACGGGAACGCCGAGCGCCTTGCCGTTGAGATCCCAGAGCGCCATCTCGACGGCGGCGCGCGCGAAGGGGTTGCCCTGTACCCGTCGCGCCATCTCGCGGTTCAGCGTCTCGATCCGGGTTGCGTCGCGACCGACGAGCCACGGCGCGATGTAGCGCTCGATCGTGACCGAGACCGATTCCGAGGACTCCTCGCTCCACGTGGGCCCGCCCAGGCACGCGGCCTCTCCCCAGCCCGTGAGCCCGTCCGCCGTCTCGACGCGCACGAAAGCGAAATTGACCGCCTCGAGGGTCGTGAAGGACATCTTGTGCGGGCGCTTCACGGGAATGTCGGCGAGGGTCACCCGGACGTCGGCGATCTTCACCGGGTCACCCGGCGTCGGCGCTCGCCTCGTGGGCGGCCCGCGGACGATCGAATCGGCTCGGATCGAACAACGAGAGGTCGAGGGACGACTTGCCGTCGAGCAGCCATTCCGCCACGTAGCGGCCGGTGGCCGGCGAATGCTGGAACCCATGGCCACCGAACCCGACCGCCAGGAAGAAGCCCTCGACGCCCGGCGCCCACCCGATGATGGCGTGGTCGTCCGGCGTGAGCGGTCGGAGGCCGGCCCAGCCGCCGGCGATACGCGCGTCGCCGATGATCGGCAAACGCTGGATCGCCTTCTGCACCGCCTCCTCCACTTTGCCCCAGTCCATCGGCACGTCGAAGTCCTCGCCGATGTCCTCGACGTCTCCCGGGCTCAGCAGCACCTGCTCCATCTCCTTCCTGAAGTAGAAGCCGCTGGTGACGTCGGTCGTCAGCGGCACGGGACCGGGGATCGCCGGGAATGGCTCGGTGAAGAAGATGTGCCGGCGTCTGGGATGCACGGGCAGCTCCACCCCCGCCAGCCGCGCGACGCGCGCGGCGGCGGGCCCGGCGGCGTTGATCACCAGCGGCGAAGCGATCGCTCCGGCCGAGGTCATCACCCCGCTGACCCGGCCCTGCGTCCGCTCGAGCGACGAGACGCGCACGCCCTCCGCGATCTTCACGCCCAGCTCGCGCGCGCGCCGGGCGAAGCCGGCGGTGACCTCGGCGGGCCCGGCGAGACCGTCTCCGGGCCCCCACACCGCGGCGACGAGGTCGTCCACCCGGAGGGCCGGCACGAGCTTGCGGGCATCGTCGGGCGTGATCACACGCACGTCGGCCCCGAGCGTGCGCTGGAGGGCGATCCGCTTTTCGAATCCGCGGAGCTGCTTGGCGTCGGAGACGAGGAAGAGATAGCCGATCTTCTTGTAGCCGGGGTCGACACCGAACTCGTCCTGGAAGCGCTCGAACACGCGGATGGCTTCCAGCGAGAAGCGGATCTCGGTCTCGGTCGGAAACTGGACCCGGATCCCGCCCGCCGCCTTGCTCGTGGTCCCCGAGCCGACCGTCTCGCGCTCCACGACGACGACGTCCGCGAGACCGCGCCGCGCGAGATGGTAGGCGATGCTGCAGCCGACGACACCGCCACCGATCACCACCGCGCTCGCTGTTCTCGGCAGGTCCATGTGGTCCTCGTGTTGTGGGCTGGGACGAGAGGCCCGATTGTACCGCGACTCGCGGCGACTCCGGGATAGGGCTAGCGGACGTCACGCGGTTTGCCGTGTCCGGCGGACCAGCCTATTCTTTGGCCGGCTGCACGCTGGGTGTCGCGGTGATCGCCTGAGAAAGGGATGGAGGTGGCGCATGCAAACCACGATCAATCGACGAACAGCGCTGGGCTTGGGAGGCGCCGCCGCCATGCTCGTGGCCGCCCCTTCTGCGCTCGCCCAGCAACCGGCGCCGCCAGCGCCGCGTGTCAAGGGGCCGCGAGTCTGGCTCGACCTGGACCAGACCGACCTCGACGCGGCGTACGACCAGAGCGTGTACGCGCCTAACTTACAACAAATCATCAGGCGCTACGCTACCAACAGCGACGGCGTGCGCGCGCGCCTGGGCGCGCCACGACGCTATGCCTATGGTCCTACTCCCATCGAAGGACTCGACGTCTACCCGACCAAACGGGCCAACGCGCCGATCAATGTCTTCGTTCACGGAGGAGCGTGGCGGACGGGCGTGGCGAAGGACAACGCCTTCCCGGCGGAGTTGTTCGTGCACGCGGGTGCGCATTACGTCGTTCCGGATTTCGTCGGGGTGGAGGACGTGGGCGGCAGCTTGATGCCGATGGCCGAGCAAGTGCGCCGCGCGGTGGCCTGGGTATATCGCAACGCCCACACCTTCGGCGGGGATCCCAACCGCCTGTACGTCTCCGGCTTCTCGTCGGGCGGCCATCTGGCCGGCGTGGTCCTCACCACGGACTGGGCCAGGGAGTTCAACCTACCCGCCGACACGGTGAAAGGCGGACTCTGCGGCAGCGGCATGTTCGACCTGAAGCCGGTGCGCCTGTCGGCGCGCAGCCGCTACATCAAGTTCACCGACGAGATGGAACAGGCGTTGAGCCCACAACGACACCTCGACAAGCTCAACGCTCCCCTGGTCGTCGCCTACGGAACGTTCGAGACACCGGAGTTCCAGCGCCAGTCGCGGGATTTCGCCGCGGCGGTAAAGGCGGCCGGCAAGCCCGTGCAGCTGCTCGTCGGCGAAGGCTACAACCACTTCGAGATGTAGCGG
>QHSR01000156.1 GCA_003221635.1 Candidatus Rokuibacteriota bacterium | reverse complement strand
GGGCCGATCTTCTACGCTCACTCGAGTCAGCCGACGGTATCAGATGTTGCCACGACTAGAGGGCTGTCTGGCGCGACCGGGGCCATCGGCGCGATCGGCGCTATCGGTGCGGGTTCCGTCGCCGGGCTGGGGGTAGGCATCGCGGCGGGCAAGGGAGCGTCCGCGAGGCCTGATCCACCACCGCCGGCGGCGACGAAGCCCTGTCCACCCAATAATCCCCACTGCCGATGAGGGGGCGCTATCTCGCGCTTGGCGCGGTGGCTGCCGGGCTTGCGCTGACCTCTTGCGCCGGGATCCAGCGGCAGACGGCCCAGCCAGCGGGGGCCACGCCGGCGGCAACGCCGGCTCTCGCCTCCGCAACATCTAACAGCTCGAGTAATAGTAATAGCTCGCCTAATAGCTTGCCGGCGCCTCCCGCCGCCGTCCCGGCGATCAGCGCCAGCGACTTGAATCGCAAGCTCCTGAGCCAGACGGCCTCTGCGCAGGACGACAGTGACCTGCCGCTCGGCCCCGGCGACCTCATCGAAGTCTCCGTCTTCGACGTCCAGGAGCTCTCGGGCCTCAAGCTCCGCATCTCGAACAGCGGCAACATCACGCTCCCCCTGATCGGAACGTTGCCCGCCGCCGGGCTGGGCGCCGTCGAGCTGCAGACCGCGATCCGCGCGCGCCTGCAAGAGAAGTACATGCACGACCCGCAAGTCTCCGTCTTCGTCCAGGAGCACAAGAGCCAGCGCATCTCGGTGATCGGCGCGGTGAAGAACGGCGGCGTGTTCACGCTCACGGGTCCCTTCCGTCTCGCCGACGCCCTCGCCATGGCCGGCGGGTTGATGGACGACGCCGGGCTCACGGTCTACGTGATCCGCAAGGTTCCCGCGGACGGCTCGCCGACCGACGGCGGAGGCGGCAACGGCGGAGGCGGCCCGGAGGCGAGACTGGCGCAGGTGATAACCGCGGTCGACCTCGAAAACCTGGCAGGCGGCAAGCGCGAGCTGAACCTGCCGCTGCAGGCGGGCGACGTCATCGAAGTGCCGCGCGCGGGGTTGTTCTACGTCGGCGGCGAAGTCAATCGCTCCGGGTCGTTCCTGCTCAAGGCGCGCACGACCCTCGATCAGGTGCCGGCCGTCGCCGGCGGAGTGAAGGACGTGGCCGACTGGGACGACATTCGCGTCTACAGGGCGCGTCCTGACGGAACGCGAGACGTCATGACTTTCAGCCTGAACGAGTTCGAGAAGGGCAAGCCGGCTCCCGAGGTCCAGGCCAACGATGTGGTCGTCGTCGGCAAGTCCTACCTGAAGGTGTTCCTCTACGGCGTGAAAGACTTCTTCCACTTCGGCGTCGGCGCGGCCGCGAGCGTCCCGCTTCTATGACCAACCCGCCGGGCTCTCCAGCCAACCCCGCCGACCCTCAGGACGACGCGCGCCCCTTCTCGCCGGGCGAGCGCTCAGGCGAGCGACCGGTCGAGTTGCTCCCGAGGCAGGCACGTCGCCCCGCGCCGGCCGCGCGCCCACGCCTGTATGCGTACCCCGGCGAGGAAGAGGGCGTGCACTTCTGGGACTTCTGGCACGTCCTGAGCCGCCGTCGCTGGACCGTCATCAGCTTCTTCATCGTGACCGTGATCGCGGTCACCATCTGGACCTTCACGACCCGCCCCGTGTACACGAGCTCGGCGACGCTCAGGATCGAGACAGAGCAGCCGCACGTCGTCAAGTTCGACGAGGTCGTCAATGACGCCGACTCCCAGCAGGACTATTACCAGGCCCAGTACAAGCTCCTGCAGAGCCGGACGCTGGCGAATCGCGTCATCGGCCTCCTCCAGCTCGACCAGCACCCGGACTTCCAGCAGCCCGAGAGAGAGCGCGGCTGGCTCGCCCAGGCGGAGACGCGGGTCCGAGAATGGCTCGTTCGCTGGGTTCCGGTGCCGCCCCCGCCGGCGCCGGAGGAGACCGAAGACGTCGCGCTCGCCTCGCCGCTGACGAACGCCGTCCTCAGGCGGCTCCTGATCGAGCCGGTGCGCAACTCGCGGCTCGTCAAGATCTCGTTCGACAGCCACTATCCCGACCTGGCCGCGCGGGTGCCGAACGCGCTCGCCGACGCCTTCATCGCCCAGCAGCTCGACCAGAAGGTCGAGGCCACGCGCTACGCCACGCAGTTCCTGGCCAAGCAGCTCGACGAGACGCGCGACAAGCTCGGGGAGTCGGAGGAGAAGCTCAACCGCTTCCTCAAGGCCAACGACATCCTCTTCGTCGCCGCCGGCGACAAGACGAGCCCGGCGCAGGACCTGATCACCCAGCAGCTCACGCTGCTCTCCGACGCGTGGCTCAAGACGCGCAGCGAGCGCATCGCCAAAGAGAGCCTGCTCGCCCAGGGCTCCACCCAGGACGTCGGCACGCTGCCGGGCGTTCTCCAGAACACGCTCGTCTCGAAGCTCAAAGAGGACGTCGGCGCGCTCGAAAGCGAGTACAAGAAGCTCGGCCAGGTCTTCAAGCCCGAGTACCCGCGCATGCAACAGCTCGCCGAGAAGATCACCGAGAGCCGCCGCCAGCTCCGGACCGAGATCGACCGCGCCGTGCAGGCCCTGCAGGCCGACTACCAGGCCGCCGTCCGGAACGAGCGGGAGCTGGAAGGGCAGCTCACGAAGCAGCGGCTGCTCGCGCGGGGCCTCGCGGACAACATGGCCCAGTACAACCTGCTGCGGCGCGACGTGGACACGAGCCGCGATCTCTACAGCGCGCTCCTCGCGCGTCTCCGCGAGACGCAGATCTCGGCCGCGCTCTTCACCTCGAACATCTACATCGTCGACCGCGCGGAGATCTCGGCGACGCCATCGCGCCCGAAGCGCTCGACGAACCTGGTCGTCGGCTGCATCGCCGGGCTCCTCGGCGGGGTGGTCCTGGCGCTCGTCTTCGAGTACCTCGACACGAACATCAAGGACGCGCGGGACGTCGAGTCGGTCCTGCGCGTCCCGATTCTGGGCATGGTGCCCTCGTGGGCGATGCGCCGGCGCCGGGAGCTTGGCGACGGCGACGGGCGGCCCTTCGCCCTCGCGGCGCAATCGGAGACGGCGTCCGACTTTGCCGAGGCGTTCCGGAACCTCCGGACCAGCCTCCTCTACTCGTCGCCCGACCACCCCCCGAAGACGATCACGGTGACGTCGCTCCAGCCCGAGGACGGCAAGACCTCGCTCGCGACCAACCTGGCGATCTCCCTCGTCCAGCTCGGCGGGGCGGAGATCCTCCTGATCGATGCCGACATGCGGCGGCCGAACCTCCACAACATCCTCGCCGTCCCTCAGGCCCCCGGCCTGTCCACGTTCCTCACCGGCCAGGCGGAGGTGGCGGACGTGATCGTCCCGACGGGCGTGCCGAACCTCTCGATCATCCCCTCCGGTCGCATCCCGTTGAACCCGGCCGAGCTCCTGACGTCTGCGCGCCTGCGCCAGGCGCTCGACGCGCTCGGCGGGCGCGGCGTGGTGCTGGTCCTCCGTCACGGCCGCGCCAGCCGCGACGCCGCCCAGCGCGCGATCCGCAACTTGATGTCGGTCCGCGCCAAGCTGCTCGGCGTGATCCTGAACGACGTCGACGTGCGCGCGGAGGGCTACTACGGCTACTACAGCAACTACGGCCGCGAGGGGCACGACGGCCACGACGACGCCCGCCAGGAATCGGCGTGATCACGCACTCGGCCCGCGTCGTGCTGATCCCCCTCGAGGCCCAGGCGAGACGGGCCGTCGTCCTGGTCTTGACGCTGGTCGCAGCGGCCGTGATCGCTGCGGCCATCATCAGGCCCGCGGTTGCGGTCTATCTCACCGATCGCGCCACGACGGTGGGCGCGCTCGAGCGCGCGCTCGGCTGGGACCCGAGGGACCCCGATCTTCACCTTCGACTCGGTCGCGCGTACGTGAGCCTGGCGGAGCGGCCGGATTACGAACGAGCGCGCCG
>QHSR01000080.1 GCA_003221635.1 Candidatus Rokuibacteriota bacterium | reverse complement strand
CCGTTGTAGTTGTGGGGCGCGATGTTCAGCTCGTAGGTCTCGGCGAGATCGGCCACCTTCTTCGCGGCCGAGAAGCCCTGCCACTGGACGTCCACCTTCACCACGTCCATCGCGTGCAGCTCGAAGTACGGCCGGTACTGGCGCACGGTCTGCAGCTGCTCCCCCGAGCAGATCGGCGCGCGCACGGACGACTTGAGCTGGGCCAACGCGTGCGGGTCCTGGTTGTCGATCTCGAGCCAGAAGAGGTCGTACGGCTCGAGCGCGCGCCCCACGCGGATGGCCTCGTTCGGCTTGAAGTTCACGTTGATGTCGAGACAGATGCCGACGTCGGGACCGACGGCCTCCCGCATCGCGCCGATCTGCGTCACGGCCTGCTTGACGATGTCGCGCGTCGCGACTTGATCATGGGGGCCGAGCCGGCCCTGGCTGATGGCGCGCGCGGGGTCGCCAGGCCAGATAATGTTGGTCTTGAACGCTGTATAGCCGCGCGCCGGCGCCTCTCGGGCGGCGTCGGCCAGATCTTGCAGGCTCCGGAGCGGCTTCACACCGAAAAGCTTCCAGTTGTTCGCCCGGTACGTCGCGAGGTGCGACCAGTACACCCACTGGCGCTCACGGTGCGGCCCGCCCATGAGCTTGTAGACCGGGACGCCGAGCGCCTTTCCCGCGAGATCCCACAGCGCCAGCTCGAGGCCCGCGATGGCCTGCTGGGTCGCGCCGTACGGCGCCTGGCGCACAGCCCGGTAGAGATCGACGTAGTGCTTCTCGACCGCCGTCGGGTCCTTCCCGATGAGGCGCTGGCCGAGGTCCTGCACGAGCCCGACTAGGCCGCGCGTGATGCCGTCCGACCCGAACTCGCTGTAGCCGGTCAGCCCGGCGTCGGTGCGGATCGCGCAGAAGTGCCACGGCCGCGGCGGGGTGAAGCCATTGGAGACCACGAACGTCTCGATGCCGGTGATCTTCATGTCACCACTCTCCTTCGTTCAGAGTCGCGCCTCGGCCGGCGGGGCCCCAGCCCCGCGACGGCCTGCGGCGCGCACTTCAGTTCAGAGTCGCGCCTCGGCCGGCGGGGCCCCAGCCCCGCGACGGCCTGCGGCGCGCACTTCAGTTCAGAGTCGCGCCTCAGCGAGGCCGCGGGGTGAAGCTCTTGACCGAGACGTACTGGTCCGGCCACGGAAGATCCCAGCCCTGCTCGTACGCGGCGTGCCGCGTCCAGTAGGGATCGTACAGGTGGCCGCGCGCGAGCACGCAGAGGTCGGCGCGCCCCGCGGCCAGGATGCTGTTGACGTCGTCGTAGGAAGCGATGTTGCCCACCGTCATCGTCGCGATCCCGGCCTCGTAGCGGATCCGATCGCTGAACGGCGTCTGGTAGAGCCGGCCGTACACGGGCTTCTGGTTGGGCACGGTCTGGCCGGTCGAGACGGTGACGATGTCACAGCCGTGCTCGCGGAGCCGTCGCGCCAGGCCCACCGCCTCGTCCGGGGGGAGTCCCCCGGCGGCCCAGTCGGTCGCCGAGATCTTTGCCGACATGGGCTTGGCCCGTGGCCAGACGGCGCGCACGGCGTCGAAGACCTCGAGCGGATAGCGTGCGCGGTTCTCCCGCGAGCCTCCGTACTCGTCGGTGCGGACGTTCGTCAGCGGCGAGATGAAGCTCGCGAGCAGATAGCCATGAGCCATGTGGAGCTCCAGCATATCGAACCCCGCCTGCTCCGCCATGCGCGCGGCCGCGACGAACTGGTCGCGCACGATGTCGATGTCGCGCCGGTCCATCGCCCTCGGCACCTGGCTATGGGGATGGTACGGGAGCGCCGAGGCCGAAATGAGCTCCCAGTTGCCGTCGGGGAGCGGCTCGTCGCTCCCCTCCCAGAGCCGTCGTGTCGAGCCCTTGCGGCCGGCATGGGCGAGCTGCAGCGCGATCTTCGCCGGGCTCGCCGCGTGCACGAAGTCGACGATCCGCTTCCAGGCGGCCAGGTGCTCCGGCTTGTACATCCCCGTGCAACCGGGCGTGATGCGGCCCTCGCGGCTCACGTCGGTCATCTCCGCGACGACGAGCGCGGCGCCGCCGACGGCGCGTGATCCGAGGTTCACCAGGTGCCAGTCGTTGGGGGTGCCGTCCTCGGCCGAGTACTGGCACATGGGCGAGACGACGATCCGGTTCGCCAGCAGCATCTGGCGCAAACGGAACGGCGTGAACATGGGCGGGGGCGTCTGGGCCGGCGGCACCGCGACGCGGCTCTGCCGCTCGGCCTGGGAGGCGAACCAACGGTCGACCGTGGCCACGAAGCGTGGGTCGCGGAGCTTCAGGTTGTCGTGGGTCACGCGCAGGCTCCGCGTCAGGAGGCTCATGGCGAACTGGATCGGCTCGAGACGGCCGTGGTAGCGCTCGGTCTCCTCGAACCATTCGAGGCTCACCTGCGCGGCGCGCTGCAGCCGCTCGACCTCCGGCCGCCGCTCCTCCTCGTAGGCGTCGAGCGCCTTGTCCACCTCGCCGTGGCGCTGGAGCGCGCGCGCGAGCACGATCGCGTCTTCCATCGCGAGCTTCGTGCCCGAGCCGATGGAGAAGTGCGCGGTGTGGGCGGCGTCGCCCACCAGCACGACGTTCCGGTAGTGCCAGCACCCGTTGCGGACCGTCGGGAAACTGCGCCAGAGCGATCGGTTCTTCAGGAGGGGGTGGCCCTGGAGCTCTCGCGCGAAGAGGCGATCGCAGAACGCGAGCGTTTGGTCTTCGTCGGCCCGGTCGAGGCCGGCGCGCCGCCAGGTCGCCTCGGTTGCCTCCAGGATGAACGTGGACATAGAGGCGTTGTAGCGGTAGGCGTGGACGCGCCAGAGACCGTGCTCGCTCTCCTTGAAGAGGAACGTGAACGCCGGGAACGGAAACGTCGTGCCGAGCCAGACGAACTTGTTGGGCCGCCAGTCGACCTGCGGCCGGAAATGCTCGGCGTAGCGGCCGCGGACGACGCTGTTGACCCCGTCGGCCGCGAGCACGAGATCCGCGTCGGCGTAGGCCGCGAGATCGCTCACCTCATTCTGGAACTCGAGCCTGACCCCGAGCGCCGCGCAGCGCCGGTGGAGGATATCGAGCAGGAGCTGGCGCGACATTCCCGCGAAGCCGTGGCCCGTCGAGGTCAGCACCTCGCCCCGGTAGTGGATGTCGATGTCGTCCCAGTGGGCGAAGTGGCCCGTGATCTCCGCATGGCTCTCGCGATCGGCCTCGGCGAAGTTCTCGAGCGTCGCGTCCGAGAAGACGACGCCGAACCCGAAGGTGTCGTCGGCCCGGTTCCGCTCGACGACCCTGACGTCGTGGGCGGGCTCCGCCGTCTTCATGAGCAGGCTGAAGTAGAGCCCGGCCGGGCCGCCGCCGATCGAGACGATCCTCATCGGCTCGATTCTAGGCCAGCCGCCACACTTTCGCGCCCCCGACGCGCTTTCCGCTTGCAGATGTTCCGCGGACCGGGTAAATGCATGAGGCGATGGCGATCTCCGAGGCCCGCTGTTCCGCGTTCTCCTGGCGGGTGGTGACCCTGCTCCTCGCCGGCGCGTTCGTGGCGTTCGTCGCCACGCAAGCGCCTCACCTCGTTCACCACGTCTTCGAGCCGGACCTGGTCCAGGACGAGTGCCCGTTCGCCGCCAGCGGCGAACGCACGGGCGGGCTCCAGATCGAGCCCGTCGCCGTCGTCGTGACCCCGGAGGTCTCGACACCCGCGCTGCCGGTGGTGTTCCTCGCGCCGCGCAGCGTCGTCCGCCACGCACCGCTCGGTCGCGCCCCGCCCGCACCCGCCGCCTGATCAGCCGCTGACAAGATCCGGTCTCAGCCTCGGACGGCTGCCGTCCGTCTGGACACGCAGCCCTGCAGGGGGAGGCCTCGGTCCTGGTCTCTCACCACGAACAGGAGGCGGGCATGCGAGCCGTCGTCACCATCGCGATCCTCGCGTCAGCCCTGGCCGTCACGCTCACGCGGAGCCCGGCGCAAGCCCAGGGCGTCAACGGGACGGAAGCTCAGGCATTGAGGGAAGAAATCCGGCGTCTCAACGAGCGGCTGGACCGGCTCGAGCAGACGGGCCCACCGCGTGTGATCCCGGCTGCCCCGGCGGCGCCAGTCACTCCGGCGCCGCCGGTCGCACCGGCCGCCGCTGTCACCCCGGTGGCGCCAGTCACCCCGGCGGCACCGGTCGCACCGGCCGGGGCGATTACCGCCCAGGTCCCCCCGCCGACGCCAGGAGAGAAGGAGGCCGATTTCCGCGAGAACATCTTGCAGGTCATCGGGCTGCCGAGGCCGGAACTGGGCGGGGCCAGGTTCACGGGCTTCTTCGTGGGCTCCGCCAACTTCAACTCTCACATCCAGATCGTTCCCGAGTTCGCGGGAGGAGCGCAGGCTCTGTCGGAGCCGGGCAGCCTCAACTTCCGCTTCGACAAGTTCGGGCTCGGCGTGTCCAAGACGTTCGCCGACTGGCTCTGGGCCAGCGTCGCCGTGGAGATCGAGCGCCACCGGGACACGCATAGCCATCTGATCGACTCGACCACGGATAACCGGCGCGGCTGCCCGCTGGACATCGCGTGCGAGCGCTTCGGGGCCGAGGACGCGACGACGGAGGCGACGCTCGACAAGTTCAATCTCACCGTCGTCGCGCCGATCGGAAACGGCCTCGCGGTCTCATTGGCCCGCTTCGACCTGCCGTTCGGCTTCGAGCGCCACGACGAGATCCTCAACCTGACCGCGACGACCTCGGAGGTCTTCCAGTTCGGTCGGCCGCAGAAGGGCACCGGCGTCAATTTCGCTTACCAGTTCGCGCCGTGGCTCGACGCGCAGGCCTGGGTGGTGAACCGGTGGGAGAACGAGACCACCCACGACCCGTTCGACGACAACAACCGAGACAAGAGCTACGGTGGCCGCATCGGTTTCACGCCGATCGCTCGCGACGGCGTCCTCAACTTCGGCATCGGCGCCTTTTGGGGGCCGGAGCGGGACGACGTCACGCGCAACAAGCGCTGGGTCATCGACGTCGACGCCGTGTGGCAGCCGACCCGCCGCTTGCTGCTGGCCGGAGAGTTCGTCTACGGCGGCGAGGACAACGTGAGCACTCGGGAGGTCGGGCGACCGGTTCTACGGGCGGCGAGCGTCGAAGAGGGAAACTGGCTGGGCGTCTACGTCCTCGGCTACTACGAGCTGGCGAAGTGGCTCGGCCTGACCGCGCGGTACGGGTACTTCAACGACATGGACGCGAGCCGGACCGGCGTCGAGCAGGAGCTTCATTCGCTGACGCTCACGCCGATCTTCCATCTCTCCCGGCTGATTCCGAACCTCAATCCCACCGGCGTTTTCTTCACCCGAAGCCAGGTGCCGATCGACTGGGTGAACGTCAAGCTGGAGTACCGGCTGAACTACTCGACCCGCAACGCATTCTCGAATAGCGCGCCGAACGCGGCGATCCTCGACGGAAGTCACACGAGTCACCAGGTGCAGCTCCAGGTCAACGTCAACTTCTGAGGCTGTGCGAGTGGCCGGCCGCGGCGAGCTCACGAACAGGAGCGGACACATGCTGGGCATCCGACTCTCGCGACTACCAATGAGCGCCAAGATCTTCTGCACGCTGTACCTCCTCGGCATCGGCTGCGGCGCGATCGCTGCCTTCACACAGGCCGCGACCGCGATCGGACTCTCGCCGTCCGACGTGCAATCGAGCTTTGGCCGTGAGATGCCGATGACCGCCCTGGCTCCGGGCGGCGCCCACGGCCAGCACCAATCGGCCGAGAAGGAGATCGGCGTCAGCGACATCAGCAGCGCGGCCAAGGTCTGGGTCAGGACTCCACTCCTGATCCAGACCAGCCACACCCACCTCTTCGGTCAGACCCTGATCGCCGGGCTCCTCGGGCTCATCTTTCTGTTCTCCTCGCTCGGCGAGCGGCTGAAGTCCGTCATCCTCGCGATTCCCTTCGTCGGCACCCTCGTCGACATCGGCGGGATGTGGCTCACGCGGTTCGCGTCGCCGTCCTTGGCGGTCCTCGTGATCGCCGGCGGGAGCCTCTTCGCCCTCGGCTACACGCTCATCGCCCTGATCGCGCTCTACGAACTCTGGTTCAAGAAGGAGATCCCCGCATGAAATACTTCGGCGGTGCGCTGGTCGCCGCGCTCGCGCTCGCGAGCCCGGCGCTGGCCCATCTGACGCCCCCGGTCGTGCTCGTGAGCGATCGCGATGCCGTGCTGACGCTCCTGGCCGGCGCGCGTCGCTTCTTCGTCCGCGAGGTCCGCCTGAGCGCCCAGGAGAAAGCCGCCATCAAGCACGCGTCCGGGTGGACGCCCGAGGATGATTTCTACCGGTTCTACGTCGGCCGTGACGAGCAGGGCCAGATGGTTGGCGCGCTCGTGTTCGTCGGCGACGCGACGATCCACGGCAGCATTCGCGTGGCGGTCGCGCTGGGACCCGACGGCAAGGTGCGTGGCGCCGCCGTGGTGGAGCTGACCGAAGAAACCTACCCCTGGGTGAAACCGCTCATCGACGAGCAATTCACCCGCGACTGGGTGGGCCACGACAGCCAGAGCCGCTTCGTCCTTTCCGAGAGGCTGACCCGCGTCCGGAGTAACTCGATGACGCAGTTCTACGGCGAGGTCGTCGCCAGCCTCGTCCAGCGTGGAGCGCTTCTCTACGCCCACGGGATGGCGCGGCCGGGAGGCACTGCGATGGGGCGCTGAGTGGGGCCGGCGTCAGCGCGCGATTGACAGGAACTGTCCGGGGTGGGCATAGTCGCCGGAGACCTATGGCCAAGAGCGTCTATCGCGATTACGCCCAGCAGGCGCTCGACGCCGAGTACAACAACCGCGACAAGGTCGAGGACAGCGCCGACTGGATCTCGCGGTACGCGATCGCGAGCGCCGAGACGCGCGCGGCGCTCGAGTGCCGGCTCGATGTCGCCTACGGGACGCACCCGGGCGAGACGCTCGATATCTTCCCGGCTCGCGGCGCTCCCGCGCCCGTGCACGTGTTCGTGCACGGCGGCTACTGGCAACGCCTGGACAAGTCCGATTCGAGCTTCGTCGCGCGCGCGCTCCAGCCGGCGGGCGCGGCGGTCGTCGTGATCAACTACGCCTTGATCCCGGCGGTCGACATGGACGAGCTCGTCCGCCAGTGTCGCGCGTCGATCGTCTGGGTCCATCGCAATGCCGAGTCGTTCGGCGGCGACCCGAACCGGATCTTCGTGTCGGGCCACTCGGCCGGAGGCCACCTCGTCGCGATGCTGATGTCGACCGACTGGAGCGCCATCGCGGGCCTGCCCGCGGACGTCATCAAGGCGGGATGCGGCATCAGCGGTCTCTACGATCTCGAGCCGATCCGCCTCTCGTATCTCAACGAGGTCCTGAAGCTCACGCCGGAGGCGGCGCGACGCCACAGCCCGGTGCACTGCCCGCCGCCGCGCTCGGGGCCGCTCCTGTTGACCGTCGGCGGGCTCGAGGGACCCGAGTATCACCGTCAGACCGAGGAGCTCGCGGCCGTGTGGCGAAGCCGCGGCCTGCCCTGCCAGGCCCTCGACCTGCCCAAGCATCACCACTTCTCGATCCTCGCGGATCTGGAGGACTCCGGCACCATCCTGAGCCGGCTGCTCCTGCGCCAGATGGGCTTCCGCTGACGGGTAGAATTCGATCGGGATGGCCGACTTCCTTTCGTTCGTCCGCCGCTGGTTCGATGAGACGTTCGCGCAGGCGACCCGTCCTCAGCTCGAGGGCTGGGAGGCGATCGCCTCGGGCCGTGACACGCTCATCGTGGCCCCGACCGGCTCGGGCAAGACCCTGGCGGCGTTTCTGTGGGCGCTCGATCACCTCCATCGCCTCGCGCTCGACCGGCAGCTCGAAGACCGCGTCTACGTCGTCTACGTCTCGCCGCTCCGCGCGCTGAACAACGACGTCGAGAAGAATCTCCGCGCGCCGCTGGCGGGCATCCGCGCCGCGGCCGCCGCCGAGGGGCGCACGCTCCCCGAGGTCCGCGTGGCCGTGCGCACCGGCGACACGCTCGCCGCCCAGCGGCAGGCGATGACCCGGCGGCCTCCGCACGTCCTGATCACGACGCCCGAGTCGCTCTATATCTTGTTGACGAGCGAGCGGTTCCGGCCGGCGCTCGCCCACACCCGCTTCCTGATCGTCGACGAGATCCATGCCTTGATGGGATCGAAGCGCGGCGCCCACCTGGCGCTCTCGCTCGAGCGCCTCCAGGCGCTCGTGGACGCGGGCGGCGCCGGGCGCCGGCCCCAGCGGATCGGCTGCTCGGCGACGGTGAGCCCGATCGAGTCCGCCCTGGCCTTCCTGACGGGCGCCACGGCCGCGGATGCGGTGACCATCGACGCCGGCTTCACGCGTGACCTGGACCTCCAGGTGGTCGCCCCGGTGGACGACTTCCTGACGGCGCCGAGCGACACCATCTGGGAGGCGGCGCTCCAGCAGATCGCCGAGCTGGTCCAGGCTCACCGCACCACGCTCGTGTTCGCCCAGAGCCGGCGCGCCGCCGAGCGTCTCGCGCGCGATCTGAACGACCGGATCACCGACGGCCGCGTCGCGGCGCACCACGGCTCGCTCTCCCGCCGCGCGCGGCTCGAGGCCGAGAATCGCTTGAAGCAGGGCGAGCTGCGCGCGCTCGTCGCCACCTCCTCGCTCGAGCTGGGGATCGACGTCGGCGCGATCGACCTGGTCGTCCAGCTCCAATCGCCCCGCAACATCGCCGCCGCGCTCCAGCGCGTCGGCCGCGCCGGTCACCTGCTGAGCCGCACCTCCAAGGGGCGGATCATCGTGACCAAGGGCGAAGAGCTCCTCGAGGCCGCGGCGGTCGTCCGGTCCATTCAAGGCCGCCAGCTCGATCGGGTCGTGATGCCCGAGGCACCGCTCGACGTGCTCGCCCAGCAGGTCGTCGCCGCCGTCGCCGCCGAGTCCTTGACCGTGGACGCGCTCCACGCGCGCTTCCAGAACGCGGCGCCGTACCGCAGCCTCTCGCGCGACGACCTCCTGGCGGTCGTCCGCTCGCTGGCCGAGCCGCTCCCGGCCGAGGTCAAGGGCGCGGCGCCCCGGATCCTGTGGGACCGGGTGAACGACCGCTTGCACGCGCGACGGGGCAGCCGGTTCCTGGCGCTCACGTCGGGCGGGACGATCCCCGACAACGGGCTCTTCGACGTCTTCGTGGTGGAGACCGACCTGAAAGTCGGCACGCTCGACGAGGAGTTCGTGACCGAGAGCCTGCCGGGCGACGTGTTCCTGCTCGGCTCCCACGCGTGGAAGATCGTTAAGGTGCGCGCCGACCGGGTGCTGGTCGAGGACGCGCAGGGCATGTCACCGACGATCCCGTTCTGGAAGGGCGAGCATCCGTCCCGCTCGTGGGAGCTGGGGCTGGCCGTCGGCCGCCTCCGCCGCGACGCCGCCGAGAAGGCCGACGCGCCGGATTTCGAGTCGTGGGCAGCGACGGCCTGCGGGCTCGACGCGCGCGCCGCCGCGGCGATGCGGGCCTGGCTCGTGAAGGCCGGCGAGGTCCTCGACGGCGTGCCCGACGACCAGGGAATCGTGGTCGAGTCGTTCTCGGACGAGATGGGCGGCCGCCACGCGATGATCCATGCGGTCTTTGGCATGCGGGTCAACGGCGCCTGGGGCATGGTCTTGAAGGAAAAGCTCCGGCGCACGATGGGCCTGGTCGCCGAGGCCAGCCATGTGGACGACGGCATCTTGTTGTCGTTCGCGCCCGGCCAGGTGCCGCCCGCGCCGGAGCGGCTCGTTACGCTCGTCGCGCCCGAGGAAGTCGACGCCTTGCTCGGCCGAGCGCTCGTTGGAACGCCGCTCTTCGCCACGCGCTTCCGTCAGTGCGCGATCCGCGCGCTCTTCATCCCGCGCATGTCCCGCGGCCAGCGGACGCCCGCGTACCTCCAGCGGCTCAAGGCCGACGCGCTGCTCGAGGCGGTCGGCGGCCAGGCCGAGTTCCCGATCGTGGCGGAGACCCTTCGGGAGTGTTTCAATGACGCCCTCGACGTCACGCGGCTCAAGCGATTGCTGGAGCGCCTGCACGACGGCGAGATGTGGAGGCGTCACGTGGACACGCCGCTTCCCTCGCCCTTCGTGTACCCGTTGCTCCTCGCCTGGGACTGGGCGTACCTCGACACCGGCCACGCCGAGGAGCGGCGGAGCGACGCGGTCACCATGCGCAAGGCCTGGTCGGTGGCGCCCGGTCCGCTGAAGCCGGAGATCGTGGCGGCGGTCGAGGCGGAGCTCCAGAAGACGTCGCCCGAGCGGCGAGCCCGGGACGCGAACGAGCTGGCCGGAATTCTCGACGATCTGGGCGACCTGACCGAAGCGGAGATCGCCGCGCGTGTCGTCGCCGATGCCGGCGCGCTGATCGGAGCCCTCGCCGACGACCAGCGCGTCGTCGTCCTCGACTTCGCGAGCGGACGGAGAGCGTGGGTGCCGTCGACCGACGCCGCGCTCTACCGGTCTCTCGACACGCGCGAGGGGCTCGAGCGGGTCACGTTGCGGCTCCTGAGAACGCGGGGGCCGGTGGCCGCGGCGTGGCTCGCGGAGCGTTACGGGATCGCCCTCGAGGGCCCCACCGGCGCGCTCGAGCGCCTGACGGCACGCGGGCTCGTGCGCCAGGGCGCCTTCCTCGCCGACGCGCCACATCAGCAGTTCGTCCACATCGCGGTGCTCGACGAGATCCAGCGGCGCCAGGTCCACGCGCGCCGCGTTCCCCGGTCCGTGACCTCGGCCGAGCAGTTCTCGGCATTCCTGCTCCGTCGGCACCACCTCCATCCCGAGCACCGGCTCGTCGGGCCCCCCGGGGTCCTCGCGTCACTGGAGCTGCTCCAGGGCGAAGACCTCCCCGTGCGCGTCTGGGAGCAGGACCTCCTGCCCGCGCGCGTGGAGAGCTACGAGCGCGAGTGGCTCGATCGTCTGGGGCTCGCGGGCGAGATGGTCTGGACCGTGTTCGACCGCGCCCCGGGCGAGCGGGCTCACGCGACGCGCGTGGGCGCCGCCCTGCGCGAGAACATCGGCTGGCTTCGCGAGGCATCGCCGACGCCCGAGATGGACGCCCGCATCAAGAACGTCCTCCTGCACCTCCAGCTCCGCGGGGCCTCGTTCGCGCAAGAGCTCGCGCGCGCGACCGGTCTCAGCACCCCCGACGCGCTCGCGGCGCTCTGGCAGCTCTTCAGGGCCGGGTTGGTCACGCCCGACACCTTCAGCGCGATCGTCGCCGGCATGACGCCGCCGCGTCGGCCTCACGAGAGCGGGAATCTCCGTCGCCGGCGCCGAGGCCAGGCCCGCGGCGTGCTCCCACGTCTGCCCGTGATCGGGCGCTGGAGCGCGCTCGGCGACGAGGAGCGGCTTTCACCCGAGGAGCGGGAGGAAGCGCGCGCTCAGCTCCTGCTCGCGCGCTACGGTATCGTCGCGCGCGAGCTCGCCCGGGGCGACTGGGCCACGCTCCGCCACACACTGCTCCGCATGGAGTACGGCGGCGAGGTGGTTCGCGGCTATTTCGTCCAGGGCCTCTCGGGCGAGCAGTACGCGCTGGCCGAGGCGCTCCGCGACCTCGACGCCCCGGCGCGGCGCGCCGAGCCGCACGTGCTGGTCAACATGATCGATCCAGCGAACCTCTGGGGTCGCATCTTCAGCCTCTCGCGCCGCGACGGCTCGCGCGTTCCAGCGCCGCGCCTGCCCCAGAACTGGCTCGTCTTTCGACAGGGACGTCCTCGCCTCCTCGCGGAAGGCTCCGGGCGGGACCTCACGCCCCTCGCCGGCTGGGAAGATGTGGACCTTCCCGGCGTTATCGCCGCGTTCCAGTCGATGATGGAGCGTTCGCTCACCCTGCGACCGGTGCGCCGGCTCGAGATCCAGACCTGGGACGGACACCCGGTGCGCAACAGCTCCGTCTTCGAGCCCCTTGTCCGAGCCGGGTTCAGCGCCGACGGCCCGCGTCTCTTCTGGGACGGCTATCCCGGCCCGCGCTCGGCGAGGTGACCGGCCCCGTGAGCGGACGGCTCAGCGGCAAGATCGCGATCGTGACGGGCGCCGGCTCGCGGGGCCCTGGCCTGGGCAACGGCAAGGCCGCCGCGATCCTCTTCGCCCGTGAAGGGGCCCGCGTGCTCTGCGTGGACCAGGTGAAGGAGCGCGCCGAGGAAAGCGCCGGGCTGATCCGCGCCGAGGGCGGCGAGGCGAGGGCGCACGCCGCCGACGTCACGCGCGCCGCGGAGTGCGCCGCGATGGTCACGATGGCGGTCGAGCAGTGGGGCGGCCTCGACATCCTCCACAACAACGTCGGGATCGAGTCCCGCAACCAGTTGCTCGACACGTCCGAGGAAGAGTGGGATCGCGTCATCGGCGTCGACCTCAAGTCGATGTTCCTGGCCACGCAGGCGGCCGTGCCCGCGATGGTCGCCCGCGGCGGGGGCGCCGTCATCTGCGTCTCGTCGATCGCGGCCCTCCGCGGCTACGGCCGGACCGCGTACGCCACGGCCAAGGCCGGGGTGATCGGGTTCGTCCGCTCGGTCGCCGTCCAGCTC
>QHSR01000079.1:14429-36509 GCA_003221635.1 Candidatus Rokuibacteriota bacterium | reverse complement strand
GCATAGCCGTGCAGCAGGACCACCGGGCTGCCCTGCCCGCCGATGAGATAGCGCAGCCGCACTCCGTTGACCTTGGCGAAGCGCTCGGTGAAGCCGGCGGGCCGGGCCGTCCTTCGGGTTCTGGTCACTCGTTTGCCCTTTCAGGTCGCGTCAAGTGAAGGGCGGGCGCCTCGACGGCTGCTCGACGCGATGGAGGATCAGCCCAACGAGGCGTCGCGTCAAGTCGCGGGCGTTCACGGCTCCGTGGGTTCCAGGCGTCGGCGCAGCCAGGAAAGCGTGGTCTCCCACGCGTCCGATGCCTTCGCGCTGTCCTTGAAGTTGAAGACATGGCCGGCATCGTGGATGACCAGCAGATCCACCTCACGGCCCAGCTCCCTGAGGCGGTTCGCCAGCCGCTCCGACTCCTCCAGCGGCACGGTCGTGTCTCGATCGCCATGGATGAGAAGAACGGACGCGCGGATCGAGTGCGCCTGGTCGAGCGGCGAGGCGCGGCCGAGCATCTGCTGGAACTCGGAATCGTCGTGAGCTCCCGATTGCCGTCGAAAGTAGGATTCGATGGCGTGAAACTCCAGCCGGTGCCAGGCACTCGGCCTGGGCCCCGAGAGCCAGTGCTTGAAGTCGGTGATCGGATAGTAGGCAACCACGGCGCGGATGTCCGGCGCGTGCGCGGCGATCAGAAGACTGTAGACGCCTCCCTGCGAGAAGCCCAGGGCCGCCAGGCGTGAGCCGTCGACGCGAGGATCGGAGCGGACAGCCTCCAGCGCGGCTGTGACGTCGTAGGTCTCGCGCCAGGCGAACAGGCTGCGGCGGTACCTCCCTCCGATCATCCGGTAGGTCCCAGATCACGCCGCGCATGTGGCGGGCCCGGTGCCCGAGATCAGGATGGACGAGCACGGTAGGAAACGGCCCAGGGCCGGCCGGTGCGGCCCACTCCAGGTGAATCAGCATCTGGCCGCTCTTCACCTCGTCCGTCCAGGTGATCACGCTCGGCGGAACGACCTGCGGGTGAATGAGGTGGGGGTTGAGACAGGCGACAAAAGAGACCGTGGATGCCAACAGGACGGCCAGAACGCTGGACCGGCGCCAGCTTCCGCCACGATCGTCCCGGGGGAAAGTACCCATTTGCAGTGCTAGACAGGCGTCACATAGGCGGATCGTACGATACACGCGGAGACGGAGGGGAGTTGGTCGGGCGGCTACGCACTCCTCTTGCGGGCGCTACTGCGGGGGCGGCGTGTGCGCGAACGGCAGCTTGGTGTAGCGCGCCTTGTCGACCTCGATCACCAGCGCCACTCGGCCCGCATGGCTTCGCATCGGGAACGGCTTCCCGATGTACTTGTGCGACACCGGATCCATGCTCTCGAGGGCCGGGTCGGGACGCCGCTCCACCACGCGCCCGCGGAGCTGCACCTCCTCGTACGGATCGTGAAAGTCCACGATTGACAGGGCGACCCGGGGATCGCGGCGCGTGTTGCGCCCCTTCAGCGACCCCTCACTCGTGCACACCAGGAGCCGATCGCCCTCGCGCCCAACCCAGACGGGCACGCTGTGGGGTGAGCCGTCCGCCATCAGGGTGGCGAGGTGCGCGAAATTCGGGCGGTCGATGAGGACCTTGGCCTCGGCCGACAATGGTGCGGGCATCGATACCCTCCTCGGCGTTTAGATGATTTCCCGCCGGGGGCGGACACTCAAGCCCGGGCGCGGAAGCGGAACTCCCGCAGGTCGTCGGCGACGAGCAGCCTGGCTTCGGTGCACGCCTGAATCTCCGCGGGGGTCCAGCCCGGGGCGTGTTCCCGCAATTTGAATCCCTCGGGCGTCACCTCGAACAGGCCCAGGTCGGTCACCACCAGCTTGACGACGCCCGGCGCCGTGATGGGCAGGGTGCAGCGCTTGAGCAACCGGGGCCCGCCTTCTTTGGTGGTGTGCTCCAGCGTGATGAACACCCGCTTGGCGCAGGCCGCTAGATCCATGGCTCCCCCGATGCCGCCGCCCTTGCGCGTGGGGATGCGCCAGTTGGCGAAGTCGCCGTTCTCCGCCACTTCGTACGCTCCCATCACCGTCACATCCACCATCCCCTTGCGGATCAACGCGAAGGAATCGGCGTGATGGACGATCGCCAGGCCGGGCAGGGCCGTGACCTGCTGTCCTCCGGCGTTGACGAGATGCCGATCCGCATTCTCGGGAGGGGCCAACGGACCGTAGCCGATCGCGCCGTTTTCCGAATGAAAGACGAGGCTCTTGTGAGGCTCCACGTAGTTGGAGCACAGGGTCGGCATCCCCACGCCGAGATTCACGATCCATCCGTCCTGGAACTCCATGGCCAACCGGTCGCACATGGGTTGCCGTTCCAGCCGCGGCTTCTCCGGCATTTCCAATCTTCTCCTTCTTCTCAGTCCCAGATACCGTCGGGCGGTATGCGCACCAGCCGGTCCACGTAGACGCCCGGTACATGAACGTGGTCCGGGTCCAGTGCCCCCATCGGCACGATGTCGTTTTCCACTTCGACGATGGTGATGCGGGCGGCCATCGCCATGACCGGGTTGAAATTGCGCTGGGTCAGCCGGAAGACTAGATTACCGAACGTGTCAGCCTTCCACGCGCGGATGAACGCGTAGTCGGCGTGCAGCGGGTACTCCAGCACGTACCGCCGGCCGTTGATTTCCCGCTGCTCTTTGCCCACCGCCAGCTCGGTGCCCACGGTGGTCGGGGTATAAAAGGCGCCGATCCCGGCGGCGGCGGCGCGGATCCGCTCGGCCAGCGTCCCTTGGGGGACCACTTCCGCGTCGATCTCGTTGTTGTTGTACATCCGCACGAACGGTGTCACCTGGGAGGGATGGGTGGCGGCCGTGAAGGCGCAGTACATCTTTTTCACCTGTCCCGCCGCGATCAAGGTGCCCACGTCCACTTTCGCGTCCAGCGTGCCGCCGTTGTTGGAGATGCCGGTGAGGTTCTTGGCGCCCTGACGGTGCACGGCGGCAAGGATATTGCGCGGCACGCCGACACCGCCGAAGCCGGCGGACATGAAGACGGAGCCGTCGGGAATGTCGGCGACCGCCTCGTCAAAGGTCTGATAGGTTTTGTCCTTCATCCACGAGGTTCCTTGAGCCCACGCTTTCGACACCGGAGGTCGAGATGAGCGTATTCGACGAGTACGCGAACAAGTACAAGACGGCCCGGATGGACCGCCGAAACGGCGTGCTGCAGGTCACCCTCCACACTGATGGCCAATCGCTGCGCTGGGGGTTTCTGCCACACGGCGAGCTCCCGGAAGTCTTTCACGACATCGGCACGGACCGCGAGAACCGCGTGGTCATCCTGACCGGGACGGGCGACGAGTTTTCCGGCCCGCGGGCGACCCCGGGAACCTCCTCGTTCCCCACACGTCCGTCGATCGAGCGGATCGATCGCATCCATTGGGAGGGACGTCATCTCTTGATGAACCTGTTGAACATCGAGATCCCGATGATCAGCGCGATCAACGGTCCGGCGTGGCGTCACTCCGAGATCCCCTTGCTGTGCGACATCGTCCTGGCGGCCGAGACCGCTCAATTCCAGGACTCCGCGCATTTCACGTCGGACGTCGTGCCCGGCGACGGCATGCACATCGTCTACCCGCTGCTCCTGGGAATGAATCGCGGGCGCTATTTCCTGATGACCGGGCAGACGCTCGACGCCGCCGAGGCGCTGCGACTCGGACTCGTCGCCGAAGTGCTGCCGCCCGACAAGCTCCTGGCGCGCGCGTGGGGGCTCGCCGAAGAGTTGGCCCGCAAGCCGACCCTGTTGCTCCGCTATACGCGGCTGCTCTTCACCGAATACCTGCGTCGGCAAATGCACGACCTCCTCGGCTACGGGCTCGCCATGGAGAGCCTGGCGCTCTTCGAGAAGCCGGAAGCACCCGGGACACCCGACAGACGATAGGTGCCCTAGGCCGTGGACGGACCGCGAGCGAGCGCCGCTGCGACCGGCCGGTCCTCCAGCACGCCGCGCTGGTCGGCCTGCGCGAGCACGGCTTCGATGGTCTTCACGAGCTGCCGCGCCGCATCCACGCTCAGCTCCACGGCCACGCGGGCGCCGGGGCCGAGGGTCTCGTTGACGAAATCGATGTTGAGCGCGTGCTCGAGCGGCAGATCGTACGGGTGGTCGTACGAGACGTTGGCCTCGCGAACATCGAACCACTCCGGGCCGCTCTTTCCGCGGCCCTGGATCTTCACCTGGTGAGCGATCATCGTGCACATGGCTGAGCTCCTCGTCTCCGGTTAGCGCAGGGTCCGCTCGGTGAACGCCAAGACCTTCTTCCAGCCGTCCATGGCTTGCTCCTGACGATACGCCGGGCGGTCGTAGTAGAAGAAGCCGTGGCCGGCGCCGTCGTAGCGATGGAACTCGTACTGCTTGGCGTGCTTTTTCAGCTCCGCCTCGTGCGCGTTGACCTGGTCGGGGGTCGGTGACTTGTCCTCGTTGCCGAAGAGCCCGATGATCGGGCACGAGAGGTCCTTGGTGTAATCGATGGGCGCAACCGGCTGGTTCGGGGTGAGCTCTTCCCTGGACTGGACCACGCGTCCGCCCCAGCACTCGATCACGGCGTCGAGGCCCTTCAGCCGGCAGCCGGCGAGAAAAGCCTGCCGGCCTCCCGAGCACGTGCCGAAGATGCCGACCTTTCGGCTCACATACGGCAGCGAGCGAAGCCAGGCGTTCGCGCCGTCGAGATCCCCGAGCACGCGAGCGTCCGGGGCGCCGCCGGCGGCGCGCACCTTGGCGCCGACGTCCTCGGGGGTGCCGTGGCCGTCGCGGAAATACAGGTTCGGGGAGATCGAGACATAGCCGTGGTGGGCGAAACGGCGCGTGCACTCGCGGTACCACTCGTCCCAGCCCGGCGCGTGGTGGATGACGACCATGCCGGGAAACGGGCCGGCGCCGAGCGGTCGCGCCACGTACGCGTTGATGACCTCCCCGTTGTGCCCCCTCATGGATACCGTTTCGGCGATCATGCCTTCGTACTGATTGGTCTGGTACATGTGCGCCCTCCCTCCGTCTGAGCTGTCAAAGTCCAACTTCGTGTGGTCCCGTTGCGCGACCGCTTAACTGCTACCGTCCGGTGCAGCCCCGCCATCCCATGCAAGGCTTGGCCAGACAGGCGCACAGGGACTATCGCCCAATCGCGAGTCCCTCGCTGCCCCGAGCCATGCTGCCCCGGCGCGGGCTCGTGGTCAAGACGCCAATCAGCGGGAGCTCGGGGCGCTTCTTCTCCCGCTCTGGCCTTGGTGAGGACGGCCGACGACGAATCAGCGGCTGCCGGCAGTGTGGCCCGTCAGCGCGCTCGCCGGGTGAAAGCCGGCATGACGTCGGTGGCGAACCACTCGAGCTGCTCGAGCATCAGGGACTCCGACGCGCCCATGGGATGGCTGACCGACACGCGCTCGAGCCCCGGATACTCTTTCTCCAGGCGCATGAGGGTGTCGATGATCTGCGCGGGGGAGCCGCAGAGATAGGCGCCACTGCTGGCCGCTTCCTCGATCGTGGGGAGGCCGGCGTACGGCGCCCGCTTCGGATCGGCCATCGCATCGATCTGCTCCGGGGAGAGCGAACGGACCAGGCGCAGGGGCCCGAACATCTTGAGGTTCTCTTCGAAGTACCCCGCGGCGGCCTTGATGGCTTCCTCCTGCGTCGCGGCGAGCTGGAAGTGGAATCCGATGCAGAGGCCCTCGCCCAGCTCGGTCTCGCGCCCGGCCCGGCGGAGGGCGTCGCGGTAACCCTCGACGACGGCACGCATGGCCCCGCCCTCGGCCACGCCGCCCCCGATGAGCCCCTTGATCCCATGCTTGACCATGAAGTCGAGGCCGCGCGGGCTCGCGCTCTGGATGGGCTGCCAGCACTCCACGGGATGAACGGGCCGCGGCACCAGGGTGAGGTCCTTCAAATCGTAGCCGCGATACGGGACGCGGGCGGGAATGGTGTAGCGCTTCCCCTCGTGGGAGAACGCGGCGTTGTTGAACGCCTTGAAGATGATCTCGACCTGCTCCTCGAAGAGCTCGCGGTTGGCGGCCTGGTCGAGCAGGGGGGCTCCGAACGTGTGCACCTCGCGGGTGTGGTAGCCGCGCCCCACCCCGAAGCGCACCCGGCCGCCGGTGAGCACGTCGACCATGGCGAAATCCTCGGCCAGCCGGAGGGGATGCCACATCGGCGTGATGTTGAAGCCACACCCCATGTGGAGCCGCTCGGTCTGGTGCGCGAGGTCGAGGGCCAGCAGGAGAACGTTCGGGATGCATTCGTACCCTTCGCGCTGGAAATGATGCTCGGCGAGCCAGAAGGTGTCGTACCCGCACCGGTCGAGCAGGCGCGCCAGGTTGCGCGACTTGGCGAAGGTGGTGACGAGGTGCTCGTTCGGAAACACGCGGCTGTTCACGGCGGCGCCGCCGTAGCCGATGTCGTCCATGTCCACGTGGCCGGCGTAGAGGCTGTCGAACTTGGTGATCATGTCGTGTCCCGTCCTTTCGCGATCGGCCGCCAGGGCTCGGCGAGTGTCCGCCCGGCGGCCGCTCCCGGTCAGCCTCAGAGGATAGCTCGTTCCGGCAGTCGTCGCCGAGTCGGGTATCATCGAGCCGTTCGAGAGCCCGTGCGAGACAGGGAGAAGCTATGCCGGTCGACAAGAGCTTCATCGGCAAGAAGGGCGAGCCCGTGACGATGCACGTGGAGCGCGGGAAGATCCGGGAGTTCGCCCGCGCCATCAAGGACGACGACCAGCTCTACTTCGACGAGGCGTACGCCGCGCGCGAGGCCGGCGGGATCATGCCGCCCGTGACGTTCCTCCAGACGGCCAGTCACTGGGACGACGGGCGCGGGCGGCCCCGTGTGCCCTTCGATCTCAAGCGCGTCCTGCATGGCGAGCAGGAGTACGAGTTCCTCGCGCCCATCCACGCCGGCGACGTGCTGACCGCCGTGAGCACGGTGGTGGATGTGTACGAGAAGCCCGGCAAGCGCGGCGGCAGCATGAACTTCGCGGTGATCGAGACGGAGTACCGCAACCAGGGGGGAACGCTGGTGGCCCGCGCCCGCAGTGTGAGCATCGAGACCGGCCAGGTCGTCAAGGACTGAGGGAGAGGGAAGAGCGATGGCTGCCGCCAAGCGTTACTGGCAAGACGTGAAGGAAGGGGACACGCTGGCAGAGGTGCGAGTCGAGAAGCTCACGCGGACTGACTTCGTGAAGTATGCGGGCGCGTCCGGCGACTTCAACCCGATCCACCACGACCAGACGTTCGCCGAGGCGTCGGGCAATCCGACCGTGTTCGCCATGGGCATGCTCAACGCGAGCATCCTGAGCCGCGTGGTCACGGCCTTCGCGGGCCGGCCCAACGTGCGCCGCTACAAGGTGCGCTTCGCCACGCGCGCCTGGCCGGGCGACGACGTCATCTGCCGGGGCCGGGTGACGCGCAAGCTCGAGCTGGGCGATGAGAAGCTCGTCGAGGGCGAGCTCGAGGCCGTCAACCAGAAGGGCGAGACCTTGATCAGCGGCAGCTTCGTGGCGGCCCTGCCCTCGCGCGGCTGAGCCGTCGCCTGACTCACTTCGCCTTGAGCCGGACCTCCTCGTAGGGCGCCGACCAGGGATACGGGTCGATCAGGAGCAGCGCCGGCTCGGCCACGCGGGGGCCGATGCCGCTGGGCCAGATGAATTCGTAGAGCGGACCGAAGCGGACGCGGTCGTAGACGAGCTGCTGGATCTGATGAAGCATGGCTTCGCGCTTGCGGCGGTCGGTCTCGCGCGCCTGTTGCCTGAAGAGCGCATCGACGTCGGGGTCGGCGCCGCGCGCGTAGGTGCCTTCGCTCTGCACCGCCTCGGCCAGCCGGGTGGCCGCGTTGCCGAAGTTGGCCAGCGTGCACATGCAGACGCCCTTGACCTTCTTGCCGGCCCAGGCCGCGTGGAAGGCGGCGCGCTCCATCGTGCGCATCTTCATCCGGATGCCCACCGCCCCCAGATAGTTGACCAGCGTCTCCCCGGCCGACCAGTAAGGCGGATAGGGATAGAAGTCGCCGCCGTCGAATCCGCTCGGATACCCGGCCTCGGTGAGCAACTGCTTGGCCTTCGCCGGGTCGTAGGCGTAGGCCGGCAGCGCGAGGGCGAACTCGAACGAGCGCGGGACCATGCTCCCGGTCGGCCGCGAGGCGCCGAGGGTCTCGGCCTCGATGAGCCCGCGGCGATCGATCGCGTGGTTGGCGGCCAGGCGCACGCGACGGTCGGACCACGGAGACTTCGGGTCCCACTGGTCGAAGAAGTCCAGGTAGTGCACGCCGATCGCCCCTGAGAAACCTAGCCGAAAGTTCGGATCCCGCTTCAGCTCCAGCGCGGAGGGCGCGTCGAGCATGTACGCGATGTCGACCTCGCTGTTCTTCAGCATGGCCGCCCGCGTGGTGGGGTCGGGGACGGTCTTCATGATCAGCCGCTTCACGTGGGGCATCTTGCGCCAGTAGCCCTCGAACGCTTCCAGGACCAGCTCGACGCCGGCCGTGTGACTCACGGACTTGTAGGGCCCGAGCCCGACGGGATGCTTCTTGAAGCCCTCGTCGCCGACCTTCTCGACGTACTTCCTCGGCACGATCCAGCCAGCGCCGGTCAACACCGTGCCGTAATACGCCATGAAATCGGGAAAGGGTTCGTGCAGGTGGAAGCGCACCCGCGCGGGCCCGACGACCTCGACCTCGCGCACCCGATCCTTGAGGCCCTTGCCCGCTTTGGAGCGCTGGAAGCTGAACTTCACGTCGTCCGCGGTGAAGGGATCGCCGTTGTGGAACCGGAGCCCCTCCCGCAGCTTGAAGTCGTAGATGCGCTGGTCCGTGCTCACCGTCCACGATTCGGCCAGGCTCGGGGTCATGATGTTACCGGGCATCGGCTTCACGAGCGCGTCGTGCATGGCGTAGAGGACCCAGAAGGGCGTGAGGGTCCCTGCGGTCACCTCGCCCGGATCGAACCAGGCCGGAGCCAGCGTCACGTAAAGCGCCCAGCGCATCTCGCCTTCTGGTTTTTCCGACGGCGCCGGCCGCGGCTGGGCCGCCACCTGGCCGGCGAGAGCGGCCACCATCAAGACGGCGATCATGAGGCGTGTCATGACTTTCTCCGTGTAGGGGAACACGTCGGGGAATCTCACTTGGGCTTGAGCTTCACGTCCTCGTACGGCGCCGACCAGGGATAGTCCGTGATGAGTCCAAGCCCCGGCTCCGCCACGCGGGCACCGTACCCGGTCAGGGCGGAGAGCTGCCACACCGGCAGGAACATGACCTTGTCGTGAATCAGCTGCTGGATGCGGTGCACGATCGCCTCGCGCTTCTTCGCATCGAGCTCGCTGGCTTGCTCGCGGAAGAGCCCGTCGATGTCCGGATAGGCTCCGTAGGCGTAGGGACCACTCGAGGCTGCGAAGGCGTCGATTCTGGTCGCCGCGTTTCCAGAGATGCCGCTGATGGTGAAGACGAGGTTCTTCAGCTTCTTCTCGCGAAAGGCGCTCAGCATCGCGGCGCGCTCCATACGCACTCCTTCGGGTCCAGAGCTGATGGGCAGTAGTGTACCGAAGTTTCGGGCAAGCTCCTCCAGCGCAATCCGATCCGGAGGAGGGCGACCGAGCGGGCCGGCAGGTGTATCGTCGCCACGAGGCCGGGCGAGATGGGTCTTCCCTTCGGCGCGCTGGTCGTGCGATACCGACATAGGGGGGATGACAGTCAAGGGGTCTTCGACGTCGCCCTCGCGCCGGCGAGCGAACGGCCCCCGGCTGGGAACCTGGATTGATCGACCGGACCAACTCGCAGGAGGGGAAGGGGATCAGCGATGAATGAAAACTGCCAAGACCTCAATTGTCTCACCGGCATCCGGGTGGTCGATTTCACCCAATTCGAGGCGGGGACGTCCTGCACCGAGGCGCTCGCCTGGCTCGGCGCCGATGTGGTCAAGATCGAGAACCCGAAGACGGGCGATCCCGGCCGTCGGCTGCGGCCCGGAAAGCCCGACGACGACCCGTGGTACTTCCACATGTTCAACGCCAACAAGCGATCGCTGGCGATCAACCTCAAATCGCCGCGCGGGCTCGAGCTCGTCAAGGAGATGCTGAAGAAGGCCGACGTCACGGTCGAGAACATGGCGCCCGGGACGATCGAGCGCCTCGGGCTCGGTTATGACGAGATCACGAAGATCAACCCCCGCATCATCTTCTGCCAGATCCAGGGATTCGGCACCGGCAGCAAGTATGAAACCGGCCTGGCCTTCGATATGATCGCCCAGGCTGCCGGCGGCACGATCAGCGTGACGGGCGAGCCCGACCGGCCGCCGGTCAAGCCCGGCCCGAGCTTCGGCGACACCGGCACCGGCATGCTGATGGCGCTGACCATCCTGGCCGCGCTGCACGAGCGCCAGCGGACCGGCAAGGGCAGACGGCTCCAGGTGGCGATGCAGGACGCGATGATCCACTACATGCGTACGTGCTTCGCCACCCAGGCGCGCACCGGCAAAGCGGCGCCGCGCCGCGGCGGGAAATCCGGCGGCGGCAACAACTCGCCCTCCGGGCTCTATCAGTGCCGGCCCTTCGGCTCCAACGACTGGGTCTACATCACCACGAGCCGCGGCAATCCCGAGCACTGGGGACGGCTGATGCGGCTGATCGGGCGCGAAGAGCTGATCGACGATCCGCGCTTTGCCACCGGCGCCGCCCGGGTCGAGCGGGAGGCCGAGGTCGACGCGATCGTCACCGAGTGGACGCGCAAGCACACCAAGGAAGAGGCGATGACGCTGGTCAGCGGTGTCGGGGTGCCAGCCGGCGCAGTGTTCGACACGATGGAGCTGCAGAACGATCCGACTTTCGAGAAGCGCGGCATCATGCAGGTGATGGAGCACCCGAACGGGCCGTTCAAGATGCCGACCTGGCCGGTGCGAGTGGACGGCACCACCGCGAGACTCAAGCCCTCGCCGCTTCTGGGTCAGCACGGCGCCGAAGTGCTGAACGCCTGGCTCGGCATCGGCGCCGACGAGGTCGCCGCCTTGAAGAAGGAGGGCGTGCTGTAAGGGCGACCGTGGCCCGTGTCGTCCTGATCAGCCTCGACGGGTTTGCGTCTTTCTACTGGACCGACCCGCGCGTACGTATGCCGACGTTGCGCCGCCTCGCCGAGCGGGGCGTCGTGGCGCGGCGCATGGAGTGCGTGTTCCCCAGCACCACCTGGCCGACTCATGCGAGCATGGTGACGGGCGTGCGCCCCGATCGACACGGGGTCGTGGCGAACTACATCCTGAACCGTGAGTCGGGACGCGCGGAGGATCTCACCGGCGATCCGATCTACGATGCGGACCGGCTGCTGCGGGCGCCGACGGTGTACGACGTCGCCCACGCGGCCGGCCGGCGCACGGCCGCGATCGACTGGCCCTGCACCCGCCGGGCGGCCAGCCTCGACTTCAACCTGCCGTTCTTCAAGGATCAGCGCGTCTTCGAGAGCGCGACCCATCCGGACGTCTGGCGCGAGCTCGGTGCGCTCGGCCTTCCGATCGACCGACTGGGCGAGTGGTCGCAGCTCCCGAAGCGCTTTCTCCGGGACGACGTGGTGGCTGACGTGGCGGCCCACGTGCTGCACCGCCACGCCCCCGACTTGCTTCTCGTGCACTTCCTCTGCGCCGATAGCTTCCAGCACCTCCACGGTCCGCGGTCCCCGGAGGCGTACTGGGCTCTCGAGTACGTGGACCATTGCGTGAGCCGCGTACTGGCTGCGCTCCCCGCCGGAGCCCTCGAGCGAGACACTGCGGTGCTCGTGGTCTCCGACCATGGCTTCCTGCGTTCCGATCAGGAGATCCGTGTCAACGTGCGGTTGCGCCAGCTCGGGCTCATGAAGGTCGATGACGAGGGGCGGATCACCGAGAGCCGGGCCCGCTTCGTCACCAACCATGGCGCCGGCTACCTCTACGTTCTCGATCCAGCCGATCGCCCATCGCTCGTCGATAACCTAAAGTCCGCGCTTGCCGGCCTCGAGGGCGTGACGGGCGTCTGGGGCGTGTCCGACTATGCCGGTCTAGGACTCCCCCTCCCGGACGAGAATCCCATGATCGGCGAGCTCGTGCTCGAGGCCGCGGGGGGTTACGCCTTTGGGGATGAGGCCCGTGGCGATGACCACCTCGGTCCACCTCGATATCGCGGCAACCACGGCCACCGACCAAGCCATCCGGACAATGGCGCGTTCTTCTTGGCGGCTGGCGCCGGCATCCGGCGTGGGGCCGAGCTCGGAGCCATCATGAGCCGCGACGTGGCTCCGTCGGTCGCCCACCTGCTCGCGGTCAAGCTCGGTGACGTGGAAGGGAGGTTGGTCGCAGACGCGCTCGTCTGAGACGCGGCATCAGGACTTCTTCCACACGATCATCTCGCTGCCGCTGATCGTGAGCTTCGTGCCGAGCTTGTCGCACCGGCCCACGATTTGCTCGACCGCCTCCTTGTCCTGGCGGGGGTCGCAGACGTAGGTTTCGTTGCGCTCGTTGTGGCGCACCATCGAGAACGCGACCCCCAGGAGCGCTGAATCGTCGAAGGTGAGGCGGGCCAGCATGCCGACCCAGTCGCCGTGGGCGCGGCCGCCATGCCCGGTGTGGAACGAGAAGCTGCCGAGTCCGTAGAAAATCGGCTTGCCCCGATACATCTCGACCGCGCATGCGTAGTGCGGCCCGTGCCCCATGACGACGTCGGCGCCGGCCTCGATCGCCGCGTGGGCGATCTCGACCTGGTAGTCGAGGACGTCCTCGAACAGTCCCCAGTGATGGGAGGCGACCACGACGTCAGCCCCGGTGCGCAGCGCGCGGAGATCGGCCGTGAACTCCGCGAGCGACCTGGCGTCCGCCCAGGTGAGGATCGCGGGGGGCAGGCCGGGACGGTTCGCGGGCGGAACACCGGCGCGCCGCGTCTGGAGCATCGGCTCGTACGCGGTGCGTCCCGTCAGGACGGCGACCCCAGCGGAATCGTCGGTGGCCTCGTGGCCGGTGGCCCAGTACACGGAGGTTCGTTGCACGAAGCCGAAACGCAGACCCTCGTGGGTGACGATCGCGGGAGCGCGCGCGGCCTTGCGATTCACGCCCGCGCCGGTGCACGGAATGCCAATTCGATCGAGTTGCCTGAGCGACGACCGAATCGCCTCCTCGCCGTAGTTGACGTTGTTGGCGTTACCGATCGCGCGATACCCGGCGATGACGAGGGCCTGAGCGGAGGCGAGCGGGGCATAAAAACCCTCGCGCTCGATCGCGTGCCCGGCGGCGGGCTCATAGAAGCAGGTTTCCAGATTACCGAACAGCACGTCGGCGTGCCGTAACGTGTCCTTGATCATCGCGAACGGCGCCTGGGGATCGGTGACGTTCATGAGATTGACGTCGCCGGTCAGCATCAGCATTCGTTTCATGCCGATCCCCTCGTCGGTCCTGGCGTCCGCTTCAGTGCCGGCGCGCGCCGCCTGGCGTGGGTGCCGGCGCCGGGAAGTACTCGGCGACCGGAATTTCGATCACACTCGGACCGTTCGATGCCAGCGCTTCCTTCACGGCGTCCGCAATCTCCTCGGGGCGCTGCACGTACATCCCGCGCGCGCCGTACACCTCGGCCAGCTTGTCGAAGCGCGGATTGACGAGGTCGACCCCGATGTATCGCCCTCCGAAGTGGCGCTGCTGCTGTGCCTTCTCGGCGCCGTGGCAGCTGTTGTTCAGCACGATGCTGACGAGCGGAATGCGCCAGCGCACCGCTGTGTTGATCTCTTGCGAGGTGTAGAGGAATCCGCCGTCGCCCTGCAGACTTACGGCGGGGCGGTCGGGCCGTCCGAGCTTGGTCCCGAGACCGACGCAGTAGCCCATGCCGAGCCCGCCGTGCCCGGCGTAGTTGAACAGCGTGCGCGGGGTTTCGAAGTGCAGCCGGTCGTAGGCGAGTCCCGGCGCGACGCCGGCATCGATCGTCACCATGCAGTCGCGCGGCAGGACCCGGCGCAGCTCCGGGTACACCCGCTGCGGCATCATCGGAGTTCCAGTCAGGGATAGCTCGCCCTGGAGCCGCGCCTGACGCCGCGCCGCCAGCGCTGCCACCTCGCTCCGCCACGCCCCCTTGGGGCGCCCCTGCGGATAGGTGTCGCGCACGGCGCGCAGCAGCTGCTCGGCCACGGCCCTGGCATCTCCCACGATCCCGACCGCCACTGGGTAGTTGCGGCCGATCTCCTGAGCGTCGATGTCCGCCTGGACGATCTGCGTCTCGCGGTTGATCACGCGGTAGTCCCAGAACGTCGTCGGCTGATTGAGGCGCGTCCCCAGGGCGAGGATGACGTCGGCGCGGTGCAGGGCTTCCGCCGCCTCGGCGGACCCGCGTCCTCCCGGCGGCCCGACGTACAGGTGATGGCTGTTGGGGACCGCGTCGGTATGGCCGTAGGAGGGCACGAGCGCCATGTCCAAAAGCTCGGCCAGCGCGACCGCTTCCTTGCTCGCCTCGGCGTCGATGATGCCGCCGCCCGCCAGCAGGAGCGGCCGCTGCGCCTGGGCCAGCAACGCCGCTGCTCGCTGGATGGCCTGCGGGTCACCCGCGATGCGGGTCTCCACCGCGCGGTACGCCCCCGGACGGAGCGGCTCCCCGGCGATGGTCTGGTCGTCCAGGAGATCTCGCGGGATATCCAGGAAGACTGGCCCGCACTTGTCGGCGAGCGCGGCGCGGAAGGCGTAGTGCAGCATCTCGGGGATGCGCTCGGTCTTGTTCACCTCGAGCGCCAGCTTGGTGATGGGCTTGAACAACCCTACCAGGTCGAACGCCTGGCTGCCGTCGCGATAGATGAAGTCGCGCGCGACGTCGCCGGCGATCACGATCACGGGCGCCCGTCCCTTGTAGGCGAGGGCGATACCCGTGACGAGATTGATGGTCCCGGGCCCGGAGGTGGTGATGCAGGCGGTGGGCTTGCCGGAGGCGCGGGCATAGCCATACGCCATGAAGGCCGCACCCTCCTCGTGCCGGGTGTCGACGAAGCGGATGTCGCTCCGCCCGTGCATCTCGGTGACGATACTGTTGGTGGTCGAGCCCACCACACCGAAGGTGTACTCGACGCCTTCTGCGCGCAACGCCTCCAGGACGGCTTGGCCGGCTTTCATGTGTCACGTCCTCCGCACATGGTGGGCACAAGATGCGTCATCGTCGGCACGCCGATCCGCTGCATGGGCGTCCTCGGTGATGATGGCTGCCGGGAAGTCTAGCTGAACGTTACCATGCACACCAGCAGAGCCTCCGCCCGGGCTCGAGACTCGCTTCGCGAGGCTTCCTGGCCACACGCGATGCGAGATCTCAGGCGGGAGAATACCCCGAAGCAACGGCTCGAGCCGATGGCAGCATGACCACGTCGCGATCGTCATGATAAGGTCGGGGAGAAAATCACAGGCGAAAGTGGAGGAGGGAGCACGCCATGGGCATCAAGGGCATCGACCACTGGGTCGTCGTCGCGGGCGATCTCCAGCGCACGCTGCACTTCTACCAGGGGCTCGGCTTCACGATCGTCTGGGAAAAGCGGCTAGGCCGCCCGGACATGGCGACGATCCGGATCAACGACGCGCAGAAGATCAACGTCCACGGACCGGAGGCGCCGGCGCGGGCGGGCTATCTCGGAGCGCGACAGCCGACGGTGGGGGGCGCCGACTTCTGTCTCGAATGGGATGGGACCGTCGACGAGATTCTCGCCTTGCTGAAGCGCAACGGCGTGAAACCGGAGGCGGGACCCGGACCACGCACGTGCGCGCGCGGTGTGTCGACCAGTGTGTACTTCCGTGATCCCGATGACAACCTCGTCGAGTTCACCGTTTATTAGGATGGGGGGCCTCGACGGGCCCCCCATGCCCCCCGATGGCGGCTCGGAGGCGCCCCGGCAAAGCCGTGGCGCCCCTCGAAATGCGCGGGTCCACCTGAGCGTGGCCGAGGCCCGCGCGCTGTCCGAGCGGGCCATGCGCGGGGTCGGGTACGAGCCCGAGGAGGCTCGCATTCTCGCCGACCACGTGATCGACGCGGCTCTCTGCGGCTACGAGTACTCCGGTCTGCCGAAGTTGCTCAACGTCGCCGAGCACCCCAGCTTCAAGGCGCCGCGCAGCCCGATGCGCGCGCTCAGGGAGACGAGCGTGTCGGTGCTGTTCGACGGTGGCAACCAGAGCGGCATGCTCGGGATGTACTACGCGACGCGCGCCGTCATCGAGCGGGCGCAAGCGCACGGCTTCGCCCTCGTCGGCGTCAACAACATCTGGATGAGCGGCCGCAGCGCCTATTACGTCGAGATGGTCGCCAGGGCCGGCCTGATCGGCATCCACACGGTGGCGGCGCACCCGATGGTCGCGCCGCTGGGCGGGGCCAAGGCGGCGCTCGGCACCAATCCAATCGCCTTCGGCTTCCCGATGGACGGCGACCCGCTGGTGATCGACCTCGGAACCTCCGCGTTCATGGGCACCGATCTCCAGTTCCGGCAGCGGCTCGGCATCCCGCTGCCGGAGGGGGTGGCGATCGACGAGGATGGCCGTCCTACCACGGACGCGACGGCCGCGCGGCGCGGCGCGCTCCTGCCCTTCGGCGGGCACAAGGGCTACGCGCTGGCGCTCGCGATGCACGCGCTCGGCGTGCTCTGCAGCGGGACGACCGACACGGAGAGCGCCGGGTACCTCTTCATCGCGTTCAAGCCCGACCTGTTCATGCCGCTGGAAGATTACCGGCGCGCGCTCGCCGCAGAGATCGCCCTGATCAAGGCGACGCCGCGGCAGGACGGTGTCGACGAGATCCGCATTCCCGGCGAGCGCGCATATCGCGACCGCGCGCGCCTCACGCGCGACGGCCTCGAAATCGACCAGCGCATCCACGACGCGCTGATCGCGCTCGCGGCGGGCAAGCGCGGCGCCTTCACCGGGCCCGCCGAGGAACGATGACGACTCGCATGGAGATCTGGACCGAGCCGCAGATGCAGGCGATCCACAAGATGCTCAACCCGTGCTCCATCGCCATCGTCGGGGCGACGCCGCGGCTGCAGTACGGGGGGCGGTTCCTCGCCGCCGCGCTCAAGGCGCAGGATCGCGTACGCGTCTATCCCGTGAACCCCAACTACGACGAGATCATGGGCGTGAAGTCCTACGCGAGGGTCGCCGACCTGCCGGAAGGTCCTGATCTGGTGGCGGTCGTCGTTCCGTACGACCAGGTGCTCGATGTCCTCGAGGCCTGTCACGCCAAGGGAGCGGGGTCGGCCATCGTCATTTCCGCGGGGTTCGCGGAGCGTGGGGAGCCGGCGCGGCGCGATCTACAAACACAATTGGGAGTCTTCGCCCGTGACACCGGACTGCGCCTGAGCGGGCCGAATTGCCTCGGCCTCGCCAATGTCAAGGACGACATCTGGGCCACCTCGTCGTCGCGCGGCGCGAAGGGCGTGACGGGGCCGGTGGGTCTCGTCTGCCAGAGTGGGGCCACGGCGTTCGGGCCGTTCCTGGCGCGGGCGGCGGACGCGGGCGTAGGGTTCAGCTACATCATCTCCACGGGCAATGAGGCGGATCTCGATTGTTCCGACTTCGCGCGGTACTTGCTCGATGACGCCGCCACCCGCGTGATCGCCGGCTTCGTCGAGGGGTTCAAGGATGCGAGCAAGTTTCTCGAGGTGGCCAAGCTCGCGGCGGAGCGCGGCAAGCCGCTGGTGATGATCAAGATCGGCCGCTCCGAGGCGGGCGCGCGGGCGGCCCGGTCCCACACGGCCGCGCTGACCGGCGCCGATAAGCTGTACGACGCGGTGTTCGCGCAGTACGGGGTCATCCGCGTGCAAGATTACGACGAGCTACTGGAAGTCTCCCAGCTGCTCGCGCATAGCCCGAAGCCCGAGCATCCCGGCGTGGCCGTCGTGTCGCACTCGGGCGGGGTCAGCTCGCTCACGGCCGACATGTGCGGCCTCGCCGGGCTGGACCTGCCGCCCCTCAGCGACCACGCCCGCGATGGCATCGACGGGATCCTCAAGGGGTTTGGCTGGGCGGCAAATCCGGCGGACGTCACGGGCTTTGCCAACAGCGCGTCCTTCCCGTCGATCATGGAGTACCTGCTCGATGAGCCCAAGGTCGGCACGCTGGTCATTGCGAGCGCCGGGGCAGACACCCAGGCCGAGCAGGTGATCGGTCTCCGCCAGCGCACTCACAAGGGCATCGCCTTCCTGTGGACAGGGAGCCGCAGCGAGACGGCGGGACTCGCCAAGCTGAAGCACGCCAACATTCCCGTGTTCTATACCCCGGATACCCTGGCCCAGGGTCTCAGACGTCTGCTGGATTATCACGCCTGGCGTGACCGTCGCCTGTCCGACGGGTTCGCGGAAGCTCCCGCGCTTTCGGACGATCAGCACCGGGCCATCGCACGGTCGCGGGCGGCCAGTCGTACGACCCTGTCCGAATTCGAGAGCAAACAGCTCATCGCGGCCTGGGGAATACCAGTGACGCGCGAAGTCCTTGCCTCCTCCGCCGAGGCCGCGGTCGAGGCCGCCGAGCGCCTCAGGTACCCGGTGGCGCTGAAGGTCGACTCGCCTGACATTCCGCACAAGACCGAGGCCGGCGCCGTCCGCCTGGGCGTGCAGAGCGCCGAAGATGTGCGGCGCGCCTACACCGAGATCATGGCCAGCGCGGCCGCCCATGCCCCGGGCGCGGCCGTCTCCAGGGTGCTGGTGCAAGAGATGGTGATGGAAGGGGTAGAGGTCATCGTCGGTGTCTCCTACGACGCGCAGCTCGGACCGGTGCTGCTGTTCGGGACCGGCGGGGTGATGGTGGAGGTCTACGACGACGTTGCCGTGCGGCGCTGTCCCCTGACCCTATCCGAGAGCTTGGCCATGATCTCGGACGTCAAGGGAGCTCGGCTCCTCAAGGGCTTCCGCGGTCGACCACCGGCGGACGTGGCGGCTCTCGCCGACACCCTGGTCCGCGTCTCCTGGCTGGCCGTGCACCTCGCCGGCCATCTCGCGGAACTGGACATCAACCCGCTGATGGTCTTGCCCGCGGGGCACGGGGTGAAGGCCGTCGATGCCCTGGCCTTATTACCGAGCACGTAGCCCGCGCTCCGGCACGCACCCCCTGCCCACGGCCCGGCACTGACCCGCGCGCGACTCGGCGGCCGATGCCCTATTTTTCTACTTGCGTGGTCGTACTACCCTTCGCGGTCAAGGCAATGTGGGAGAACGCCGAGTCGTGCGTGGCTCCATGCCAATGTTTCTCTTCCGAGGGAATATGCACGACATCGCCCGGGACGATGACCTGTTGCTCCGTTTCTGTGGCAATGATGCCCTTGCCCGCGGTCACGAACAGCACCTGATCACTACTATGGGTGTGCATTTTGTTTCGCGCACCAGGGCTGAAGTTGACGATGCCCAGATTGAAGTCTTTGCTCGCCTCAGGCGTGAGCAGCGTCTGCCGCGTCACCGGACCACCGGTGAACAAGGGAGCGTTCACGGGTTGAGCGGGGATTTGGTCGGGCTTGTGTACCTTCATTGGAGCATTCTCCTTTCAGGCTATCGCGCGGGCGGCGCGCTTCTGCACGTCACGGGCATCACAGGCAGCCGCCATGGCAAGCACCACCTTGGCCCATTCGTCCACGGGCACGTCGATCATGCGACCGTCCAGGGGCACCGCCGCGGTGCCCGCGGCAACGGCTCCGGCAAAGACTTCGCGCACCCGCTTGTTGTACGCCACCAGATCGGCCGTGGGCGTGAAGGCGGCGTTGACCGGCGCGACCCAGCTCGGATCCGGGCAGACAACGCCCTTCAATCCCAGGTTTCTGGCGTCCGTGGCCATTCGGTGAATCTCCGCCGCCGATGAGCGGCGCGGGTGAACGCCCAACGGGTAGGTGATGCCAATGGGTTGCGCGTTGGCGGCCGTGGTCTCGATGACCAGCCGGCCTCGAGCATAGACGTACGGATCGTGCTCGGGCAGCGGGGTGATGCCGAGGTCGCAGGCGAGGTCGCTCTCGTCGAGCCCCACCTGCGTGATGCGCGGGCTCGATGTGATGATCGACCGGATGTCCCACACCCCGCGGGCGGATTCGAGTAGCACGATCAGTTCCAGCGCGCCCGCGGCGAGGCCGCGGCGGCGTTCGAGGGCCGTCATCTGCTCCACCGCCTCCGCGACCTCGGCCGCTGACGCGACGCGCGGCAGCATGATTCCGCGGAGGCCCGGCCACACGGACGCCTCGAGGTCGGCGTGGAGCAGGGTCGCGTTCACGCGCACGAACACCTCGGCGCCGCCCCGGCCGGCTAGGTCGATGGCCTCTTTGACCAGGCCCCGCGCTTCCGCCTTGCGGGTCTCGACCACGCCGTCCTCCAGATCCAGCGTGATGGCATCCGCATCGCTCTGCCAGGCCTGGCTGACACGCTCCGTAGCGGTGATCGGCGCTAACAGATTAGAGCGACGAACGAGGATGGCCATCAGGGCGCAGGCTCGGCCATCGCTACCCGGGTACGGAGAACCGCTTCCGCCTTTTCCCGGTCGCGCTCCGCGCAGAGCGCGGCCCACTCCAGGGTGTCACGGGCGCGGGCGGCTTCGTAGCGGTCGATCACCCGGCCGTCGATCGCGATCCACGTCTCACCAGTTCCGGCCAGCTCTCGATGCCGTTCCAGAACCCACTGGGCGTCGTCGGCTTCTTCCGCGGTCGGCGTGAAACCCCGGTTCTGCGCCTCTACCACGGCGGGATTGAGCCCGCCGCCGAGCCGAAATCCGCACCTGCGACCGGCCTGGGCTTCGCGGAAGGCGCGGTCCGCGTCGCTGACGCTGCCCGTCGTGTTGGCCACGAAGGGCGCCGCCCTCACCTCTAATCCCAATGCGCGGGCCGCCAGCTCCAGCTCTCCCTTGCCATAGGCGAATTGCTCGAAGCCGACGAACATCTCGACACCGAGGTCACGGGACATGTCGTAGCCGGTCCCGCCGCCAAACTCCTTGACGCGCGGGCTCGCCGAAGCGATGTCGTATGCCGCGGCGACGCCCTTCGCCGTTTCGATGTTGGCGCCGATCTCGACCGTGCCCGGGCGGATGCCCCGCTCGCGCTCGAGACGCGTGATGACGGCGTCGAGGAGACGGATCTCGTCGGCCGTTTCGGCCTTGGGATAGTTCACCTTGCTGAGCCCGGGCCACACGATGGCGTCCAGGTCGGCGTGCACGTAGTCGTGATTGATCCGGGTGAAGGCCTCGGCTCCACCCTTCCGGACAACAGGGATGGCGTCCTTGATGAGGCCCCGGGCATGGGCCTTCAAGTGCTGGGGAACCGAATCTTCGAGGTCGAGATTGATGAAATCACACCCGCGGCGCCAGGCGTGGTCGACGAAGCGGCGCGTGACCACGGGCATGGTCAGCCCGGACCGGCGCACCTGATGTGCGGCCATGCATGTCCTCCCGACGATGTTACGGTAGGGCCAGTAGCGGGCGCGCGGCCATCTCGGCCTTTTCCCGATCGCGCGCCGCGCATGCCGCCGCGAGATCGAGGAGCGCCAGGGCCTGCGTAGCCGACCCTCGATCGACGAGACGGTCGCCCTGCTCCACGACGGCGACGCCCCGGGCGACGCCGGCGTGATACGCGGTCACCAACTGCTGGGCGGCCGCCGCTTCGGCGGCGTCCGGCGTGAACCCTTGGTTCAGGGGCTCCACCTGGTTCACGTCGATGCACAGCGACCCCGCGAAGCCGATGGCACGACCCCGGCGTGCCGCGTGATATGTGTCGTCGGGGGGGGCCAGCAAGCCCCGAGCCGGCGCCCGCCACCAGGCGCCGATGGGCGTCACGCCAAGAGCCCGCGCCACGGCGACGAGCCGTTGCATGAGATACGGCATCAGGTGGATCTCGCCGGACGGCTCGGGGCGGAGGTCCATGATGAGGTCGGTCCGGCCCAGCGTCAGCCCCCGGATCCGCGGACTACGGCGAGCGATATCGTATGCGGCGTGGTTCCCGCGGGCCGTCTCGAGCGCGGCAACGATTTCCAGCGTCCCGTGCAGAATGCCCCGCCTGGCCTCCAGTTCCGCCAGTAGCTCATCGACTTCCGCCACCTGCTGCACCGACTCCAACCGCGAAACGATCACCCCGGTCAGTCCCGGCCACGCGCAGGCGTGCA
>QHSR01000079.1:0-14393 GCA_003221635.1 Candidatus Rokuibacteriota bacterium | reverse complement strand
TCGACCAGGTCGAGCGCGATCACGTCGGCCCCCGACCGGGGCGCCTGGGCGATCTGCTCTGCCTTGGACAACGGCACGACCAGCCACGACCGTCGTATTCGCGCGCTCATGCCCCCGCCCCACTCGTCTCCCTCTGAAGCCGTCGGCCGCGTCGCTTTGCCGCTCGAGCCGGACTCATCTGCTTCGTCGGCACCCTCGGCGGTACGCTCGACGTGGCTCGCTCGCGCTCGCCAACCTTAGCACACGAGAGGCCGACGAGGACATGGCGCGCGGTGCCGGCGCGATGTTGTTCTCGTCCTCGGCCTGCGCTACTATCCGCGTCGTAGATCCATCCGGCGGCCGATATGAGCGAGAGACGCCGAGAGGAGCGACATCATGCCCTACGACCTGCTGATCAAGAACGGACGCATCATCGATGGCTCGGGCCGGCCCGCCTTTCACGGCGACGTCGGGGTGGCTCAGGGCAAGATCGTGGAGCTCGGACGCCTCGCCGGACCTGCGCGACGGGTCATCGAGGCCGATGGGCGGGTCGTCTCGCCGGGGTTCGTGGACAACCACTGCCACTACGACGCGCAGGTCCTCTGGGATCCGCTCTGCACCTTCTCGTGTCACCACGGCGCCACCAGCGTCATCATCGGGAACTGCTCGCTGGCGCTCGCTCCCGTGAAGGCCGCCGAGCGCGAGAGGCTGGCCGGGATGCTCTCCTACGTCGAAGCGATTCCCATGGATGTGCTCGACGCGGGTGTGCCCTGGACGTGGGAGACGTTCCCCGAGTACATGAGCGCCATCGGCCAGCGGCTCGGGGTGAACGTCGGCACACTGGTCGGCCACTCCGCCGTCCGGCTCTACGCCATGGGGAAGGACTGCTCGGAGCGTCCGGCCACCGACGCCGAGCTCGAGACGATGCGGCGCGTGGTGCGCGAGGCGCTCGAAGCGGGGGCCCTCGGGCTCTCGATCACCCGCAACATGAACCACTTCGACATCGCGGGGACGCGGATTCCCGCGGCCTGCGCGCCGGAGTCGGAGCTCTTCGCGCTGACCGACGTGCTCCGCGAGGTGGGCACGGGCGTGATCCAGTGCGGTGGCGGGACCAACCCCGAGTTGAAAGACAACCTTCTGAGCCGGATCTCCGAAGCCTGCGGCCGCCCGGTGATGTACAACACCCTGGTCGAGCAGGCGCGTCACCCCGGGCGGTGGCGGCAGCACCTGACGCACGTCGAGGAGACGGTCCGGAAGGGTATTCGGGCGGTGCCCCTCTGCAATCCCGGGAGCGTCGTGCAGCGGTTCACGATGAAGAACTGCCAGGTGTTCCGGAGCATGCCCACCTGGCTGCCGATCCTCCAGGGCTCCGATGCCGACAAGATGCGCGCCTATCGCGATCCGGAGGTCCGCACAAAGCTCCGGGTCGAGGTCGATGGCCCGCAGGCTCCGGACCCGAGCTTCTCCAGGCGCTGGGACCTGATGATCGTGGAAGCGCCTCAGCTTCCGAAGAACCGCGGCCTCGAGGGCCAGAACATGGCGGAGATCGCCAAGGCCCGGGGACAGCATCCGCTCGACGCGTTCCTCGACCTGGTGGTCGAGGAGGAGCTGAACACGGTGTTCACCCTCGGGGAGAACAACACGGACACGGAGGCGGTGGCGCAGATCCTCGGCAGCCCCTACGCCGTCGTCGGTCTCTCCGACGGGGGCGCGCACGTGCAGTTCCACTCGAACGTGTCGAACCCCACCCGCCTGCTCGGCCACTGGGTGCGGAAGAAGGGGATCATGCCGCTCGAGCTGGCCGTCCGCCGGCTGACCTTCGACTCGGCCAGCGCCTTCGGCATCTACGATCGCGGGCTCGTGCAGCCGGGGATGGCGGCGGACCTCGTCGTCTTCGATCCCGACACCGTGCAGCCGGTCACGGGCGACGTGGTGCACGACTTCCCGAACAACGGCTGGCGGATGCGGGAGCTGGCTGAGGGGATCCATTACACCGTGGTGAATGGCGAGGTCCTGCTCGAGAAGGGAACGCACACGGGGAGCTACCCGGGCCGCGTGTTGCACAACGCCCGGTATCACGCAACTCACAACGGCCGGGGTTAGCCGCCGACCGCGTCTCGCGAGGGGACGTATGCCGCGGCCCTGACGGCCGCCGAGCCCACCTCGGCGGCCGTCGGCGTGTCACCGCTCGCACTCGGTTGTCGCTCGCGCCGACCGAAGGGTACAGCCGGTCCAGGTCCTACGCCGGCGCCCCCAATAGCGTCACGCTGACGGATCCCCCTTGCCGGGGTTCGTGGAGCAAGAGTTCAGAGACTTCCTGACCTGCGGGGTGCTGGCGCACGGCTTCGCGCGCCTGCGATGCGCCGACTGCGCGTTCGAGCGACTCGTGCCGTTTTCCTGCAAGGGCCGCGGCTTCTGCCCGAGCTGCGGCGGCCGGCGCATGACGGAGTGCGCCGCCCGCCTCGTCGACGAGGTGCTGCCGCGCGTGCCCGTGAGCCAGTGGGTGCTGAGTCTGCCGTACCGTTTTCGCTACCTCCTCGCGTGGGATCACGCGCTGGCGCGCGCGGTGCTCGGCGTGTTCGTGCGGGTGCTGCTGGGCTTCCAGCGCCACCGCGCGCGCCGATACGGGATCCGTGACGGGCGGTCAGAATGCGTGACCGTCATCCAGCGGTTCGGCGGCGGATTGAACTTGAACATCCATTTCCACACGCTGCTCTTCGACGGCGTCTTCTACGCTCCCGGCGAGGGGGACACGCTCGATTTCCGGGCGCTGCTCGCGCGGATCGCCGCGCGGATGCAGCGTCTGCTCGAGCGCCGCAGTCTCGATTCCGGCGGTGCCGACCTATGCCAGGCTGATCCCGTTGTCGAAGAATCTCCCGCGCTGGCCGGCATCAGCAGCGCCTCGATTCAGGGGCGAATCGCGCTGGGGCCGCGCGCGGGCGCCCGCGTGTGGCGCGTAGGGGACGATCCCGACGCGCCGTGGGTGCTCTCGACCGCCCCCCGGCACGCGCATCTCGCGGGCTTCGACCTGCACGCGAACGTCGCCGTGCCGGCCGCGGATCGCCCGCGCCTGGAACAGCTCTGCCGCTATCTGCTCCGCCCGGCAGTGGCCGAGGACCGGCTCCGGCTCCTGGCCGATGGCCGCGTCGGGCTCACGCTCAAGACCGCGTGGGCGGACGGCACGCGCCAGCTCGTGTTCGAGCCGCTCACGCTGCTCGAGAAGCTGGCCGCGCTCACCCCACGGCCGCGGATCAACCTCGTGCTCTACCACGGCGTGCTCGCGCCGCACGCCGGCTGGTGAGCGCGCGTGGTCGCCTACGGCGCGCCGCCGGTGGAGGCGCCGGTGGGTGCGAGCGCCTCCGCAAACGGGAAGGACGACTCGGCGGCGGCGCCGGGCTCCCGGCACTGGGCGTGGGCCGATCTGATGAGGCGCGCGTTCGACATCGACGTGCTGGCATGCTCGCGCTGCGGCGGGCGCTTGCGCTTGATGGGCGCGGTCGAAGACCCCGACGCGATCCGCGCGATCCTGGCCGCCGTCGCTGGGGCGCGAGAGCTGGCGGGCCCCGGGCGCCACGGACGCCGAGGCTTGTTCGCTCGCCTCCTGGACCGGTCCCCTCCGGTCCCTTGTGCGACCGAAATCCGTTGACAGGCCGTTGTCCGCGCTGTATCCGGGGGGCGGAGCCATCCGTCGACCAGTCCCGGGGGGCCTGGAGGGGCAGGAACGTCCGAGAAGGGGCGTTTTATGTCTCTTACGCTCTACGCTCCTGCAGCGGCTGCTCCCCGCCGTCCAGGTCGCCTGACGCGGCGATGACGCGTTGCGCTTTGCCTCCAGGATCGGCGATCGTGACGACCGCCGTATCACCCGTATCCCCGTCGCCATGCCCATCTCGATCACCACGGTTGCTCCGGCGACCGCGGGCGGTCCACCGTTCAACACGATCGTCGAAGCGCTGACATCACGCCCGTTCGCCACCTCGACAGATGTCCCATTCAAAAGCAGCTTGAACAGGCCGGGCGGAAACTTCTTGACATCCGGCTTCATGAACATATCATGGGGGCGTTTTCTCCCTGCACAGCGCAAAAACACGGTCTTTTTCGAGCAACGATAATGCGCGCGCTGGGTGAACTCACCCAGGTCTGCGCTTCCGGCATCCGGATTGATTGCAATCTCTGCCCAGCTGTCCAAGAGATAGGTGCTGTGTGATCGATCGGAGCAATTACGCTGCCCAGGAAACGTGTCGATACGGTCTGGAGGCAATATGTTGAAACGATCATGGCAAGGCGCTGCGATGCTAATGGTCGTTGGGCTATTCGCGTCCACGGTCCCACTGTCGATGGATCTCAAGGCTGCGGCCTTCGCCGCCCCTCCGCTGGCCTGGCAGTCGTATACGGTAGAGGACATCAACGACCCTTACTTCCTTGCCTACCCACCACCGGCACCGGTGCATCCCAGCGCCTACCAGTTCAATATTTCGAGCTGGTCGCATGATGAAGTTATCAACATCAATAGCACGCAGCTGCGGAATGTCTCTATCACCCTGGAGAACACCGGCAGCACACTGATCAAGGCTCCCTACCTCTATGGTCCCCAGGGATACGATTTTCGCGACCTGTCCAAGCTCGCCGCCACGATTACGAACGGAGGAGTGGGGCTCACGAATACGGAAAAGTTCCTCCGCGTTCACGAATGGATGGATGAGCATTACATGCGAACCGAGGTGTGGGACAACGACCCCATTGGGGGCATGGACGGCGCGCTTCGGCGCCTGAATCAGTATGGGGGACAAATGTGCGGCGAGAATGTGGATATTGTGGGCAATCTTCTGCGCTACGTGCCGCCGGTGGGCTCGATGTTCGCGCGAAAAATAGACCTCAGCGGCAACCATCAACCCGGAGAAGCTTTCTGGGACGGTCTCTGGCACAATTTCGACGCCCAGCCACAAACCCGATTCCTTTACTTCGACTGGGACAACACAACCATCACTCCGAGCTGGAACAACCTGAAAAGCGATATCCAGTTGATGAAGCGCATCGAGCCTTGGGTCGGTTGGGATCTGAGCGGTGTCGTCCAGGATGCCACTGTCAGCGATTACGGGATCATCGGCGACGTCGGCGCGCAATTCGATTTCAATTACGATTTGCGCCCCAATGAAAGCTTCACCATGTATTTCGATATGCGGGGCCGTGTCGATATGACGTCGATCGGGTATGACACCAGACCATATTCTTACCGAACCTATGCCGATTATGGCAGCGGCGTATTTACCTATAAGCCCGATCTAAGGAACGCCGGCTATCAGGCTTACTTAACCGCGCAGACGAACGTCACGCAAACCGCGGATGGCCTCATACCGACCGATCCTTCGATTCCCTCCTCGATCGTGATTCCAGTCAAGTCCACCTGGGGGATGGCAGGCGCTGATATCAAGGCCCATTTCAAAAGTACAGGCAATGTCTACATTGCTCGGAAGAGCAATTACCTCGATACAACTTACTCGCCGAGCGTCACGTGGAAGCTTCTCTCGCAGGACCAGAAAGAGGAGTACTTCTCGCCTTCGACCATTGAAGGCGCCATGGCCTACTGGGTGAAATTCGAGTTTCAAGGCACCGACTCGGGGTTGGACTATGTCGAGATCGCCACGGAGGTGACGATGAGCCCGTGGTCCATGCCCGGTCTGGAATACGGCAGCAACCATATCCATTTTGAGGCCGGGAGCATGGAGAATGGCAGCCTCAAAGTAACTTACACCTACGACGATCAGGCCAATCACCATTTCTACGAGCCGGCGACAGCCAACTACGGGCGCCATATTTGGTTCCGCGTGGGTGGCGTGCTCACGGAAACCTGGTACAAGCAAAATTATTTCATGAATCTGAATACGAACCCCGGGGGCACTGAGCAAGTGAAGCTCGAGATCACGCAAGTTTCCGGGCCCGATGCGGGCAGGAAGGTCAGAACGCTCACCGACAGGACGATGCCGTATAGACGACGCCGGGAACGTGCTTCCACCGGGGATGTATGCCTACAAGCTGACCGAGGGCGAAGCGGTCACGCAAGGCGCGCGCCTCTATCTGTACCAAACGATCTGGCCGGTGCCCAACGAAATCAAGTACCCAGAATAGCGTCTCGAGGTGGTGTAGCGCCGCGGGCACTTCTGGGAGCGGAAAGGTTCGATCGATCACCGGCCTCAGTTTGCCGGACTCGACGAGCTCTTTCAGCACGACGAGGTCCGCGCGGTTCGGCGTCGAGCGCTACCGACGTATTTATGAGTCACAAACGGCGACAGCGCCGGCAGTCCGACAACGAGCGGTTCTCCGCGTTGTCGAGGACGAGATCATAGTGCCTTCCCGAGCGGGTGAAGTCTTCCCGAGTGTAGTCGATCACGTGGTCTGTCTCTCCGGGCGTCGGTGGGAGGAACTTCCGAGAGCGGCCGTTATGTCGCGACCCGGCCCTTTGCGCTGCCTACGCGCATGAGAGTGGTCGGTGCTATCGCGGCGTTTGTCTGGACAGTCCCACTCGGAGTGCAAGCGCAATCGCCAGCCGGCAAACCCGTTCCCGTTACCGTCGAAAATTTCGTCCGCGCCGAGTCGGACAGGTATTTCTAGAGGCTATGCCCGGCGCGTCCAGCGCAGATTCGGCTCGCGCGCGGCCTTCGTCTGATCGAGCCGGCGCACCGGCGTGGTCACCGGCGCGTCGTGGATCACCGCGGGGTTCGTCTCGGCCTCGCGCGCGATCTGGACATCGCGTCGCAGAACTGGTCGAGCGTCTCCTTCTGTATCCGGGGGGGCGGAGTCATCCGTCGACCAGTCCCGGTGGGGCTTGAAGGGGCTGGAACTGCCGAGAAGGGGCGTTTTATGTCTCTTACGCTCGGTCGCCGTGACCGAGGTCGAGCCGCCGCTCAGCGGGGTCGTGGGGTGTGGGTTCAGCCCACGAGCTTCGCCGCGACGTCCGCCGGCACCTGTGAACGCAGCTCCGGATACACCTCGAGAAGGCGCGCAATGTCGGCCAGATCCTTCTGGCGCTTGCTCGGCCGGCGAGACGTATCCGTCACCGCCCAGATCTTCCCGTGCAGCACGTCCTCGAGGCGAGCCACCGGCAGGCGGACGCCCAGGACGTCGCGAGGCGCCGCCCGGTCCACAAAGGCGAAGTATCGTGGATCGGTCTGGATCTGGGCCCGAAGGTCGGATCCCGCGTCGGACACGTTCAGGCTGTGGGCAAACCGCTCGACGGCAAAGGCCTCGCGCAGGAGCGCTTCCGCACGCGCCAGTTGCTCCACGGCGACGGCAAGGTCGAGATCGAGACTCACCACGGGCTCGGCGTACGCATTCACCGCCTGACCACCGACGACGCAAAAGCGGATGTCGTGCTCGGTCAGCAGGGCGATCAGCCGATCGAGGAAATCCGCTCGGTCGAGAGTCACGGTCTTCCAGAACGCTCGGGCACGCATGGATCGCTCACGCTCGCCGCTATCATACCGGACGGAAGGCGCACCGGCAGATTCCAGTTGACGACGTGAACGCGCTCCTCGCCCAGGCTCAACGAGCCTATGCCGTCTTTGCGGTAACATCGGCCTTCAGCTCGCGGGCCCCGGCGCGACGGCCTGGAGCAGCTGGGCCATGCCTGCAAACAGCGCAGCCAGCGTCGCGGCGGTCTCTGGAGGCGCTTCGATCACGAGGCCGCCGTGGGCGGTTCGCTGCACCGTGAGCCCCGAGAAGAGCTTCTGGACGTCGACCGCGGACGGCGGCGGCGCCGGCTCGGGCGCGCCCGGGACGCGGGCGTCCCGCGACTCGTCGCCCGCGGCCACGATGGCGTCGATCTCGCGCTCGGCGGGGCCGTCTTCCGGCTCGGCGGCCTCCACGCCGCGCGCCGGGGCGCGCTCCAGGGCCGGCGCCACGATCCGCTCGATCCGGGAGAGGAAGCTCCCCGAACGCTCGAACGCCACCTCGTCGCTCGTTCCGTCGAACAGCCTCACGAAGAAGACCTGCTTCGTCCCCACGAGGTCCGAGATTCGCGACTCGATGCCGGGCTCGCTGACCAGGCTGTAGACGTCGATCGGGCGGTTCTGGCCAAGGCGGTAGATGCGGCCGACCCGCTGCTCGAGGACGGCCGGGTTCCACGGCAGCTCGTGCGCCTGGCGCGGGCGAAGGACGAGTCCTTCAATTCCAGGAGCGGTGTCAGCTCGGACCAGATCAGACGTTCGTCGAGCCGACCATGCTGACGCAGCGCGATCCCTTCGATGTCCAGCCAGTCTTTCTCCCTGCCGGAAAGGCCTTGAACACGACGAGATCCTCGGCACTGCACGTCCTCAGCGTGACGCCGTCCTGGACCCGGAACTCCGACGCACGCTGCACCGCACGCTCCTCGAACGGCAGTCGCTACTGTTGATCGCGTGCGCGTGCGGCGAGTGTTGCGCAGAAGACGTCGCGGTCGCCGAGGTCCGAGCCGGCGAGGGCGTACACCCGGCGCCAGTCGAGGACGCCGTGCTGGCATGCTCGCGCTGCGGTGGGCGCTTGCGCTTGATGGGCACGGTCGAAGACCCCGACGCGATCCGCGCGATCCTGGCCGCCGTCGCTGGGGCGCGAGAGCTGGCGGGCCGGGCGCCGCCGTTGGCCGCGTCGCTGGACACCAACCACGCCGCTGCACTCAGCGCCTGAGCCCCATCCGGGCGCCACGGACGCCGAGGCTTGTTCGCTCGCCTCTTGGACCGGTCCCCTCCGGCCTCACGGAGTTTGTTCAGCCAGGTAAAGCGTCTGCGAAGAGGATTCGCGAATTCGAAGGTCCTGCGCCACCAGCCGCGATAATACTCCGCGTCGTAACGTTTGAGGAACGAAAACTCCGGCTCATGGACGCGCGCCTCATGTATCGCGTGAAATTTTCCGATCCAGCGGGCCGATTCGGCCATGGCGCGCTGTTGCCGGGTGGCGCGTTTGTAAACCAGATCGCTGACGCGCACGGCGTTGGAAACGTATTGGAGGATGAGCCAGGTCTTGCCGCTATTCGGATCCGCGGGCGCGCCCAAGCACTTGGGACGGAAATCCGGCAACGACTGCAGCAAGCGGCGATAAACCTCCGCTTCATAAGCGACGCCGCCGCGATGCCCGAACGAATAGTGGCTCTGACCAGCCCCGTACTTGATAAACACACGGCTTTTGCTGTCGTTCGCCCACTGGCAGGTCACGACCTCATTCGGAGACGTACTCATCATCCGCGGCAGCTTTCGATCAAGGATTCTGACCTCTTCGCCGCAAGAATCGTGGCCGTCGAACGCAGCGGTGAGACACGCGCTCAACGTCTCCACATCCGGCAAAAGCGTCCGCGGCGTTTGCAGCGGTCCGCGTTTTGCCACGCCAGATTTCATGTTCCCTCACTCTTCGCACTGCCGGTCCTCGTCGTTGACGCGATGTCCAAGGCCGCGAGTAGTTGTCCGGCGCCGGCGTGAGTGGAGGGACCAGCTCGTCCGAGACGCTCGACCAGCGCGAGCACGGTGTAGTCGAGCAAATCCTCGTTGCTCATCGGGTGCGCTGCTTCCGAGTTGTACGTTCCCAGGAAATGGTCGAGGCATACGCGATACGCCTCTTCATCGTGGTTGGCGAGTGTGAAGCAGAGAAGGTCGGCCGTCCATCCTCCCAGATCAAGCCCCGGATCGGACCGCCGGCACGTCTCGAAGCGATAAAGATAAAAGCGACCGTCCACGCCGTATCGAATGCGGTCCCAACTGAGTGCGCCATGGATGGGCGTCAGCTCTTGTTGCGGCCTGAATGCGGCCCTCTGCAGGATGCGCTGAAAGCTGAGCCGGAAGCGCTTCACGAGATCGGATCCGGCGGACAGGGTTTGAAGGTTTTTCTCCGCGCTCGCGACTCTCTCCTGAAGCCCCAAGGGATCAGTCTCCCCGCCGGGGAGCACGAGTGGGCTGCCGTGCAGAGCGGCCAACGCCTGGCCAATCTTGCCCGCACACTTCCGCAAGGCCCTGAAGCTGCCTCGATAAGTGAGATACTCCGAGAGCGTCATCCACGAATCGAACTCGTAGAGAACCAGGCGCGGCTCCCCGGCGAGCCGGGCGGCCGGTTTTGGAATCCGCAGGTGTTTTGAGATCTGCGCGTCGTGCAGCCTGGTTGCGGCATCGAAGTCCGCCGCCGCCCTGGTTGTTGTCGCGTGGAATCTCCCGGTGAGAATCCGAGTTTCCGCCGGTCCCCCGCCGGGGCCGGCGACTCGGAGCAGGTAGCGGTTCCCACAGTCGTCGCCGAAACGCCCGCGTGTCGCGTAGATCCGGCAGGACTCGAGCCTGGCCCCACCGTTGGCGAATTCGGGCAGCTCGGTTGATAAGCTCGTTCGCATCCATTCCCCATCAAGCAGCTTGGCAAGAGAACTCTCCGAATTTTTTGCGCATGGTGCTCTCCAGAATGTAGCGGCGGGCGTCTCGCCTGCCGTAGAGGGCAGCATCTTGCCGCCCGGAATCAGGTCCGTCGTCTCTGCGCGCTTGAACGCTTCAACGTGCTTCCCGCCGGGCGGGACGCTCCGCTCTACGGCAGGCGAGTTGCCCACCGCCACAGGTTCAAGGGCAGGCAAACGAGATGCCGGCTCCAGCCTCTCCTTTGTGGGCCGGAAGCACAGGAGAACAGTGCGGCCGCCGTTTTCGTAGGTGACCGTGGACATCGCCTGGTGCAGATTGCGGAACCCGCACCCGTGATTCTCGAAGTAGGTTTCCTGCTGCTGGAAACGCCGGAACGTGCGCGCAAAGTCGAACCCTGTGCCTTCGTCGGTGACCGCGAGCAGGGCGCCCTTGCGGGTCAGCATGATCTCCACGGAAACTCTTTTGCCGGGATCGCTTCCATTGCCATGCTTGAAAGCGTTGCCGAGCGCGTTTTTCAGCGGCATGAGCAGGTCCCGGATCAGTTGCGGCCGCGGCACCGATGCGAACCGTTCGCAGAGCGCGATCTTGAGGAGCGGGAAAAGATCCTTCCGCCCCCGGCCACAAACGCGTACGTGAGCGTCTGCGGTTGCGACGCGCGGGTCGGTGATATCGCTCAGAGGTTCACCTGTAGAATTCGTCCCCTCGATCTCCGCGAGGAGCCGTGCTCGGGTGCACCCCAGATCGATCATCTCTTTCCTCCAATAGACCGGCTTGCCCGTGGCGAGGTGGGCAGGTCGTACGCGGCGATGAAAACCGTCAGCGTGATGGCATCTCACGCCGCCGTCACCCTGCGGACTATGGGGTGCTGAACTGAATTTGCTTGGGGGAAATACCCCATCTTTACACGCGCTTTGCCGCGAAAACAAACAAGTGCGCCGAACGGTGGAGCGATCCGTAGCAGTACTGGTTAGCCTGGATTTTTCACAGCAGGCGTAGCCGCCGACGTAAGGAGGCGGATAGAGATGGCGATCACGACGCTCCACCTCCTCACGTCGGTGGCTGTTTCCGGGGGAGGAGCGGAGCCATCCGTCGACCAGTCCCGGTGCGGCGTGGAGGGGCAGGAACGTCCGAGAAGGGGCGTTTATGTTTCTTACGCTCCGATCTGGGCGTGGAGCTTGGGCGGCAACCGTCGCGGCGAGGGCTGGCCGCGGCTGCGATGGCGCAGCGCTGGCGCCCCGCCGCTCTCGAAGCGGCGCTTGAGGCGCTGGAATTGCCGGATGGTCAGATGCAGGGCCGTGGCGCCTTGGCGATTCGTAATGCGCCCCGAGAGCGCGGCTTTGACCAAGCCGGCCCGGGGCAGCTCCTTCCGGCTCATCGTGAAAGTCTCCATGAGGACATGACACTTTCACGGAGCAGTTACCCCATGACATTTTCACGTAGCACCGGCAGCTGGCCGAAAGCTACTTGACATGGCCGCTGTTTCGGCAGATCGTTGCGCGCATCGCGCAGCTCGCGTGGCATCCGACATGATCGAGTCGGACAGCTCCTTTTGGGAGCAAGCCCGGCCACGCGGGGGAGTGTCTCTGAGGCGGGGAGGCGCCGTCGGGAAGCCCGTGGAACTTGCGCAATCAACGGCGCTGGTGCCTCCAGAACGGTCCCTGTCACCGAGCACGAATGACCAGATTGGGGTCGTGAGGCGTCACGTCGTTCGCTCAGCAGCGCGGGAGGAAAGCGAACACGGTCCGTATCGGAAATCCCGGTTAATGCGGCCGCGGCGGCGGGAGACGTTTGGGGGATGAGGAAGTTGCGAATCGGATTCCTGGCGCGGTCATTCAGTCCGCAGACGCGGAGCTACATCCCGCTTGTCATTCGGGCGCTCGAGGAATTGGGGGCGGTCGTCGACGTCATCAACCCGGCGGCAGGAGTGACCGACCTGTCCAACGTACGCATCGAGCACGATCTTTACGTCTTGAAGCAGCAGAGCGGTCTCGCCCTCAGCCTGGCCGGGGCGCTCCACGCCTTGGGCGCGGCAATCGTGAATCCGTATCCGGTGTCCCTGGCGTTGCGTGACAAGATCGTTATGTCCCATATCCTGCAAGCCGCGGGAGTGCCAACCCCGGCGGCATACGTGACGTCACACCCCGACACGCTGGCGCCGCTCCTTGAGGCCGGACCGCTCATCGTGAAGCCGTACCAGGGAACAGGCGGCTACGGCATCCGGATCGTCCAGAGCGCCGCGGACCTTGCAAGCGCGCCGCACGGCAAAGAGCCCGTGTTCGCCCAGCGTTATCACCCGCCGCAGGGCCCGGACCGGAAGATGTTCTCGATCGGTGGCCGGATCTTCGGCGTGATGAAGGTCTTTCCGCGGAAGACTGACGCGGAAAAACTTGGCGAGCCTTTCACGCCAACGCCGGAGCTGTGCGAGATCGTCCGGCGCTGCGGGCAGGCGTTCGGCATCGATCTCTACGGCGTGGACATCATCGAAAGCGACGGGAAGCCCTACGTCGTGGACATGAACAGCATCCCAGGGTTCAAGAGCGTCCCGGACGCGCCGCAGCGTTTGGCCAGGTATTTCTACGCCGCGGCGGAGCGTGCCGCACAGGGACGGCCGCTGGTCGAGCCGGCTGCCGCCACCGAGGCGGTGTCAACGGGGGGAGCCCGATGAGCTTTACGATCTGCCTCGCCCCGGCGCAGACGATCGAGTACTCGCAGGGCGGCGGCCATCTCTGGGTGTACCTCAACTGGGCCCTCGCCCTGCGCGCCGCCGGATGCCGGGTCAGCTGGCTGGAGGGCGTCGACCTCAGCGAGCGCGCAAACGCGCGCCGCCAGCGCCACGGCACCAACGTGCACCATTCGGCCCGATTTCATGCCGTGAATCCATGCGTGGCCGCTGACGGGCTTGGCGTGCTGCCTGACCAACCCGACTGGAATGCAGTGAGGCCCGGCGTGGTGCTGATGCCTCCCACCGGCAGATCCAAATCGTCACACCTTCGTAACGAGCAGGCGTCAGCCGACTGACCCGTGGCGTTCTGAAACGTAACACTTTCCCCACTTCGGCCGTAGGGTCCTCCCTGACGCCCCCGTGTAAAGACGCGGAACTTTGGTGTTGGCAGGCGCATTGCTAACCTCCACGCGCGATCGCGCGTGACACGAAGGCGTGACTTCTTTTGAATCCGACGTCGAGTGGTTGTTCGGAACTCTGCACGTCATTGACCGAAAGGAGAGAGAATGATGGCGAAGCGAATTCTGCTCCCGCTCGACCACACCCCGAATGGTGAGGCTGTGCTGCCGTTGGTCGCCGACCTCGCGCGGACTGCCGGATCGACAGTGCGGCTGCTCCACGTCGAGCCGGTTCCGAACAACGTCGTGAGCACTTCTGGGCAGGTGGTGGCCTACGCGGACCAGGAAATGGCCCGACTGGAAGGGGAAGGGTCGACGTACCTGGACGCGATCGCGGCGCTGCTCCAGGGCATACCGGTCGAACGCGTTGTGCGGTTCGGCGATCCTGCGCAGGAGATTCTGATCGAGGCCGAAGCTTTCGGCGCGGATGTCATCGCGCTGGCGACCAGCATTCGAAGCCCGCTGCGGTGGACACTGTCTCGCAGTAGCGCGGCGCGGATCTTCCGAAAGTCTAAAGTTCCGGTCCTCCTGCTTCGCCAGTAGGACGACCGGGGGCCCACGCCTCCGCTCGGGGTCCCAACTCCATGCACCCGTGCACCGTCTCGGCGGCGCCGCCCACGTCGCCGAGGCGAGACCTCTGCGCAGCGAGGGAGCCCTGAATCGAGGAGAAGCTGGACGTCAGCACTTCACGTTGGCGAAACCCTTCTCCTGGAACCAGGCGCAGACCTTTGTCAGAACGCCTGGGTCCTCGCGCATGAGGATCCGCGCCGCCTCGAATAGATGGCCCTGCAGGGCGTGCGCCGACGGGCGCTCGTCCGCCGACGAAGCCTGCAGACGGTAGGCCGTGTCGATCGCGTTCACGACTTGGAACACCTGTCGTCCGCGCTCCTGATGGCGGAGCAACCCCTCGAATCCGAGGTGCCAGACCAGGCAAGTGTCGGG